>CANGMP010000044.1 GCA_947455165.1 Acidimicrobiaceae bacterium | reverse complement strand
CTCTAAGGCCTTTGGCCTGGCCGGTGCCCGCGTGGGGTACGCGATTACGACTCCGAAACTGGCCGACGCGATGAACGCGCGACTCGCTCCGCTCTCGGTCTCAACCCTTTCGGCGGCACTAGCGCTCGCGGCCCTCGGTACGCCACCGGACGTCAGCGCCCAAGTTGCCGAGCGTGACCGCGTCGCCCAGGCGTTGGCCGAGCTCGGGCTCACACCGCTTCGTTCCTACACCAACTTTCTCTACATTCCCATGGAGAACCCCGAAGAGGTCGTTTTCGGACTTCTTCCGTTCGGCATTGTGCTGCGCGCCTTCCCGGGTGCCTTGCGCATCAGCGTGCGCGATGAACTGGACGACGATCGCATGCTCGAGGCCTTAGCGGCCTGGCAACGCGGTGAGTCTCCATCGTCAATTCCGACGCTCTTTCGACGGGCCACGGCCGAGACCTCAATCTCTATTCGTCTCCGCGTTCCCGGTCAGGGCCGCGTCTTTGTCGATACCGGCCAGGGTTTCTACGACCACATGCTCCAGCAGTTGGCCTTTCACGGTGGGATGGACCTTCGCCTCGAGGGTCTTGGCGACCACGAGACGGGGGACCACCACACCGTCGAAGACATGATGCGGGCCTTCGGTGACGCCTTCAGTGCGTCGCTCGGTGACCGCAAGGGCATTGCTCGCTACGGCGAAGCTCGAGTACCAATGGACGAAGCGTTGGCGCACGCCGTCGTCGACCTCTCGGGCCGTCCCACGGCCACGATTTCGATCGAACCAGATCCCGGCATGGCCACGCACGCCCTCGAGTCGTTCGTGCAGACGGCCAAGATCACGTTGCACGTCACGGCCACGGGCCAAAACGCCCACCACGTTGCCGAAGCGGCCTTTAAGGCCGTGGGCCGCGCCCTCGCCGAAGCCCTGCGTCGTGACGGTGGTGTCATTCGCTCAACGAAGGGCTCTTTGTGATTTCAGTCGCCGTCGTTGACTACGGGGCGGGTAATACGCGCTCAGTGCGATCAGCACTACGACGACTCGGCTTTGACTCCACGTTGACGAGCGATCCCTCGGAACTGCTCGCCGCACCCCTGGTGCTGTTGCCCGGTGTCGGTTCGGCCAAGTCGGCCATGGAGCACTTAGGGGCGACCGGGGCCGTCACGGTCTTGCGCCAACGGTTTCTCGACGGTGCGCCCCTCGTGGGGATCTGTCTCGGGATGCAACTGGCGCTCGAGTATCTCGAAGAAGACGGTGGCGTTGAGGGTCTGGGTCTCGTGCCGGGTACCGTTCGTCGACTACCGCAAGGTCGCGTGCCGCGCCTGGGATGGCAACTCGTTACGCCACTGGATGAAGCCTTCTACTTTGCGCATAGCTACTACGCCGACACCCCGGCCGCGACGGGCATCTCAGACGGCATCACGGCAGTGATTGAAGCTGGTGCGTTCGTGGGGGCGCAGTTTCACCCCGAAAAGAGTGGAACGGCCGGCCTGAGCTATTTGGAACAATGTCTTTCCCGCGCCTGATTCCCTGCCTCGATATGGCGCATGGCCGGGTGGTGAAGGGCATCAGCTTCGAAGGACTTCGTGACGTTGGCGATCCCGTGGAGCTGGCAACCCACTATTCAAATGGCGGCGCTGACGAACTCGTTCTCCTCGACATCGCGGCGACCCCGAATGAGTCGACCACCATGCTCGACGTCGTCGCGGCTGTGGCCGATGCCATCACGATTCCCTTCACCGTGGGTGGCGGCATTCGAAGTGTGGCCGACGCCGCCGCGATCATTGAATCGGGTGCCGACCGCGTCAGTTTGAACTCGGCCGCCCTCGCTACGCCTTCGTTAATCACTGAGATTGCGGAGCGATTCGGAGCGCAGGCTGTTGTCGTGGCCATTGATGCGGGCGATGGAGTTGTCCACACGCATGGTGGGCGTCGACCAACTGATCGGGCGACGTTGCCGTGGGCCCACGAGGCGGCCGAGCGCGGCGCCGGCGAAATCCTGTTGACCTCCATTCGCCAAGACGGCCAACGCACGGGGTTTGACCTCGAACTGACCGCCAGCGTGCGAGCGCTCGTCTCTATTCCCGTGATCGCCTCAGGCGGAGCGGGTAACGCTTCACACGTGGCCGAAGCCCTGCGCGTTACTGACGCGGCCCTGATTGCCTCAATCGTCCACGAAAATCCTCAAGGACTGCCGGGGTTACGTCGTGAAGTGGAAGCACTCGGAATCAAACTACGACCATGGAAGGAACTCGTATGAGCGAAGCACTGCGTGCAGCAATTATTCAAGATGACCAGACGGACCGCATCTTGATGCTCGGCTGGATGGACGATGAGGCACTGGCCCTCACCAAGTCCACCGGCTACGTTCACTTCTTTTCACGCTCACGTCAACAACTCTGGAAGAAGGGTGAGACGTCGGGCAACACCCTGCGCCTTCGCGAGATCATCGCTGACTGTGACGACGACGCCCTGCTCGTCCGGGTTGAAGCCGACGGACCAACGTGTCACGACGGATCGACGAGCTGTTTCACCCCGTGGCTGTGGCGTCGAATTCTTCAGCGCGAAACCTCCGGAGACTCGACGTCCTACGTGGCCTCGATGTTGGCTCGGGGTATCGGGCCGGTGGCGCAAAAGGTCGGCGAAGAGGCCACCGAGTCGGTCGTGGCTGCGTTGAGTGAGAGCGATGAGCGCGTGATCAGCGAAGTGGCCGACCTGTGGTTCCACACCCTGCTGCTGTTGCGTACTCGGGGCATCGATCCGTCGCAGGTCGAAGATGAACTCCGCCGACGAGACCGCCCCCAGGCCTAACGGGCCAAGCGCTCTTTGTTAGATTGCCATCTATGAAGGGACGACTCCACCGCACCTGGTGGGGTATTCGCCAAGAGACGCACTGGGGTCGCACGGCCCTCGAAGCGGGCCGACGCCAGTGGCTGTTTGACGTCATTTTGTATCGGGCCTTGGCGTGGCCGCGTATCCAGGGCTATTACGGCCCTCGTGAAGAGAAGAAAGTCCGAACCCTCCGCACTTCGTCCGGCATAACAGTTCACTACCGTCCAAACCGTGGCGATATCCAAGGAATTCGCGAGATCTTTATTGATGAGATCTATCGCTTGCCCGAAGGCGTGGAGGTCACCGGTCTCGTCGACCTCGGCGCCAATATCGGCCTGGCCACGATCTGGCTTGCCAAGACCTACAACCTCGAGGGCGTCATCGCCGTCGAACCGTTGCCAGAGAACACCCGCCTCCTGAGAACCAATGCCCGTGCCAATGGTGTGCCCTGCCAAGTCATAGAGGCCGCAGTTGGTCTCGAGCACGGCGTGACTTACTTCGCGGTCACCGAGTCGTCGAACATGGGCCACGTCGCCGACACGGGGCGAGAGATTCCCCTCGTGGCGCTGCTTGAAATCATCAATGACGTGACCTTCGCGCAACCCCTGCTCAAGATGGACATCGAAGGCATGGAGGGCCCGCTGCTCCAGCAACTCGACGCTGCGTGGGTCAAGACCTTCTCGGCCATCGTGATGGAGATGCACCCAGAAGTCGTCGACGTCGGCGAACTGGTGCACGTCATTTCGAGTCAAGGATTCTCGTATCGCGAATCGTACGAAAGGACGACTGGCTACACGCGCGAAAAACGCGAGCGTCTTTTTCTGCGTAACTAACTACTCCGCGTCGTCGGCGAAGGGGTCATCACCATCGCTGTATGAAGGAGGCTCCGCTTCGCTCCACGAGACATCGGCGTCTCCGTGAATGCCCGACACGAGTGCCAGGGCGTCGGCCACGGCGGCCAGCGACTCAAAGCTTCGAACCACAACCTTGGTCTTTGCGTTGGCGATGCGATCAATCAAGATCCAGGTCTGCCGCGCCGTGAGCTCGTAGAGAAACGTCGGCATTTCGGCGTAGGTGTGATAACGCACGAGAGTGGCTTCGGAGGATTCGTTGAGAGCAATGAGGGCCCGCTCCATATTTTCAATGTCGCTCGTGGCGCTGAAGGCCGTGGGCTTTTCGGCGAAATCGTTCAGAATCTCTTCGTAGAGAGTGATGTTGGGATTGGTCATGTCGGACTCCTTCTCGGGAGCCCAGAGTGGCGTGGCGCTATGACAAACCCCGAACGAGCGGACCTAGGCCGCTGGGCGCCGCTTGGACCAGGGAATAAAGGGCAGGGCGACGACTCCGCCGGCGAGGAGAATCTGGACCACAATCATCCAGGGTTTGCCCCACATCTTGCCGATGACGTCTCCGGCCGAGTACTGGGCAACCGTGGCACCGGCGACATACAGGCTGTAGCTGACTAAGCGACCAGCGGCGTACGCCAAGGTAATGGGGAGCATGCGGATGCGGAGAATTCCGGCCGCGACAAAGAGCTGCCCCGACGGAAGCGGGGAAACGACAAAGACGGCGAGCAGCGCAAAGATGCCACCACGATGACTCTCGATGTAACTGCTGGCCGCTTCGAGATTCTCCTTGGCGCGCCGCGGCACGAAACGCTCCAGGTGTCGCGCCACACGGGACAGGGTGTAGCGGCCGGCCGTTGACGCAACGACGCCGAGTCCAACCAGGAGGACGGGATTGAGGTTCCAGCGAAACTTGGCCACCACGAGGACAATCCAGACAGGGGGGCCAAAGACGGGAATGAGGGCCACACCGAAAACGATGGCCATCAGGAGGAGGTACGCCATCACTACAGGCTATGAGGGCTAGGTTTGCGTCGTGGCATGGTGGCAGGAAGCAGTTTTCTATCAGATCTACCCACGGTCGTTCTTTGACACCAACGGTGACGGCGTCGGGGATATCAATGGAATCCGGCGAAAGCTGGACTACCTCGAAGCACTCGGAGTCGACGCGCTCTGGGTCTCACCAATTTTCCCGTCCCCAATGCGCGACTTCGGTTACGACGTCGCTGACTACTGCGGTGTGGACGAACTCTTTGGGACGCTCGATGATCTCAGGTCCCTCACGAACGAGGTCCACGCTCGAGGCATGCGAATCATCTTGGACTGGGTCCCCAACCACACTTCCTCCGATCACCCATGGTTTCAAGAGTCGCGGTCCGGTCGTAACAGCGCCAAGCGTGATTGGTACGTGTGGCGTGAGCGCCGAGCTGATGGACAGCTGCCCAATAACTGGATACGGGCCTGGAGTGATGAATCGGTCTGGACGCTGGATGGCGAGACTGACGAATACTTCCTCCACTGCTTTCTAGAGAGCCAGCCCGATCTCAACTGGGACAACGTCGAGGTCCGCGAAGCAATGAAGGAGACCTTGCGTTTCTGGCTGCGACTCGGTATCGATGGGTTTCGCATGGACGTGATCCATCTCATTGGCAAAGAGCTCGACGTCGATGACGACCCATCACTCGCCGCACTATCGCACGTTCCGCTGAACGATGTTCCTCGGACGCATGACTATCTCCGAGAGATTCGGTCCGTGCTCAACGAATTTGATGACCGTGTCGCTGTTGGCGAGGTCTACCTCTTCGAACCAACTCGCGTCGCTACGTATTACGGGCAGGGTGACGAGCTCCACATGTCCTTCAACTTCGCCAGCCTGATGACGCCGTGGCGCGCCCAGTCGTGGGCCGAGCTCATCGAAGTCACCGAAGCCACCCACACCAACGCGTGGCCCACTTGGGTGCTCAGCAATCACGACAATCAACGATTGGCGAGCCGCGTCGGTGAGACTCCCGCACGGATTCGGGCCGCAATGCTCCTTCTGCTGACGCTTCGCGGCACACCGTTTCTCTACGCCGGCGAAGAGCTCGGTCTTCCCGATGCCGTCATTCCCGCGGATCGCGTCGTGGACCCTGGGGGCCGTGACGGCTGCCGAGCCCCAATTCCCTGGACCAAGGGCGCCTTTGGCGGTTGGCCCAGCGAGCCATGGCTCCCTTCGGTGGTTCGCGCTGCTGAGCTGAGCGTGGAAAGTCAGATCGCCCAGGAGAGCTCCTATCTCGTCGCCACGATGGAGCTTCTGACGCTCCGTCGGCGCCACCGGGCGCTGCGACGTGGATCCTTGGAATCTCTCGATGTGCGTGGCGATGTTCTGTATTTCGAACGGGTGCTCGACGCCGAACGTCTAGCCGTGGTTATTAACTTCGCTGATGCTCCCGCGGAGCTTGGACTTCAGAACGTCGCCAGCGTGCTCGCAGCATCGTCAGACGACGAAGTGCTGGAACCCGGCGGTTATCGAATCTTTCAACTGAACTAGTTGGTCTTGCGCTGGCCGAGCGTTTGCTGCACGGCGGGAATAACCGAGTCACGTCCACCGATGATCTTGCTCGTGACGTGTTCACCGAGCGTGGTGGGCGCGTAGCGCGGTGGGTTGTCTGGCGAAGTGAATTGATCTAAGACGTGCAGCGGGGTGTCGAAGTTTCCGTCTTGAAACAGCGCGATGGAGCGCCGAGGTTTTCCGCCAATCGCCATTGATGGCACGACACGATGGACGGTTGATTTCCAATGGTTGTTCGTCCATACGGCGAGGGCGTCGCCCACATTGATGACGAAGGCGTCGGCGAGCGGCGAGACATTGATCCATTCGCTGGTGTCGCTCAAGATCTGGAGCCCAGGACCGACGTCAGCGAGCAGGACCGTCAAGATGCCGTAGTCCGTGTGCGCGCCGAGAGCCATCTGTTGTTCATCGAGTTCCGGTTCGTTGGCGAGACGCTGGTACCAGTTCATACGCATCGTGACGACCGCGTCGCTGAGGCGCTCTTGGAAAAAGTTCGGATCAAGGTCTAGAGCCAGGGCGCTGATGTCGGCCATTGTCTCGGAGAGCTGGCGAGCGGCTAGGTAGTACTCCCAGGTAGTTGCGGCAAAGTCGCGGAGATTTTCGGGCCAGACATTTGGAGCGTGGGTGTGAATCGCGCCCGTGCGAGCACCGGATTGGTCTTGGCTACCCATCACAAAGGCTTCGACCAGGTCGGCCGGGCGAATGTCGCCGACGGTGTATGCGAAACTCTCACTCTTTCGCCCCGAGTAGCCACGGTAGGAGCCGTCGGTGGGCCGAACGCTCTCTTTAAGCGAGGTCTCTTGCTTAAAGAACTCGTTCATCTGGTTCAAAACGCCAGCCCGCAGAGGGTCGGCAACCCCGTGACCCAGGACTTGCAGGAAGCCCACCTCGTGACACGCTGTATTCATCGCTCGAGCGACCGCCTGGCGGTCGGTGGCGGTTCCGTGGAACCAGGGCTGCAGGTCGATGACGGGAATTTCGCTCACAGCGCTCCTATGTTCAGTGACTACGAAGGTAGCAATACGAAGAGGATGAGAGAGGCGCGACGGTGCCACGGGCTCAAAACGTGCGAACGTGCCAACTAGATTGGGCGCCATGGCAACCCCGCTTCAACTCTCTCGCACGGTGATTTTCGTCGCCGATGTTTCGACGATGGCCGATTTTTACGCCGCCGTCTCGGGTTGGAAGGAAGCGGAGCGTGACAACGGTGTTGCCCGTCTCGTTCATCAGGGCCAACAGATCGTCATCCATAAGGCTCGTGGTGTTGAATCTGACGAAGATGGCGGCATGCGCGTCGAAACACCAATGAAAACTGTCTTTACCGCCCCTGACCGTTCGGTCCTTGATCGGGTCACCGTGGCCGGCGGGCAAGTTTTAACAAAGCGCGAGTTTGTAAACGACGGCTACGTTCACGTTGACGCCGTTGATCTTGAAGGCAATATTTTCCAAGTGGCATTCCCGGAGTAGGTATGGCAGCTCAGTTCATTTTCACGATGCGAGACCTTCGGCGGTTTTATCCGCCGGATCGGGAAATCCTCAAGGGAATCAATCTCTCCTTTTATCCCACGGCCAAGATTGGCGTCATTGGATCAAACGGTTCAGGTAAGTCATCACTGCTCAAGATCATGGCGGGGCTGGATGATGGCTACACCGGTGAGGCCCGCCTGACTCCAGGCTTCACCGTCGGCTACCTCGCTCAAGAGCCGGAACTCGATCCCACGAAGGACGTCCTTGGCAACGTGGCTGACGGTGTCGCCGAGATTCGAGACCTTCTTGTTCGATTCAACGAAGTCTGCGCCGCCATGGGCGACCCCGACGCCGACTTTGACGCACTCCTCGAAGAGCAGTCCGGACTGCAGGCCAAGATTGACGCCGCGAACGCGTGGGACCTTGAGCGCACGCTCGACATTGCCATGGAAGCACTTCGTCTGCCGCCACCGGACGCCGATGTCACGGTTCTCTCCGGTGGTGAGCGCCGCCGAGTGGCTCTCTGTCGACTCTTGCTTTCCAAGCCCGACCTGCTCTTGCTCGATGAACCCACGAACCACCTCGATGCCGAATCGGTGGCGTGGCTCGAGCGCGCGCTGCAGGAGTATCCCGGCGCAGTTGTCGCCATCACCCACGATCGCTACTTCCTTGACAACGTGGCCGAATGGATTTTGGAACTTGACCGCGGTGCCGGAATTCCGTGGCAGGGTAACTACTCCTCGTGGCTCGAACAGAAGCAGAACCGTCTCGCCGCTGAAGAGAAGGCTGACAAGAATCGCCAAGAGGCTCTGCAGCGCGAACTCGAGTGGATTCGAATGTCGCCCCGCGCCCGGCAGAGCAAGGGTAAGGCACGACTCAATGCCTTCAACGATTTGGTCACCGAGTCCGAAGCCGCGGACAAGCGACCCGACAAATTGGAGATCACCATTCCGCCGGGACCGCGTCTCGGTGACTTGGTGATAAATGCCGAAAAGCTCCAAAAGAGCTTTGGCGACCGCGTGCTGATTGACGACCTCAACTTCATCTTGCCCCCCGGTGGCATCGTTGGAGTCGTCGGCCCCAATGGCGCTGGAAAGACGACACTCTTTCGCATGCTGGCCAAGGAGCAGACGCCCGATGGCGGTGCTCTGACGGTCGGACCGACCGTGGAGTTGGCCTACGTGGATCAGTCCCGTGACAACCTTGACCCGGCGGCAACGGTCTTTGACGAGATCAGCGGCGGCAATGAGCACATCAAGGTTGGTCACCGTGAAATTCACGCCCGTGCCTATGTTGCGAGTTTTGGATTCAAGGGCAGCGACCAGCAGAAGGTGGTTGGCCACCTGTCCGGCGGTGAACGCAATCGTGTTCAACTCGCCAAGGTGCTTCGCTCGGGCGGCAACGTCTTGCTGCTCGACGAACCGACGAACGACCTAGACGTGGACACCTTGCGAGCGCTCGAGGAAGCCCTTCTTGGATTTCCCGGTTGTGCCGTCGTGATTAGCCACGATCGATGGTTCTTGGACCGGATCGCAACCCACGTTTTGGCCTTCGAAGACGAAGCGGACGTGCGCTGGTTCGAAGGAAACTTTTCAGAGTACGAGGCGGATCGTCGCAAGCGTCTCGGCGCTAGTGCCGACCAGCCTCACCGACTTCGCTACAAGCCGCTCGTTCGCGACTAGTTGCCGGAGAGATCTGCTTCGTCGAGGACGTCGCGAATCTGCCGGCCAATGTCACGGGGGTTTCCGCTGACCTCACCGATCTCGAGCCCTTCGACAGTGATGTCGTCGCCGGGCATGTAGAGCGACGCTCGGTACCCGCGGCCACCTCGTCGAAAGACCACGACGTACGGCATTCCGTCTACGCCAGAATCCCGGGTGGCCACGATCGAGTTGCCATCGCCCGTCTCCACCGCCCAGTCGGGTGACTGCACGGCCTTCACGATGCGAGAGAGTTCACTATTGCTTGCATTTAACGCCATCACTGTGAACCCTACGTGATTTCTACGACATGGCGCGTCTGTGAACGAGAGAGAGCGGAAACTGCCATTAGCCTGCGCCTTAGGACGTAGGAATAGGTTGGCATGTCAATAACGAATAGGGCTTTTGGCCAAGTAGATCTTCTCGAAGAACTGGCTCCCGACGTTGAGCGTCTCTACAACCGCCACCTTGAAGCACCTCGCGAATGGTTTCCTCACGAAGCTGTCGACTGGGGAACTGGTCAGAACTTCGCCGACAAGCCATGGAGCGCTGAGGACTACCCACTCGCCGCCGGTGTCCGCAGCGCCATCTACGTCAACTTGCTGACCGAAGACAATCTTCCCTATTACACCAACACCCTTCTCTCTCACTCGCGAGCCGGTCACCCGTTGCTCGACTGGAATCACCAGTGGACCATGGAGGAGAATCGCCACGCGATGGTTATGCGCGACTGGGTTCACATCAGTCGCTGTATCGACCCGGTCTTGCTGGAAGAAGGCCGTCGAGTGCAGATGAAGACGGGTGAAGTCCCCCGCCCGGAAACGCTGGCCGACCTCATCACCTACGTTGCGTTTCAAGAGCGAGCCACTCAGGTCGCACACCGCAACACCGCCACCAAGCTCCCCAAGGATGACACCATGGGTCGTCGCATTTTGGGCCTCATCGCGGGCGATGAAACAAAGCACTACCTCTTTTATCGAGACCTGGCCAAGGCTGCTTTCGCCATCGACCCCAGCGCGATGATGATCGCCGCGACGAAGCAAGCCGTCAACTTCGCGATGCCAGGAACCGGTATTCCGAGCTTTACCCGCCACGCCGTTCGTATCGCCCGCGAAGGCATCTACGGACTCGGACAGTTCATGGGCGATGTCTTAGAGCCCGTTACCGGCTGGTGGGACCTTGAGCACCTCGCCGGTCTTTCGGCGGAAGCCGAACATGCCCGTGAAGAGCTGGTCAAGATGAAGGTGACGTTGACTGAGCAAGTAGAGCGTCTGGCCCAGCGGCTGAATCCGGTCCGGCCAGCGTTGGCCTAAGGACAGCCGAGATCAGACTCAGCTGCGCAGGACCAACAAAGCCAATAGACATCGCCATTGACCTCATACATCGAAGCGGCTGGCGAACCGCAGTGGTTACACGGCTGACTGGTTTCCATAGAAGGACTGTACTTTTGGCCGGCCTCCGAGAAGGTGCGGGTCGGCTTGATGGCTATTCGAGTCGAACTACGAGTTCACGCCGACGGCGTACGTCAATTCAGTGGGCCGCCTGGGTCTCGATCCCAGCACCTTGAGATTAAAAGTCTCCTGCTCTTCCCGATGAGCTAGCGGCCCCTGCGGCGGTCGTTGACCACCTAGTGGATAATTCTACTTCAGGGCCTATTACTCGTTGCGAGAGTGCGACTCTCGACCAGTGCGTAACGACAAAGTGAGCGACTCGCCAATACTGACCTGGAGCCGTGCGGCCTCATCATGCGTTAACTGGACCCACGAGGAGCCGTTGGAGGCGGTGTCGAGGACCACTCG
>CANGMP010000043.1 GCA_947455165.1 Acidimicrobiaceae bacterium | reverse complement strand
TTCTCACGCATCTTCATGGCATGAATCACACAAGGACCGTTTGGTCGATCCAGGACCACAATCTCTAAGAGGTTGCCGACAGTGTCAGGGCCCAGAATGAGGTACCGATTCGGGTCTTCATCTACTTCATCGACGCTGAGTGCATTGGCGACAGCGTGGCGGATATCTTCATCAGCAATACCGTGCTTTTGGCTGAGGCCAGTATGTCCACGTGAGTATTGTACTACGAAACCTTGGGTGATGTTGAAAGGAGCGAACAGAAACAGGGCCCATTCCCACGTAGGTTCAGTTCATGGACACCCGCATCTTCTTCCCCCGTATTGAGGCTCGAAATCTTGAGGGAACGACCGTGCTGTTGCCGGAGGCATTCAGTGGTTCACCCAGCGTGGTCGTTATTGCGTTTACGCGTTCCCACCAAGCGCTTGTTGATTCCTGGACGCCATGGCTTGACGAATTCGTCGAAAAGCACCCCGCTGTGGCGTTTTACGAAATCCCCACAATAAGTGGTTCATGGAAATTTATGAGGAAGATGATTGATGGTGGCATGGCGGCCGCCATTCGAACTCCTAAGGTCCTCAAACGAACCATGACCGTCTACGGCGACATTCGCAGACTCACGGTGCCGCTTGGGATTTTCGACCGATCCACCATCACCGTTCTCGTGGTTACCAGCGAAGGAGACGTTCTGTGGTCACACGCAGGGCCATTTGACCTCGTGGCCGCTTCAGCATTGGGCCAGATTGCGACTGCGCCCTAACTGAGCGTCAACCAAGCGTCTCGACCAGCCTCTATCCAGCGAGCTACGCCACTCACCACTCGCCGTCTTGAGCAGGAAACGAGAAAAGCCCCGATCCTCTCGGACCGGGGCTCTCTCGATAGTGGGTTTACTTGTAAGACAACAGCGTCGCTACTGAGCGGTTCTTCTTGCGCTGCAGTGGCGTCAGTGCGGGGCCCTTGTAAATCGAGGCACCCGTTCCGACGGCGATGACCGTAACGTTCCGTACACCCATAGCGCGGAGCTGACGGGTGAAGTAGTTCGCCACCGTCAATGCACGAGCCTGCGTGAAGCGGGTACGTCCGGCCAAGGTGCCACCGGGGTTGGTGTAACCGGTCAACGTCACCTGGGTGTACTTGAACTTCTTGATGTAACCCGCGGTGATGAATGCTTGGCGGGCGAGACCGCTCCACATCGTCGTCTTGCCAACGCCGAAGGAGACCACGCGAATGACCGTGTCAATCGCCTGGCGGGCCTTGGGGCTGAGTGCTTGGCCGTAGGCGTTGACCGCCTTAACGCGGAAGTTGTAGAAGCGCTTGGGCTTCAGACCACTCACCGAGCAGCTGAGCGTGGCACTGGGGTTGGCGGCCATGTTGACGGTGCAGGACTTGGCGTAACGGGTACCCGTTACGTAGACCACGTACTTCGTGATCGGTGATCCACCGTTCGAGCCCGATACCTTCCAGGTCACGGTGCCGACGCCAGCGACCGATCCACGGAACTTCACGCCGCGCGGAGCACTGGGCTTCGTCGGAACAGCGGCTGGTGTCGCGTAGACCGTGTCACTAGCACTCATGCCATTGGCGGTGAAGGCCGCGATGGTGAAGGAGTAGTTGACACCGTTGGTAAGACCCGTAAAGGTGCAGGTCAAGGCGGCGCTGGGGTGAAGCACTAAGTCCACGGTGCAGGTGCGACCACCGGGGTTCATCGTCACAACGTAACGAATTGGCGTCGCACCATCAACGGGAGCCTTCCAGTTGATGGTGGCACTGTGGTTCCCTGGGGTGACCTGCGCACGGTCCGGCGCTGATGGGCCAGCGGCCGGGGTGACCGAGTTACTTGCGCTCGAAGGATCCGAGGTCCCAACGTTGTTGCTCGCCACCACTGTGAAGGTGTAGGCCGTGCCGTTCGTCAGGCCGGTAATGGTGCAGGTCGTGTCGGGCGCCACTGCAGTGCAGGTGAGGCCGCCGGGTGACGAGGTCACGATGTAACCATCGATCGCCGCACCACCGTCACTGGCTGGCGTCGACCACGAGATTGTCGCCTGACCCTCGCCAGAGACGGCAGTCGCGTTCGTCGGCGCGCTCGGGGCTGTGGCCTGAGGCGAAACCGAGGAAGAAGCCGACGAGGGCGCCGAAGTACCGGAAGTTGATGTCGCCGTAACGGTGAAGGTGTAGGCCGTGCCGTTCGTGAGACCACTAATTGTGCAGGTGGTCGCCGGAGCGTTCACAGTGCAGGTCCGGCCGCCAGGTGAAGCGGTCACGGTGTAGCTGGTGATGGCCGATGATCCAGCACTAGCGGGCGTGGTCCAAGAAATTGTTGCCTGGCCGTTGCCAGCGCTCGCCGTTACTCCCGTGGGTGCGCCGGGTGGCGTTGGGGCCACCGGCGTGGCACTCGCCGTTACTCCCGTGGATGTTCCTGCGCCATTTTTCGCCACGATAGTTGCGGTGTAACTCGTGCCATTCGTCAGTCCCGAAAACGTGCAGCTCAACGGTGCTGAAGGGTTCGAAACGAGGTTCACCACACACGTCGTCTGACCCGGAATCGACACTTCGTAACTCGTGGGAGCGTCACCAGTCGTCGGTGCCGACCAGGTGACGGTGACTGAGTGATTCCCGGCAGATGCCGCTGCCGAGGCAACACTGCCCGGTGCTACTCGAATGACAGGAGTGCTCGTCAGGCCACTTCCCGAAGTCCAAGAGAATGAGTCGAAGCGTGCGAACACACCACCTGAGTTCGAATTTTGCCCTGCTGGGGGGCTAACGGGATTCAGCAACGAGTAACGATCGGCGCTTACGAACACGTAAAAGTCGGTCGGTGCTGGAGCGCTGGAATCTTGCGTATCAGCAATGCAGGACCAAAACCCGTTCGACAACGTCGGGGGTGCTTGGCAGGAGTAGTTATGGTCGGTTGACACCGCTCCAGCGCCTGAGCCGTCCGTTCCAGCAGCGACCTTCCACTTCACGGTGTAGGTGCCGTCACCATTCGAGGAGTAGCTCACGTCGCTCGGAGCGGCTTGCGGGGCACTCAGAGTCGTGAAGGAGAACTTGATGGGCAAGTTCAGATCCATGCTGGAAGGTCCCGTCATCGTAAAGGTACTGATCGACGTGCTGTACGAACCCGTCACCTGATAGGTCGTCGACGGAGTCAGCCATCCTGACTCGATTGGTGCGGAGCTTGGAGCGAACTGGCTTGAATCGGGCGTCCAATCCGCGCAATCGTCAGAAAATACTGGCGACAATGTCCCTACCGAATAGGTCATCGTGCAGGTATGAGCATTCACCGTGTACGAAAGCGTCCACGGATTCGTCCCGCTCCACAGGTTGGGAGACAGCTGTAGACCAGTTGATCCAACCCATCCAATGATTTGAGGAACGTTCACCTGTTGGATCATGACGGTAGCCGGCGCACCCAAACTATTGCCAGGGAGGAGTGGAGCAACGCCTAGCGGCGGTGCGTTGACGCCGGGTGTAAGCGTTACCTCACAGGACTGCACGGATGCAGATGTGGAGCACAAAACCTGACTGGGGTTGGTGAGGTTGTAGACCTTGTAGCCCGCAACCGTGCCTGCTGGATACCCTGATGGCGCTGACCAGGTCAAAGTTACCTTTGACCAGTCGGTGTAGGTATAGGCAACATCGCAGACGGCAAAACTGATGGTCGAACAGACGGTCAAAGTACCGCCGCCACCGCCGCTCGACGCTCCACCGGCCGCCTTCGCAAAGTTGGAGAGCGCCGTGGAGGTAGAGCCGTCAAGTCCAGTTATCGATTCGGTGGCTACGAAGTACTTTCCGGCGTCGGCCGACACAATTGTGTAGCCGCTGGTAAGGGGATTCGCCAAAACGGTACAGGTCGAATCAGTCGCCGGGGTGGTCACCGTATTGGTATCGCATCGATACAGGCGAACGGTTGCCGCTCCCGTGCTGTTGTTCCAGCGACCAGGCATGACTGCAACTTGATCGCCGGCGGCGTAGGAGGGTCCAGTCATGTCACCCAAGACAGGGTTTGATGCAATTGTTGCCGCTGGCGCTGGCGCCAGCTTGACCACCTTGTAGGTGTAGGAGTTCGAGCCCGTGTCACCCAGAACTCCAGTGAAGGCGTACGCCGTTGACCCGACGACCGTGACGTTGTAGGGCACGAAGAGATCTGAGTACTTAACCCAGCTGGGGCTCGGCTGCGTCTTGGTCGCGGTTGACCGGCTCAGCAATGCTCCAGTAGTGGTGTCATATTCCGCAACGGCGCTGTCCTCACCGTAGCCATACGGGTAGGAACCCCAAGAGGACACCCAGAGTGAAGTACCCGTCGAAAAGATGGAGTACGGGTTCTTGTCTACAGAAATTGTGCGAACGAGCGCCAAGTTCGAGGTGTTGTACTCAAAGACCTTGTCGCCAGCAACCGCATGAAAGACGTCGGTGTTGGAGTATTTCTGCGAGACGAAGACGTGAGTTCCGTCCGAGAACACCGTGGCGCCAATACCAGCGAACGTCACTGAGCCCGTCGTTGTCAACGTGGCGATGTTGA
The DNA here is from genome assembly GCA_947455165.1 of Acidimicrobiaceae bacterium. GTDB lineage: Bacteria > Actinomycetota > Acidimicrobiia > Acidimicrobiales > RAAP-2 > RAAP-2. The sequence goes on along the minus strand of CANGMP010000043.1, from coordinate 6,681 downwards.
ACTTGTACAGCGTCTGAGCAGCACCGACAACGAGCCACACATTGGTGCCGTCAGAGTGAATGAAGGCACCCGTGAACGGCGCCGTCTTCGAAGCCGCCATGATCTTGCGAAGCAGAGTGCCATCTGAGATGCGGTATTGGAAGTACGTGAATTGGGTATCACGATTTCCGCCGGTGAGTTCGGGGTCAGTACCGAGCACCCAGAGGTACGTGCCGTCTGAAGTGAGTGACATGGCGCTCGAGGCGCCACCGAGTGTCTGTGTGGTGAGAGGCAGCTCAATTGAACGCACGTACGCAGCGGTTGCGCCGTCGTACTCCTTTACGACGTCGGGCGAACCAGTTGTAAAGCTCGGCATCATGAGCCAGACGTGAACGCTGTCGCTTGCCAATCGGTAGTAGGTCATCGCAGAACCACCGCCATTGCCATCGTTGCCGGCGTCAACTGCCGAGACGAGGGCCATGGTGTCCTTGTTGATCTGCAGGAGCATCACTTCGTCGTCACCAGCGCGAATCGCCATGGTCCAGAGGTAGCCACCCGAAGAGACCAGTCCAGAGCCCATGCGGTATGTCGGACTCAGGTTGTACGTCGCTCCACTCACGTACGAAGGCGTTGCACTCGCCGGCGTCGTGACTCCAAGGGTCAGAATCGACAGCAGTACTGCCGAGGCGCTGAAGATGGTGATGAGCTTCCTCTTAAGGGAAGAGAGCATGAAATTCTCCATAGTTTTAGACAATGTGTCCAGTTAGCCTAGAGCGCCAAGGGCCGAAAACCTAATCAGGTGGTCAATTCGTTCAGAATCCAACGATGCCAGCCCCAGTGCTTGCATTTTTCCTAGGAAATGAATTGATTCGGTCGGTCGCATTGGGCCAATCAAGCCCACCAGGGCCGAAATCATCGGGTTTCACCCGAAACTCGACGAAGCCACAGATAGGCGCATGGCTGCCGAATCGTGCGGCCCGCTACCTGGCTAGCGCCTGACGTACCTGGTCAAAAATTGAGTCGCCGTGATCAACCACCAAGGAAACGTGGCCCTCGTCTGGCCAGTGATACACCGTGACGTTCGGGATAACCGAGGCGAGATAGTGACCGTGTCGAGCGGGGACCATCAGATCATGGTCACCGAAGAACAGCGAAACGGGTCGTTGAATTTCGTTGACCCGAAAGCCCCAATCGCCCAAGAACGCCTGGTCGTCATCGCGGAAGCCATCTCGGTCTGACGTGAGCCCGTGAGAAATTCCGCGGGCCAGCAGCTCTCGCACGCTTAGTGGTTCCATGGACCGCTGGTCAGTATCAGACAGCAGGCCGCCGAAGAGGGCAATCACCGTGTCTGCAGTGGCGCCACTAAAAACCTCCGTGGCGTGCCGCATAGCGTCGTCGTACGCTGGTCCGCCTTCGCGCGCCAGGTTGAACTCTTCAATGTTTTCTGGACCCATGCCCTCAGTCCAATCAAAATCATCAACCATCGGTGCAACTCCGGCAAGCGATACCGCGTGCACGCAGGCGGGGTCCAGTGCGGCACACGCTAGGGCGTGGGGGCCACCACCAGACCAGCCAACTGCGACGTACTCTCCTCGCCCCAGATGTGACAAGACCGATTGCACGTCGGCCACGACGTCAGCCACGCGACGGCCTTCGTTTCGATCCGAACCGCCGTAGCCCGCTCGTGACATGCCGATAATGAACAGTCCCAGACGCTCGGCCTGTTCCCGGAAGCTCTCAACTAAGTAAACGGATCCGGGCGTACCGTGGTGGTACACCACGGTTGGGTTCGACGGATCGCCGATGGTGGCAAACTCAATCTGGCGCCCGTCGCGAGTTGTGCAGGTGTTCGTTGCGAGACTCACGAAATACTCGGCGCTTCGTTCAGGAGAAATGTTGCGGTTTCGATGACCGAGACCTCGGGGGTGATGAAGGTCATCGAGAACGTCCGCTGTGCCTTCGTGGAGTCAACGAGAGTGCGCTTTCCGATCGAAGGAAGAATGGCTTTGATCTGACCGTCGAAGAGTGCCAGGATGCGCAGCAACAGCTTCGGAGCCTTTCTCGTAACTATTTTGCGACGCGGGTAGGCACGCTTCAGCAAGGCTGCCATTTCAAGAAAACTGAGTGATTCACTCGCGGCGATGAATCGCTCACCGTAGGTCTCGGGCATTTCGATGCACCGAACATGGAGGGCCGCTACGTCGCGGACATCGACGATGGAGAAGGAGACGTCCGGCAGCGCCGGGTCCTTCGCGGCCAGGACGCGTTCGAGAACTGCCACCGACGTACCAAAGTTGCGATCAAGTGGCGCCCCTAATACGAGACTGGGATTGATCGTGGTGAGCTGCATCTCCGGTGCTGATGTGGCAACAAACTCCCACGCCGCCTGCTCGGCCAACGTCTTGGACTTGGTGTAAGGGTCGACCCCTTCCGGTGCGTCGACATCGGTCCAGAGCGTCTCGTCGAAAGCGATCTTGCCGGCCGGAAGTTCACGACCCTGGATGGCGGCAACCGACGAGGTAACGACCACCCGGCGCACACCGGCACCGTGGGCTGCGCGTAACGCCCTCAACGTGCCATCGACCGCCGGTCGAATGAGTTCGTTTTCGTCTTTTACCGAGCCAACGGTGAAGGGTGATGCCGTGTGAAGAAGCGCATCGACACCAATGAGTGCTTCGTTCCATCCGTCATCGCTCGAGAGGTCCAACTCGACGAACGAGAGGTGGGTATCGACGAGTGTCGGGTTAGCCACATGGGCGCGAAGAGCCGAGATGACTTCATCTCGCTTCGCCACGTTGCGAACTGAAGCGCGTACGTGATACCCAGCATTCAAGAGTTCTAGGGCAATGTGCTTGCCGATGTAGCCGCTCGCGCCGGACAGAAACACTGTGGTCATAACCATTCCTTTTCGTCCCAACCATCCTAAGGACCACGAATCGGCTACTCAGGCTCCCCCGCATCATTCTCGTCCTGCCGCACCTCGTGACGACGAGCTTCGTTTCGCCTAACCCTCTACCAGGGTGAATGCGAGGACGCTGACTGCGCTCCCGACCACAACCGTGCCGCCCCAGCTGCCTCGTACGGGTTCGGCCATTGGGAACTTTGGCGCCCTCGGTACGGTTCTCATCCCACTAGGCGGCTCTCGATTTGACCTTCGGGCAATGTGGAATCGTCGCCGAACGGTCGTAGGGTTGGAGATGGAAACACCATCGTGATTTCCTCGAGGGGCTGCCCGAGACTTAGAGGGACTTCACGTCGAGCTTCCGACGGCCTTCGCGGGCGAACGTAACGTCGTGCTGCTGGCCTTTCGACGCGAACAGCAATCAGAGGTTGACTCGTGGATACCGTGGCGACGTCATCTGGAACGAACGAGGCGGTTGGAGCCCACCCCGTGCCGACAGCCTCAAGGTAGCGCTCGCTGCACGCTAGGGGTCAGTCTGGCCTGTTGCCCGCCGACGGGGTACACCGCTGAGCGGGTGTGACCTATCGACGAAGTCGGCGGCGGCGAGACACTGCCTCCAGCAGCAGTCCCCCGCCGATAAGTGCGACACCGGCCACCAACATGGAGGATCGATCACTGCCCGTGTGAGCCAAACCACCGGACGAGGTTGTCGTCGTCGACACGTCGACTGTTGACGTCGTCGTTGATTCAACAGTCGTGGTCGTCTCCGGCGAGCTCGTGGTCGTCGTTGGAATCTCCGTTACGACCTGACTGCGCATCGCACATTCCGGGTGGTAGTTCGCGCTCCAGTCGAGCGTCATCGTGATTGGAACGTGCTGGGCACCGGGCAGCGAGATGCTGAACTGCACAAAACGAGGGTGATTCTCGAGCCCCAAACCGGAGAGGTCGACGTGACCATTGCTATCAATGGCCTGGGGTGCCACCCCGAGAATCGAAGTACCACTGCCGTTTTCAAAGGTAACGGTGCCACCCTGATAGGCGGTGGGACTCGGACTCGTTATCGTCAAAGATTGAAAGCTCGTGGCCTCGCACTCCGTTTCGGGCTCCACGTAGCCCGATACCAAGATTCGCTGCGTGTGGAGACCACAGTTCCGAGTGGTGTACGCATCAAAGTTCTGAATCTGACTCGTTCCACCATCGGAGTTAAGCCAAATACAGGAAGGCACCAGGGGATCTTGGTTCGTGGTGTAAATCAGTTGAAGATTGGCAGGGCGGAAGGGAAAATGGGGACACCCTGATTCGGTGGCAAAGTCGTAACAGGCGATTCGGTTATCGCCGTAGTTTCCGAAATTGGAAAGAGCCACGTAGACGCGCGATCCCACGACCGTGGGCTCTCCGTTGAAGTCCTGCACGGTGGCAGTATTCACGTTGGTCGCGAGTCCGGGCGGCGTGTCGACCGCGGCACCGAGGAGGTCAACGCAAGGCATCTCGGGTCCCTCGAAGCAGGCGCCAATGCCGAAACCCTGTGCGTCCAGCAAGGGTAGAGGGACCGAGGAGACGGGCCGGGCGCCCGGCGGCAGATGAATTGGCCACTGACCGACACACTCGGCCTTGGTGGCCGTATCAAAACAGCCAACCTTCTCAATGCGGTCCAGACCCGTGGAGGTCACGATAACTCGACCGGCCACGCCGAGGAGCTGGGTAATGGCGCGATAGGGCCGTACTAGCGATGTGGAGCCGGTCGGCACTCGATACGGCTGATCGGCGCAGGCGGCACGAGTGACGTCATTAAAACACATCAACGTATTGTGCGAGGCCGTGTTCGCACCGACGATTCCGTTCCACGCGTAGTGGCGCTTGCCAATGGTGACGGCATTGGAAATGAGCGAGTACCCCGAGGCGTACCCGGCCTGATTGATCTGGGAGAGTTGGGTGAAGCCACAGTAGGGCGCTAGGGGTTCGTTCGTCTTCACACAGACGACGCCGGCCGACTTCGTGGAGTACTGGTAGGCAAAGGCGTAGAGGCGGTGTTCGGTTGGAATGGCCCATAGTGATTCGTCCATAGGTGTGGAGAAACCCTGTAGTCCATCGGTGACCAAGCTCGGATAGTTCGGGCACTCCGCGGCGGTCGCCGTGACGTGGCAGTCAACTGTGAAGTGTTTCTGGTGGTGAAAGATGTTGTAGACGTACTCGGACGTAACGGCCAGTCCCCAGCCATCACCCCTAGTACTGCCGCGAAACTGGGCGGCCGGGGGCTGTCCCGTGGTGACGACGTGATTCATGCGCACTGGCGTGCCCGGAGTGACGGAACCGGCCGTCGCCATCATGGGGGCGGTAAGTACGACGGTGGCCAGCAGTACGCCCGCTGCGGCAATTCGTTGAAGACGACGTGACATCAAGAACCCCTCTTCGGTCGAGGCCGAGAACATAGTGGTGTCGTCAGAATAGCCACGGTCCCTTCTCGTGCCGAGGACTGACTGAAGGGTGGCGAACTACCGTTAGTCGTTCGTTGCGCGGGGCAGGCCCTCGGAAAATCCGGCGGCCGACTGCACTCCGACGACTGCACGCTCCCAGAACTCTTCGACGCTACGAGCTCCGGCATACGTAAAGGCGCTGCGCACCCCGGCCACCATTTGGTCGATGAGGTCTTCGACGCTGGAGCGTTCGGGGTCAAGGTAGTAACGCGAGCTGCTAATGCCTTCTTCGAAGAGCTGCTTGCGGGCCTGATCCATCGCCTTATCGGCCCGAGTTCGACCGGCCACCGCTCGCCGCGAGGCCATACCGTAGTTCTCCTTGTAGGCGCGACCCGATGCGTCAAACAAGAGGTCAGTGGCACTTTCGTAGGTGCCAGCGAACATACTGCCGAGCATGACGCTCGAAGCACCGGCGGCAAGTGCCAGCGCCACATCACGAGGGTGGCGAACGCCACCGTCAGCCCAAACAAATCCTCCGTGGAGACGAGCCTCTTGGGCACACTCCAAAACGGCCGAGAACTGGGGACGACCGACACCGGTCATCACGCGAGTCGTGCACATGGCACCCGGTCCAACGCCGACCTTCACGATGTTGGCACCAGCGTCCAAGATGGCTTTGGTGCCTTCGGCGGTGACGACGTTGCCGCCGACGATGATGGTCGAAGGAGCGGCTTCTCGGGCGAGACGCACGGCATCGAGCATCTTGCGCTGGTGGCCGTGAGCAGTGTCAACGACAATGACGTCAGCACCGAGTGCCACGAGTTCGGCCGTACGACCGGTGACGTCACCATTTATACCGACGGCTGCCGCGACGCGCAACTGACCAGCCTGGTCGACGTTGGGTCGATAGAGCGACGAGCGAATGACTCCCTTAGGGGTCACGATGCCCACCAGACGGCCTTCGCCGTCAACGGCGGGGGCGACCGAAAGTCGCTGGCGGTGGAGCTCTTCAAATGTGGCTTCCACCGATACTCCCGCCGAGACCGAGACGACGTCACTACGCATCGCGGCACCGAGTGGGGTAAAGCGGTCGAGACCGACAGCATCGTGTTCGGTGAAGATGCCGATCGGGCGCATTTTGTCGTCCACGATGATCACGGCGCTGTGTGCCCGCTTGTGGATGATGGCCATTGCGTCGCTCACGGTGTTAGAGGCCGTCAGCACAAGTGCGGTCTCGTAGAGCGGGTCGGCGCTGCGCACGGACTGAATGACGCGGGCCACGACGTCACCGGGCATGTCTTGAGGCAAGACCGTCAATCCACCACGACGGGAGGTGACTTCGGCCATGCGGCGACCGGCCACGGCGTTCATATTGGCCACCACGAG
>CANGMP010000042.1 GCA_947455165.1 Acidimicrobiaceae bacterium | reverse complement strand
TCGTGTGGAAGTAGGGCATGGTCATCACGACGCGGCCGTCCGCTTCTGTCTTCTTTCCGCCGCCCCACTCCCCCGGCTCTCCGTCCAGGGCCTCCCGGGCGATGACGAGTAACTGGGTCCACTGCTCGGGTGTGACGCGAGCGATATGTTCGGCCACCAGACTGCGGGCTTGCGCCAGTGAAAATTCCGTTTCGTCGCTCATTGATAATCCTCTTTTCCCCGCCCATCTTCATCACTCGCTATGACAGACTCCGGCGTGAGGATTGCCTTTAGGGTGGCACCATGAGCATCCTTCGCCAAGCCCACGACGTAGGCGAGCGCGTGATCACGCAAGCCAATGCCCGTCTCTTGGAGCGCTCCTCGGGCCGTATTCGCCAAGCCATCGGCCTCGACCAAGACCCCCCACCGCCGTGCAACGACCCCGAGACCTCGTATATGCCACTCGGCGGTGCGGCACGCGAGTTCCACGTCGACCTGCCAGCCATGCTGGTCGGCGGCCTCGCGTCACTCCTGCTACAGATGACCCACCCCCTCGCCATGGCCGGTGTCGCAAAGTTCTCTTCCTACCGCGAAGATCCACTGGGCCGCCTCTACCAAACGGCTCAGTTCATTGGCGTCACCACCTTCGGTTCAGAAAAGGATGCCCTCGCCGTTATCGATGTGGTTCGCTCCATCCACGAAGGCGTCTCGGGCTTCGCTCCCGATGGTCGTCGCTTTGAAGCGAGCGACCCACACCTCCTCTCCTGGGTTCACACGGCCGAGACGGCCATGTTCCTAAAGGCCACTGAGCTATACGGACCGCGACCCGTCACGACCGAACGCGCCGACCAGTACGTCTCAGAGATGGCCCGAGTCGCTCGCGACCTCGGAGTCCTCAATCCGGCCACCACGAAAGATGAGCTCTGGGCCGACCTCGAGGCCTTCATTCCCGAACTGGAACTCATCGAGGCCGGCAAGTCGGCCCGGAACTTTGTCTTGCGAGGCGTGAGCCGAAAGCCTCACGAAGTAGCCACCTACGCCACCTTGGTGGCCGCGGCCGTCAACCTGCTTCCGGACTGGTCGCGGTCGATTCTGGGCTTCCCGAAGATACCGCTCGTGGAAACGTTGCTCGTTCGACCGGCCGCTACTGCGGCCTGCGCCACACTGCGCTTCGCCGTGCCGGTGCCGGATATTACGACGCCAGCGTAAGTCCACCGTCGGTCGCCACGACCTGTCCGGTGATGTACGGCGTCGTGGCCAATGCGTAGATCAGCGCCGCAACGTCGCTCGGCTGGCCACTGCGCTTGAGTGGCGCAATCTGCTGCACGAATCCCCGAATCACGTCCCAGTCCTGCGTCCACTCCGTATCGATAAGCCCCGGGGCCACGGCGTTCACTCGAACCTCGGGGCCAGTGACCTTGGCCATCAGCACTGTGAGGTGATTGAGGGCGGCCTTAGAGGCGGCGTAGGGAATTGACGAACCCGTGGGACGCAGACCGGCAATTGACGAGACGTTCACAATGGAACCGCCGGAGGCCTTTAGGGCCGGCATGGCCGCCACCGACATGGCCCACGTACCAAAAACGTTGACGTCAAAGATCTTTCGAAAGATATCCACGGTGGCGGCGTTGAGGTCCTGGTGGGCAATGACGTGCGTGAAGCCCGCGTTATTCACGAGAACATCGAGCTGACCGTAGTGATCAAGGACCTGTGCGATAAAGCCCTCGGCGTCGGCGTCACCTCCAACGGCCTGCTGAATGTAGATGGCGTCGGGCAGCGAAGCGGCCAGCGCTTCGCCGGCGGCCACACTCCGGCTGGAGTTAATCACGACGCGGTAATCACGTTCGGCAAACCACTTGGCCGTGGCCTCACCAATACCTCCGGTCGATCCGGTCACAAGTACGACGGGCTTACTCATCGACTAGCCACCCTCCACGTGCCGGCCCAACGTTGGCCCGGCTCAAGCACGAGAACATCTTTTCCACTCCGCAGACTGTCCGGTGGTGCCGTCATAGGCTCAACGGCCACGGCGGTGCGACGGCGACCACGTTCGAGCTGGTCACCCGTATAGACCTGCAAATACGGGAAGTTGCGGTCGACGCTGAGCTCGACCGTGTGGCCCAGCGTGTCGGTGAGAACGGTCGTGGCCATACCCGAAGCGTCCCGCTGAAGCTCGGTGTAGGTCAAATCGAGTTCGTGGCCGCTCACCGACTTCATTTCGCGGAAGTCCTTGGGACCGGCATTGGTCGGCAGAATTACGCCGGTCGGCAGACGTCGTTCGTCAACTTCGACGTAGGCATTGGCTGGAACACAGAGGCGGGCTCCCTCGATGGTTTCGGTCGTCACGGCGAGATACGGATGAAAGCCCAAGGCGAACGGAATGGCCACTTCGTCCAAATTCGTAATGGTCGTCGTAACCGAAAGACCGGCGTCGCCAAGGTGATACGAGACTTCGATGCTGGTGAGAAAGGGGTAGGCCGGGCTCGGGTGCAGCATGAGCGATAAGACGCAGCGGTTCTGATTGAGGGCCTTCACCTCGAAGGGGCGCCAGCGGACGAGGCCGTGATTTCCCGTCAACGTGACCGGGTTGTCAATGTGGGCACGGGCCGTGCGGCCCGAAAAGGCCCACGGTTCGTGGTCGATTCGATTGGGCCAGGGGTAGAGCACCTGTCCGCGGCCGCCAGTCGGCATCTCCTCCGCGGCAAATCCCTCGACCACCGGCACGCCTCCACGGACGTAGGTCCGGAGCGTGGCTCCAACCTCCGTTATGACCGCGCGTTGATCGCCATGGGCAATGGCGAGCTGTTCTCCGCTCGGTAAGGCCTCTGCTTTCACCATCATGTCACCACCGTGTCGCTTCCGCCCGTTATCGTACGACTAATGCGCTTACTAATCACGAACGATGACGGAATTAATGCCCCAGGAATTCAGGCACTAACACGGGCCGCTTCGGCCTGGGTGGCCGCTGATCCGGCGAACCGTTCGGCCTTCGTCGTGGCACCCATGACCAACCAGTCCGGCATGAGCTCGGCCGTCGGTGACGTCTTTTCTCACCCCCAGGTTCGCTACGAGCGTCGCGTTATCGAAGGGGCCGAAAACATCCCGGCCTTCGCCCTCGATGCGGCGCCCGCACTCTGCACCATCGTCGGGGCCATTGGCTATCTCGGCGAGCGACCGACCATGGTGCTCTCAGGCATCAACGCCGGCGCCAACGTCGGCCGCTCAGTGCTCCACTCGGGCACCGTCGGTGCGATTTTGACTGGCGCCCAACTAGGTCTCTCCGGCCTGGCCGTATCGGTCCAGTGGGACGAAGCGATTACTCACTACGAAACCGCAGCCAAAATCGCCATTGAAGTCTTGGACCAGTTCTACGACGCCCCCGAACGGACGCTGCTCAACTTGAATGTGCCCAACCTCGGACCGGCCGAACTCAAGGGTGTGCGTCGCGGTCGTATCTCACGAGCCGGCATCATCAAGCCCTCCGGTGACGAAGCAACTCACCCCACTCTCGAAGCGTCGGGCGAGCTGACATTGCGCTTTGGCGCGGCCACGCCCCAGCTCGGAGACGTCAGCGATGAGATGTCCGACGAAGACGGCGCGTTGGTCGTTGCTGGATACGCGAGCTTGACGCCACTCTCGGGCGTCCACGAAGCGACCGACCCAGGACTGGACGACCTCGTGCGCCAGAGCCTGGACGCTATTGAGCGTCACCTCGATCAACACCGCTAATCGTCGCGCTGCACCTTTCGGCGATCACTCTTCTTCGTTGAGATAACCCGCTTGGCGTCCAGCCGCCGGCGCTGAGAGGCCTTGGTCGGCTTCGTGGCGCGACGGACCTTGGGGCGAATGAGTCCCCGTTGCAGACGGGCGGCGAGCGTTTCGAGCGCCTCGAGTCGATTCTTCGCCTGGCTTCGATGGGTGGCAACCGAGACCGAGACAACGTCGCCGAGGTTCAAGAGGAGCAGTTCGCGCTGTGACTCACTCAAGACCGACGATGACATCACGTCAAATGTGACCGTGATTCGACTCAACGCTCGGTTGGCGTGCTGACCACCAGGCCCGCCCGAGGTTGAGGCACGCATCACGAGCTCTTCGCTCGGAATGGTGAGTCGACCAATGGAGAGTGCGCCACTTTCGTGAATCACAATCCCCGCCACGTTCTTACGGCGATCTAGTTCGACTGATTAAACCGCACGAGGCAGAGCTGGCTGGCCGAAGCGACGAGCTGACCGCGCTCGTCAAAGAGCTCACAGCGCTCATCGGCAATGCCGTCTTCAATAACGACACACCACTGGCGAACCTTCAACCACTCCCCGTACGGAACGGAACGAATGTAGGAACTGAGCTGCAGCGTGGGAACCCAGCCGGTCGAGCCAATGGTGAACGGAGCCGGGGGCAGCGCGTCTGAGGCAAACAACAGGCTCCAGGGATCCCATTGGGCCTGGCCGTCATCGAGGCGCATCCACCCGCGGATTTCGGCCTTTTCGACTACTTCACCCCGGGCAAATCCGGTGCACGCCGGGTCGAGACGCTGCTCGACGGCGCCGAGAATGTTCACGACGCCGTTGGCCTGCGAACGAGGGCAGTCTTCCAGCGGCGGCACGACGGGTGGCGTGGCGTCGTGGTAGCGAGGCACGGCGTCATCGCGAAGCGTGCCGAGCGTTACGAGCGACTCATTCGTCAAGACACCATCTTGGGTCAAGGTGACGTGGACAAAGCTGGCCCCGCGGCCGATGCGACGCACCTTGGCTTCGACAATTGCCGGGCCAAGGTTGGGGGCACCGGCGTAGTTCGTCGTGATGGCGGTGGTGTGAATGTGGGGACCACCCTGGGCCGAAGCCTCGGCCAGCGCGGCGTTGGACATGACGCACTGGAGGTAGCCGCCATTCGGGCGACCGACGACCGTGTACTGCTCCGAAAGGTTGACGGCGTATCGGCCTTCGCCGAGAGGTTCAACTGCTGCGGCGTCGCGAAGTGCGCGTGAGGGGGTGAAAGACATGGTCTAACCCTAATGAATCTCGTCGGAGGCCACCGGTAGATTGACAACAGACGCAGTACAAACGAGACGGGAGCGAACGTGCACGGTGTTGGTGACTTCCTCTGGGGTGGACTTCGCGAGGCTGCCCTCATGGTCTGGATGACCTTTTGGCCTCTCGTCCTCGGTTTCACCCTCTCCGGCATTGTTCAGTCATTCATCGCCCGTGACGGCCTCCGAGCCTCGCTCGGCACAACCTCCCTACGCAACGCGGCCAAGGCTTCAATCCTGGGCGTGATCTCTTCATCGTGCAGTTACGCAGCGAGTGCGATGGCCCGCGCCGTCTTTGTCCGTGGCGCCTCGTTCACGAACTCCACCATCTTCATGGTCGCCTCAACGAACCTCGTCATTGAACTCGGGGTCGTGCTCTACCTCCTCCTCGGTTGGCAGTTCTTGTTGGCCCAACTCCTCGGTGGCGTCATCATGATTACGTTGATCGCGATTGGAGGCCGGCGTCTCTTGGACTCTAGGCAAGAAGACTTTCGCGGCGCCGAAGGAGAGGCCGTCTCGAGCGAGGGAGCATCGCCCAGCGACCGCACGTCGCTCCGGGATTCGCGAGGGTGGTTTCGGGCCGCCAAGTACACCATTGCCGACCTCACCATGCTGCGCAAGGAGCTCTTGTTCGGTTTCATCGTCGCCGGCTTCCTCGCCGCCAAGGTGCCGAACTCGTGGTGGTCGCACCTATTTGTAACAAACCACGGCTGGTGGACAGTTCTGGAGAACGTCATCGTGGCGCCACTGCTTGCCGTGATTTCCTTCGTCTGCTCCGTCGGCAATATCCCCTTGGCCGCGGCGCTCTGGGTCAAGGGCGTGAGCTTTGGGGGCGTGGTCGCCTTCATCTTTGCCGACCTCATAACCCTGCCACTGCTCCTTATCTATCGACGCTTTTACGGAACCCGTCGGGCCGTGCGGCTCTTCCTGACGCTCTGGGCAGTGATGTCCATCGGTGGACTCCTAACGGAAATCATCTTCCGAGCGCTGCACCGCGTGCCACCGGTGGCGCACCACATCATGATGGGCCACGGCTTTGACCGTGGCTGGACTCTCATCTTGAACATTGCGGCTCTCGTGGTCCTTGCCGTCACCTTCCTCGCGGGACGTCGCACAGTCGACGATGATTCGGTGGCCATTGACCCGGTCTGTGGCATGCAGGTCGCCAAGGACTCCCCCGCAGCCGTCGCTGACCACGATGGCGTTCGCTACTACTTCTGCGCCCCGCGGTGTGAAGAACGGTTCACAAAAGATCCCGAACGTTTCTTGGGCTCGACGCCAGAAATGATGGAGGACCCCGACGGTGACGTGGTTGACCCCATCTGCGGAATGCGCGTCAACTCGGCCAGTCCCGCCGCCAAGAGCAACGGACCCGATGGTCCCGTCTACTTCTGCAGCGTGGGCTGCCAGGGTCGCTGGCTAGCTGGACCCAATGCCGCCCCCGGAACCCAACAGATCTCACTTCGACCGAGGAATCAACAATGACCGAACCCACGCTCATCGGCCCATCACCCCGCGTCTACGGCGTCGCTATCCGTGATGGCGAAGTCCTGCTCGTTCGCGCGGCCTCACCTCACGACGGCCACGAGATCTGGTGGCTGCCCGGTGGTGGTGTCGACTGGGGCGAGTCGCCTGAAGTAGCACTGGTCCGGGAGTTCAACGAAGAGACGGGCCTCACCGTCACCTCGAGCCACCTCTACTGCGTTCTCGATGATCAGAGGGTGCGCAACAATGGCGACCACGTCCACACGCTGCGCATTGTCTACCTGGCCACCGTGGTGGACGGCGAGCTGCAACACGAGGCCGATGGCTCAACCGACTACGTAGCGTGGGTGCCCCTCAGCGAACTCTCGAACTATCACCTCGCCGGCTACGCCGAAGAAGCCATCAATCAGGCCCTAGGCATGCTGAAGCCGCCGCACGATCATGAGGCTCACGCTCGCGCGTTGGCCCCCTTTCGGGCGACGGCTCAGCTTTAAACGAAGTAGCGGGTACGAAGCTCGCGCTTTAGGAACTTGCCGGCTGGGTTACGCGGCAGTGGCTCGTTCGTAAAGGCAATGCGCGTGGGAACCTTGAAGGCCGCCAGGCGCTCAGCGACGTGGTTGCGAAGTTCGTCGTCGGTCAACGTCTCGCCGGCCTTGAGCATCACGACGCAAGCCACCTCTTCACCGAGGCGCTCGTGAGGCACGCCAAACACGGCCGCTTCATTGACGGCTGAGTGCTCGTAAATCGCTGCCTCGACTTCGGCCGAGTACACGTTTTCACCGGCGCGAAGGACCATGTCCTTGGCGCGGTCTTCGATGTACAAGAAACCTTCTTCGTCGACTCGACCAATGTCACCGCTGCACAGCCAGCCGTCAACAATGGTTTCGGCCGTTGCTTCAGGCTTGTTCCAGTAACCGCGAATCAGCGTCGGTGACTTCATCCAGATCTGACCACGTTCACCGGTCGGCACGGCCTTCAGGTTGTCGTCGCGAATCTCAAAGTCCATGATGATTGTCGGAGTCCGACCAGTCGACGAGGGGTGGCTGACGTAGTCGTCGCCGTAGTTACCAGGCCCGTAGGCGTTGGTTTCGGTCATGCCGTAGCCAATGTTCGGACGACCGGCCTTAAAGGAGCTCTCGACGCGAGCGACCAACTTGGGCGGCGCCGGAGCACCACCACCGCCGATGGATGACAGTGAACTGGTGTCGTACTTGGCGAAGTTGGGGTTCTCGAGCATGTCCCAACTCTGGGTCGGTACGCCGACGAAGTTGGTGACCTTGTGGCGCTCGATGAGCTGCAGCGCACGCTCCGGCTCCCATCGGTACATCATGACGAGCTTGAAGTGCCACATGAAGCTGCTCAGCATCACCGGGATGCAGCCCGTCACGTGGAAGAGCGGCACAATCAAGATGAAGCAGGCCGGCAGACCCGAACCCGAATCGGCACCGCCACGTCGAGCGGCATTGACGTAGGCACCCGAGGCAAAGGCCATGAGCGCCTGAGTGACTGCACTGTGAGACGAGACGGCACCCTTCGGGAAGCCGGTAGTGCCCGAGGTGTAGAGAATTGTGGCGTCGTCAGTCGGCTCAATCTCAACTTCCGGCATTGGGGTACCAAGGACGATGACCTCGTGCCAGTTCTCTACGCCCGGCGGGAGGGGCTGCAGGTCATCGAGGCGAACACCGAGAATCGGGACGTTGGCCTTGGAGCAGGCCGGGTGGGCCCGTGAAACACGCTCAGTGTCGGCAATGAGCAACTGGAGCGCGGCGTCGTTAACGGCGTACTCGTTTTCGTCTTCGGTCCACCAGGCGTTAAAGGAGACCGAAATGGCACCAACCGAGGTGATGGCGGCAAATGAGATGATCCACTCGGGAAGGTTTCGCATGGCCACACCGACGCGGTCACCCTTCTTGATACCGAAGTGGTGCACCAGTGCGTAGGCCAATGCGTCGACGCTCTCCATGACTTTCTTGTAGGTCCACTCTTCGTCTTCGTAAACCAAGAACACGTTGTCATCGAGCCGCGCACCGGCGAAAACATCGCGGAGACTCTTCGGCGAGTTTTTGAAGACTCGATTCGTCACGCCGTTGATGGTCTCTTCGACCACTTCGAACGGTTGACCGGCTCCGGAAATCGAGGCGATGGCCTCCTGGTAGCTGAGTGACACTTTCCCTCCCTAGGACTGTTGTGAATCCTACGGCAGAGAGAGCACCGGGGCGGGTTGAATACTTGCTAAAAATAAGGCATGCCAATCAACGTGACTGCTATCCCCGGCCTGCCCGACCACGTCAACGACGTCCGGATCCGCACCGCCAACTTCATCAACGCCGAAATCCTTCCCCGGGAGAGCCAGTTGTTCGTTCGCCGCAAGGGTGCGGCTGTCACCGAGGAAGAGTTGGCCCACGCCAAGGTCTTGCGCGAAGAGATCAAGGCCAAGGTCAAGGCGGCCGGTCTGTGGGCCCCGCACCTGCCCGCCGAGTACGGCGGCATGGGTCTCGACTTTTTGGCCCACGCCTACATGAACGAAATCTTGGCCTACGCCCTCGGCGCCGCGTCGCTCTTTGGCGTCGTCGCCCCGAACTCGGGCAACCAGAAGATCTTGCTGAAGTACGGCACCGAAGAGCAGAAGCGCAAGTGGCTGCTGCCACTTGTCGAAGGCGTGATGGAGTCGGGCTACTCGATGACCGAGCCCGAGAATGCCGGCAGTGACCCTCGCTCCATAAAGACCTCGGCCCGCCTCGAAAATGGCGAATGGGTCATCAATGGCCACAAGTGGTTCACCAGCAACGGCCTCGAGGCCGACTTTTTCATCGTCATGGTGCGAGTCGCCGACGAGTCCGGTAAGGGCCGGATGGCCCAGATCATCGTGCCGACCGACACCCCCGGGGTTGAGATTGTCCGCGGCATTGGAATTTGGGGGTCGAGTAGTTCGGACCACTGCGAGGTCAAGTACACCGATGTTCGTGTGCCCGAAGAGAACATCCTCGGCCGCGTCGGCCAGGGTCACGAGGCCGCCCAGGAGCGCCTCGGTGCCGGTCGCGTCTTTCACTGCATGAACAGTGTCGGTCAGATGTGGCGTGCCTTTGACCTCATGGTTGAGCGCTCCCTCTCCCGCGAAGTCCACGGTGGCCTCCTGAAGGACAAGCAGTTCATTCAGGGCATGATTGCCGACTCCTACATCGACCTGCAGACGGCACGTCTACTCACCATTCGCACCGCCGAACTGGTTGACCGCGGTGACCCGCAGGCCCGCACCGAAATCTCAGCTCTCAAGGTCTATGTTCCGGCCGCCTTTCACCGCGTCGTCGACCGGGCCATTCAGATTTGGGGTGCGGCGGGAGTCTCCAACGACTTGCCACTCGCCCAGATGTATCTCGGGGCTCGCACCCTGCGACTGGCCGACGGACCCGACGAAGTGCACCGCATCTTGATTGCCAAGAATGTCTTTCACCACTACGAATCGGGCGAGTCCTGGAACTTTGCCGGCTAGTTCGCTTCGGCTAAACGTTCACGTTCACCCGGGAAGCAAACACCCCGGTGTTGGTGGCACACACGACGGTGATCTCATTGTTCGCGTCCGTGAGCGAGCAGTCAATGGGGCGGCCACCGAAGCGGTCGTGCGGGCCGTGGCCGACGCATTCGACGTGCCCGTACGAACGGTCTGCGTGGTGCGGGGTCTGACCAGTAGGAAGAAGACGTTGGAGATATTGGGGCACGTGGTAGCTCTCTCGGCGCGCCTGGCTGAACTCCAGGTCTTGCCGGGCTAAGCCAGCTTCTTACGCCAGGTCACCATCGCTCCGGCCAACCGGGCGCCCAGTGCTTCGTTGACATCAATCATTGGGGTGTTGTGGACCGAGTTAAACGTCGAGATTCGTCGAGTGGCATAGCCGGCGCGGGCGAACTCCTGGAGGTTGCGTAACTTCAACACCATGCCGAGTCGATGACCCCGGTGAACTCGAGCCACCAGAGTGTCCCACTGATAGGCCGTGGCGGGGTCATTTCGAGACACCGTTAGTTCGGTGTAGCCCGCCACATCACCCGTCGCCCGATCGGTGGCGGCGGTGACCAAGAGGTCGCGACCCATGTCACGAACCATTCCCTCGTAGTGACGAAGACGCGCCTCGTCGAACTTGGCCACGTCGACGTCGATGTCTGCGAAGTTGCTCTCCACGCCCATTCGAGCCATCAGGGAAATGAGCGAAGGAACAATCCAATCCGGCGCACTTCCCTGCCACACGTGAAGGTCGTAGCCCTGCGCCAATGGCGCTACGGCGTCGAGTTGCCGTTGGAGTTCGTCGAGGGACACCGGCCACATCAGGTCTCGTCGAGCCAGCTCATCAATGAGTTGGTAACCCGTACCGGGAGCAAAGAATCGATTGGGCGCCACTGCGACTTCCTCGGCGCCTTCAATCACGTGGAAGAAGACTTCCGAGCGACCTAGCTCCTTGGCGACCTCTTCCATGTGGGAAAGCACTTGTGTGCCATAGCCCTGGCGTCGCTCCGAGGGCTCGACGTGAATGTCTATTCGTAGCGAGTGGAGATTTTCGTCCCGCGTGACGTGCGCGCCAGCTACGGCCACCGAAACCCCGTCGCGCTGGAGCGCAAAAAGTCGAATGACTTCTGGCGCATCGTCGTTGATGGCGCGGGCTCGCCACTCCTCGGGCTGCCAGCCACCGCCGGCGCCCTTGTCGCGTTCGAGTTCGCTCCGCTGGAAGACGCCGAACCAC
>CANGMP010000041.1 GCA_947455165.1 Acidimicrobiaceae bacterium | reverse complement strand
TGGGACGATGTCGAAGGCTCAACGGTCAGCTTGGGTCGCCACGCCTGGTCCATGCTTCGGGACATTCGCGAGATTCGAAAGAGCCCGTATCGAACGGTCGGAGTTCGAGTGGCCCCCGGCACCGTAGACGTGGACGCCGTCGCCACCGCCTCTCGGCAGGCCCGCATGCGCGGCCTCGTCTTAGCCCGTGGCGAACAGGACGACATCGTGGTCTTGCCGCGAGACGGGGCACCCGGCGCTCTCGGCATAGCCAAGGTCTGTAACGGTGGCATGGGCCTTGTTGGCCTCAGCGATCTTCGCAATCGCCACTTTGAGTCGCTCTAAGACGTTGGTAGTAACCAACTAGCCACGAGCTGAGGTGCTCGGTCGGCCCACTCTTCGGCCGTCATGGCGTACCGCGTGTGGTCTTCCCAGGCACCGTCAATCTGGATGTACCGCTCGGCGATACCTTCCATTCGCAGGCCGAGCTTTTCCATAACTCGCTGCGACGGTGTATTGCGCGGAATGATATTCACTTCAACTCGGTGCAGCTCAATGGCGTCAAAGGCGTACTGCATGAGCGTGACGACGGCCTCGGGAACATACCCGTGGCCAGCGAGCGCTTCGTCAATCCAGTAGCCGATGTAGCCGGACTGAACGGGGCCTCGTTGAATTGACGACAGGGTGATTTCGCCGGCGAAACGGCCCCCGACGTAGATCCCAAAGCCCACACCCGTTCCCAGTTGGCGCTCACGTTCGCGAATGGCGCAGCGGCCCACGAAGCTTCGGCGGTCTTCGGGTAAGTGAGGTGCTTCGGCCGGACGGGGCTCCCACTTCACGAGCCACTCATGGCAGCGCTGGCGAACTTCGAGCCAGCCCTCGTAGTCGTTTTCAGTCATTGTTCGCAGTACGAGACGGCGAGCGTGCAGGACGAGTGGCGCCATGGGACGAGTTCGCATGCCGGATTCATTAATCCTCACAACGCACTCCCTACGCTCGACCCTGCAACTGGGCGGCGACGCCATCCAAGATGTCACATTCTGAACTCAGCAGCTCCGAAATGCCAAATCGCTCCATTACGAGTTCGAGAATGAGGAGTCCACCGACCAGGACGTCTTCACGACCAGGGACCATGCCCGGGCGTTGGAGTCGCTCGGCCGCTGTCTCGTTCGCGAGCCTTTCGTACCAATCGTGCACACCATCTCGAGTGATTACGCGGTGATGTACGGCGTCGCGGTCGTAGGTAGTCAACCCCGCATCGAGTTGCGCGACGGTGGCCACGGTGCCGGCCAAACCGACAAGTCGAACCGCTCCAATGAGTTGGAGAAATACAGGAACCGACTGGAAGAGGCGAGCCAGTTCAGCTTCAATCATGACCCGGGCGGCACGCTCTTCTGACGGTGTTACTCGCGGCTCGTGAAAGGCCGCTTCGGAGACTCGCACGCAGCCCAACTGCATTGAAAAAGCCACGAGTTGGTTGTCGTAACGGCAGGCCAATTCCGTTGACCCCCCGCCGATGTCGATAATCATCGTTGGTCGTTTGCTCGGGGGCAGATCGGCCGTGGCCCCGAGATACGAAGCCGTGGCCTCCTGCTCGCCAGTAAAGAGCGCCGGTGCGATACCCGTGATTTCTTGGCACCGCTGGAGAAATTCAGCACCGTTGGCTGCATCGCGAGCGGCTGACGTCGCGACGAGCTGGCCCCGCGTGACATGAAATCGATCCATAATCGCCCGGTATCCGGTTAAGCAGTCGTAGACCCGCTGGAGGGCCGCCGGTGCGAGAACCCCGGTCTGAGCCACGCCCTCGCCGAGTCGGGTGATGGTCATCTCTCGAGCCAGCGTTCGCCCGCTTTCATCCACGATGAGCACGCGAGTGGAGTTCGTCCCACAGTCAATGACCGCCACGTTATTCATCGAACAACTTCCACGACGAGGGCGGGTAGTGAGAGTTCGGCCGCGACCAGTTCGCCCACGGGATCATCAAAGCCAGCTAAAAAGTTCGCCACGTGAGCATGGAGACACTTGATGCCCGTGCGCGTTCCGCCCACACCACCGCTCGGCTGGGGACCCCCATGTTGCACGGTGGCCGACTTGCGACGAGCTTCGTACGCATCGTGAGTGGCACGAAGTTGCGAATCATCCACGAGCGGTTCGAATCGATGGACGCCCCCGGCGCTCTCAATTTTGGACACGGCGTCGTGGATTTGAGGGTCCAAGAGCCAAAGGAGCGTCGGCATTGGCGTGCCGTCGCGTAGGTGGGGCTCGTTTTCAATCACTACGGGCTCGCCCGTGGTGCGTCGAACGACGACCGCAAAGCGGCCAGCGGCCTCGCGGCCTAAGGCCGCCTCAACGTACGCCAGGTCGGCCGGGTTCGCGTCACGAAATGTGCTCAACGCCAGAACTCAAGGGTGTTCTGCAGCCGACCCCAGAATCCCTCGGTGGCAGTCGTGCCCCCGAGAGTGCGATGGGGATCAAGCGTCATCACGTTGGTTGGCGACACCAGCGGATCATTGGCCGGGTCGGCAGCATCAATGCCGCTGACACCGGCGCGAGTGGCCGGCAGCACTTGAACGAGCTGCTGGTTGTTCTTCACCAGCTGATACTGCTGGCGCGCGAGCGCCGCGATGGCGGCCGGGCTATCGAGGGCCTTGCTTTGAACCTCGAGCGCGTGACGCTGCTGGTTCAAGATATTGATTGCGGCAGAGATGCGATTGATTTCTGCTTGCTGGCTAATCAGCGTCTGGACTGGCTGCCAGGCGACAACGACCGCCGCGATGGTGATCACCGCAAGAACGCTGACGAAACTACGGCGAGTTTCGGCTGGCGGCGTCTTAGCGCTGGCCACCGGCTCGACCCGAGAGTGCGGCGGCGCCTAGGAAGCGTGCCTGGTCGCCCAACAACTCTTCAATGCGCAGCAACTGGTTGTACTTAGCGACTCGGTCAGAACGAGCCGGAGCGCCAGTCTTGATCTGACCAGCATTGGTCGCCACGGCCAGGTCGGCAATGAAGACGTCTTCGGTCTCACCCGAACGGTGTGAAATCACGGCTCGGTAGTTGTTGTTGTTCGCCAAGCGAACTGCGTCGAGCGTTTCGGTGAGCGTGCCGATCTGGTTGAGCTTCACGAGAATCGCGTTCGCCACGCCGTCATTGATGCCCTTTTGCAGCAACGTGGTGTTGGTCACAAACAGGTCATCGCCAACGAGCTGAACGCGTGAGCCAATGCGCTCGGTCAGCTCGCTCCAGCCGGCCCAGTCGTCTTCGGCCATGCCGTCTTCGATGGACACGATTGGGTAGCGGTTGCAGAGGTCTTCCCAGTACGCGGCCATTTCGCTGCTCGTGAGGACTCGGCCTTCACCGTCGAGGTGATACGCGCCATCGCGCCACAGTTCCGTCGTCGCGGGGTCCAACGCAATTGCGATGTCCTTACCCGGCTCACGCTTGCAGCGTTCAATAGCCTCGACTAGAACCTTGACGGCCGTTTCGTTGTCTGGCAGGTCCGGCGCGAAACCACCTTCGTCACCGACGGCCGTCGAGAGCCCACGCTCGGCGAGAACCTTCTTGAGCTCGTGGTAGGCCTCAACGCCCCACTGCAGTGCTTCGGAAAACGACGCAGCGCCGACCGGCATAAACATGAACTCTTGGAAGTCAATGGAGTTCAGTGCGTGAACACCACCATTGATCACGTTCAACATCGGCACGGGCAGTACGTGGGCATTGACGCCACCGATGTACTGAAAGAGCTGCAGATCACTTTCGAGGGCGGCGGCCTTGGCGGTGGCCAATGAAACGGCCAGCATGGCGTTGGCGCCCAGACGACTCTTGTCCGGGGTCCCGTCGAGGTCGATCATCGCGTAGTCAATGGCGCGCTGATCTGAGGCTTCGAGTCCCTCGAGAGCCTCGTTGATCTCGCCATTGATGTTGTCAACGGCGTTTCGAACACCCTTACCGCCCCAGGCGGCACCACCGTCACGGAGCTCAACGGCCTCGTGCGTGCCAGTAGAGGCACCGGAGGGAGCAATGGCCCGTCCTACGGCGCCCGACTCCAAAACCACCTCGGCTTCGACCGTGGGGTTGCCACGGGAATCCAAGACCTGACGACCAATCACCAGTTCAATGGCGCTCATTACGACTCCTTCGCACAGGGGAAGTGCTACGTCCTAACGCTAGTCCGTCCGTCGTGGCTACGAAAGTCCTTCGGCCGCCACGATTTCGTCACGCAAGCGAAGCGCTTCACGGCGGGCAATGCTTTCCAAATCAATGCCGTTCCATCGAGCGAGGGCGCTTAGCGAGCTCAGGATCTGACCCCAGAGGAGCTCGACATCGGGCTCCACCGTGACGTCGTCACTTTGAGAACTCGACGGCGTCAAACGTGACGCGAGTGCTCGCACCTCGTCGAGCGCCTCACTGCCCTCGGTGATGGAAAGTCCGACCGCCCGAGCCTTGCGAAGGAGCTTCGCGTGCAGGACCAGTCCGGGTAACTGCCACGCGATGCCGTCAGTCACGCTCTCGCGCTGCTTTTCGACTTTCTTTAGCTGCTCCCACCGCGAAGCAGCTTCTTCGGCCGTCTTCACTTCGACATCCCCAAAGACGTGGGGGTGGCGAGAGATGAGCTTGTTACGAACACCGTCGGCGAGCGAGGTGAAGTCAAAGCGCCCCTCTTCGCCGCCGAGTTCGGCGTGGAAGATGATCTGAAAGAGCAGATCACCGAGCTCTTCTTCGGCGTGGGCGGCCGTGGCCTCCACGTCGCCATCGCCGTCAAGAGCCCGGGCATACTCCTCGAGCGCGTCGATGGCTTCATACGACTCTTCGAGCAAATGGCGAAGCAGCGACTCGTGAGTCTGTTCAATATCCCAAGCGCACTCTTGACGGAGGAGATGCATCAAGGCAACGAGATCATCGCTGGCCGCACCGGCCGTGCGAATCTCATCGACCCACAGCGACGTGAGATGGTCAGCGGCGCTGAAGCTGGCGAGCTCGGCTGCGGGCACCGTCACTAACTCTTGGGTCGCAAGTCCGAGGTGGTGCAACACGACGACCGACGAATCCGCCGGGAGGCGATCGGCCACGATGGCGAGCACTTCGGGACTGTAGGCCTGGAGCACCAGGAGCGGCCCGGGTCCGAGGAGAGGGCCAGTTCCCGACAACGCGTCGACGATACGAAGCTGGGCCGCCATCGGGTCCCGTCCGAGTGCGGCGCAGGCCATATCGATTACCGAGACCGCTGGTTCGATGCGCACCTCAAGGGAAGGATCGGCCAGCAGTAGTTCCACCGTATGTTCGGCCACCACCGGCGAGCCCGGCACGGCGTACACGACTTCACCGGATGGGGCGGCGTGCGCTAAGCGGGCGAGGTCAGCGGCAATATCGGCGTAGAGCTCTTCGAACGAGTCGGCCCGTTCGTACCAGTCGTCATAGGAGTCCACGTCGGCAAACTCGTCGGCGGCCGGGTGCTTGCGCGTGCGGAGCCGGGCCGTCGCTGCAGTAGTGAGCGCCTCAACCGTGGACTGAGTTAACCAACGACGGTCACCGGGTCCAAGACCCACTACTCGGACAACGGGCTTGCTCACGAATTAGAAGTGAATCGCCGTTGTGGAATCGAGACCAAAGGTATTGAGCAACGTCGAGGCCGGCGCGGCCGGCGGGTAGACGCCGATGCCCTGAGCGCCAGTGCCGTATCGACCAACTACGGGGCTAACCAAAACGCCGACCCGGCTGTAGATACCTTGCTTGGCCGCTTCGATCGAACCCGAATTCACGTTGCGAACATCAGTGAGCACTTGGCTCGCCACCTTCTCGTAGGGCGCGGGCGTGCGCTTGGTCGGTGCGACAAACAGAACGTACATTCCGCTTTGGACGGAACTTCCGGCGCTGTAGGTGTTCAGCGCAACTCCGCGCGTGAGATCACGAGCATTCGAGGTGGCGTCAAAACATCCGTAGGCGCCACCGGCAGCTGCCGAGGCGTCGTGCGAATACTTCGTCGCCAATTCGGCCACCGACATGCCGGCCGCTCGGTCGGCCTGGAAGGCCGCTACGTCGGTCGGAACAACGAGCGCCACGGAGACACAGATCGTGTCGTACTCACTCTGGTGGGCGGCGTAAAAGGCCTGCAACGATGCCGGCGACTCATCGATGCGAGCGGGCAACTTCGACGCCAAGAATCCTGACGCCGCTTGGGCGCGGATCAAATTGCCAGCGAGGCCGGAGGGGAGGTCGAGGAGGGCCTTTTGGGCGTCAACACCACAGTTGACGCCACTCGCCGCAGCGGCGGCCATCATCTGATTTGAAAGGTTGGCAAGCGCAGCGTTAAACGTACTGTCGGTGAGCTGGAAGCCGAGATACTTTGTCGCGTACTCCTCCTCGGCCATTCCCTCGAGGCGAAGGTTGGCCCAGGTGGTGATTGAACTTGCGTCCATGGTGTTGGTTCCGGCGCCAGCCGTGAAGGTGACCCCCCAGAGACTGTTCACGTAGCAAGAGATTGCGCTGTTGGTCGCAATGTCGCTCACTTCGTGGGCAAATTGGTATCGCGTCAGTGACTGACTGCCACTAGCAATCGCGGTGTTACCAAGATTGACCGCAAGTAGCGGCAGACCGAGGGCGGATATGACGAGGAGAGCAATGATTCGACGCACACGGTCATGCTACCGAGGGTGCATCCATCCAGATTTCACGCACCAGTTCCGTCAAAGGCTCAACCGTCGTAAAGGTCCGCTCTACGAGACAGCTGAGTTCATTGGTGGTGGGGTCAATAGCTCGGTTGCCGTACCGGTGCAGGACCCGTTCGCGAACGTGATCAGGCAGGGTCAAGACATTGAAGCGGACGAGCGTGCGTTCCCCCTGGGCCTGCAGCGAGATCTCGCTGATGCCGTGGCGCAGACACTCCACGCGCAGTGACATCACCTTCATGAGGCCTTCGGCGGGCGCCGGCAGCGGGCCGAAGCGATCGCGCCACTCGGCCGCCACGTCGGCCAGTTCCTCGTCGGAGCTGGCGGCGGTCATGCGGCGGTAGGCCTCGAGACGCTGGTCCTCTGATTCGATGTAGTCGTTTGGCAGGTGAGCAATACCGAGCCGGGGCAAGACGACGGCCGATGGTGGCAGAACTCGCTGACCCTTGGCCTCGGTGACCGCTTCAGCCACGAGCTGGACGTAGAGGTCGTAACCAACGTCGGCGACCATGCCGGACTGTTCGTGACCGAGCAAGTTGCCGGCTCCACGAATCTCGAGGTCGCGCATCGCAATCTTGAACCCACTTCCGAGGGCCGTGTTGTCACCAATGCAACGAAGTCGTTCGTAGGCCGTTTCGGAAAGCACCATGTCTCTCGGGTGAAAGAGATAGGCATACGCCCGAGAGCCTGCTCGGCCGACGCGGCCGCGCAGCTGGTGGAGCTGGCCGAGGCCGAGGCGATCGGCGCGGTCGACAATCAACGTGTTGACCGTCGGCATATCGATGCCCGACTCCACGATGGTGGTGCAGACGAGCACGTTGGCCTGCTGCTCCCAGAAGTCCTGGACGATCTGTTCGAGCTGGCCCTCTTCCATCTGGGCGTGCGCTACCACGACGCGAGCCTCTGGCACGAGGAGAGAGATCTTCTTGGCCACCTCTTCAATGTCGGCCACCCGATTGTGAACGTAAAAGACTTGGCCCTCGCGAAGTAGTTCGCGACGAATTGCCTCGACTATGGCCGCCTCTTCGAACTCACCGACGTGCGTGAGAATCGGTTGGCGATCCATCGGCGGCGTCGTCACCATTGAAAGATCCCGAATACCGGTGAGGGCCATTTCGAGCGTGCGGGGAATTGGACTCGCCGTCAGCGTCAAGACGTCAACACCAACCGACATGCGCTTGATGGCGTCCTTGTGAGACACGCCGAAACGCTGCTCTTCGTCAACCACGAGAAGTCCGAGGTCGTGAAACTTGATTGAGTCGCTCAAGAGCTTGTGGGTTCCGACCACGACGTCAATCGAGCCGTCCTTGAGTCCGTCGAGCGTTTGGCGAACTTCCTGCTCGGTTACGAATCGACTAAGGAGCGCCACTTTGACGGGGAAAGACGCGAATCGCTCCACCATGTTGGTGAAGTGTTGACTCGCGAGCAGTGTTGTTGGCACCAAGACCGCGGCCTGCTTGCCGTCCTGCACAGCTTTAAAGACGGCTCGGATGGCAATTTCAGTCTTGCCAAAACCCACGTCGGCGCAGACCAGTCGGTCCATCGGACGGTCCGACTCCATGTCGGCCTTGACATCTTCAATGGCCTTGAGTTGGTCGGGCGTTTCGGTGAAGGGAAAGAGGTTTTCCATCTCGACCTGCCACTGCGTGTCGGGCGAGAACTGAAAGCCCTTGGCCCCAGCCCGCAGGCGATAGAGCTCGACGAGTTCGTCAGCGACCAACTTGGCGGCCGTGCGAGCTTTGTTCCGAGTTCGGGTCCATTCAGCTCCGCCCATTCGCGACAGCGTGGGATTGGCCGCGCCGGAGTAGGGGGTAAGTAAATCAATCTGGTCGGTGGGCAAGAAGAGTCGGTCGTTGCCCTTGAACTCGAGAATGAGATAGTCACGGGTCGTTTCGCCAATGGTTCGCGTGGTCGATCCGGCGTACTTGGCAATACCGATGTTGCGGTGCACCACAAAACTGCCGATGGCGAGATCGTCAAAGAAACCATCGACGTGACGAGTACGGGCGCGGGGTTGACGACGTTGCACCCGTCGGCCCGTGAAGTCGCCTTCACTCCAGACAATGATTGAGCCGGAGTCGAGACCTCGAGGCAGGTGATCGGTGAGGAAGGTGACGTCGGCTTCGTCAAGCATGGTGCCCGACGTATCGACGAAGAGTTCCTGCTCAGCGGCCAGACCGGCCAGGCGGTCACGCGAGGTCTCCGACGACGTAATGACGACGGCGACATCTGGTGTGCGCGAACGTAGGTGGAGCGCCAGCCGCTCGGGACTACCCTGCACCACCGGCGGGTCCGTGACGTTCCAGCGAGCCGTAGCGCCCGAAACGACGTGTCCGTGAACTCGTAATGCGACCGACGTCGCGCCCAGCGTTTCTGACCAATCAAAGTGCAGGAGTGGTGTCGCTTCGGTGAGCTCCCACGTTTCGGCAACCGTGGTCGCTAGCTCGTTCTCTTCGTTAAGTAGTTCGGCGGCGCGCTGCTGCAAGATCGACTCATCAACGAGCACTAGTCGGGCGTCGTCCGGAATGATGTCAAGCAACGTGGTGCGATCTTGGGCGAACCAGGCCAGCCAGCCTTCCATGCCGTCGAAGTACTCCCCTTCGGCCAGCTGTTCAAAGGTCTCGCGGGCGAAGGGGTGCGTGGTCGCCGCGTGCGCTGCAGCGGCCCGCTGCTCATCGGTGAGTCGCCATTCACGAGCCGCCAAGACGGCAACATCGCTGAGACGTTGCAACGAGCGCTGGTTGGAGATATCGAAGGTGGCGATTCGCTCAATCTCGTCACCGAACAGTTCGATTCGCACCGGTTCTTCGAGATGAGACAGCCAGACGTCGACGATATCACCGCGCGCCGCAACTTCACCGCGGTGTTCAACCTGGGGTTCCCGGCGATATCCGTTGGCGACCAGCCAGCCAATAAGTTCGTCGCGATCGAGTTCGCCGCCGACCGCGAGGTGTCGGGCCTCGCCCGTCGGAGGCAGAGCCTGGAGGAGCGAGCGAACCGTGGCCACCACGAGCTTGGGGCGAGCGTGTGGAATCGCGAGGCGAGCACGAAGCTCAGTTCGCCGACCCATGACCGCAATGTCGGGGCTAACGCGTTCAAACGGCGCGATGTCCCACGCGGGCCACTGGGCTACCAGCGAATCATCGCCGAGCCAACCCGCGACGTCATCGGCGAGGTCGTCGGCCTCTCGCTGCGACGCCACGACCGCCAGGGTGAATGGCGAGCCCTCAACGAATCGAGCGAGGCTCGGAGCAACACCACGAGGTGTCGTGGCGATAAAGCCTTCGGCGAGGTCGGGTGCAATCTCGTCAGTGAGACGATGCAGCAGCGACGTCAGCGCACGCGGTTGGCTAGTCACGGCGCGACGCGTTCACGCGACGCTGAGCCTCTTCGAGCCCCAACTCAATGGCCTGCTCCAAGGCGTCCGCGGCACAGTTGACATCAATGAGGAGAGACTCACGCTGCGCGCCCGTCGGACGTCGAAGAACCCAATCGGTGACCTGTTCCTTGCGCTCCGGCTTTCCGATACCGATGCGCAGGCGGGGGAAATCATTGGTTCCAAGCACTCCGGCAATGGAGCGCAAGCCGTTATGACCGGCGAGCCCTCCACCAACTTTGATCTGCAGACGACCGGCCTCGAGATCAAGTTCATCGTGCGCGACGAGGACCTGAGCCGCACTCGAAATAGAGACACGTCGCATCAACGACGGGAGTGCCGCACCCGACTCATTCATAAAGGTGGTGGGAATGGCCAACGTGACCACACCGAGGGGCGTCGAGAAGGAGGCAGTTTCGGCCCGCTGACGACGTTCAACCTGGAACGAAACGCGGCGACGTTCGGCGACCAGTCGAACGGCATCCCCACCGACGTTGTGGCGTGAACCTTCGTACTTCGTTCCTGGATTAGCCAGACCGACGATTAGCAGTGCACTCGCACTGCCACGTCGATCTTCACCGATACGTGGACGCCTAAGCGCCACGAGGATTAAGCGTTAGCGGCGTTGGCGGTGCCGGCGGTCTTAGCCGCACGGCCGGCGCGGGTACCGACGAGGCCGTACTGCAAGTCCTGGGCCGCGACGACGCCCTCGGGGAGGTTCAAGTCGCCAACACGAATCGTGCCACCGACCTTGAGGTCCGAGATGTCCACGGTGATGAACGAGGGAATCTTGTCGGGCATGGCCTTCAAGACAACCGAGAAGGCCTGCTGAGTGACTTCCCAGTCTTGGTGACGAACTTCAACGGCGTCACCGACGACGTGGATCGGCACTTCGACGACAACGCCGGCCTTGGGGTCGATGACCTGGAAGTCGATGTGGGCGACGGTGCCACGGGTGGGGTGGCGCTGAATTTCGCGGGCCATGACGATGAAGTTGCCGGCGGCCGACTGGAGGTCGATAACCGTGTTGAGGCCGAGCTCGCCGGAGACGGCGGTGCGGAACTCCTTGGCGTCAACCGACACCGGAACCGGGCTGACGCCCTGACCGTAGACGACGCCGGGGATTGAACCGGCGGTGCGAAGACGGCGAACGTTACGGCTTCCGAGGACGCGCTCTGACGAAGCGCTCAGGGTGACCTGCGACATGGGAACTCCTTATAGAAAAAACGGTGGGTGCACCGGTGGCGCACACAGGAATGACAGTTTAGCCGAGGCGGAGAGCCTCTCCGTTGGCCTAGGCCAGATTCTCGCCGCCGAAGATCTCCGAGACCGAATCGTCCGAAAACACGGCCTTAATCGCCTGCGCGACCAGGGGTGCAACGCTCAGAATCTCGAGCTTCTCGAATCGGCGGTCGGCCGGGAGCGGCAGCGTGTCGGTGACCACAACGCGAGAAACTGGGGCGGCCATGAGGCGCTCAATAGCCGGAGGCGAAAAAACGGCGTGGGTCGCCATGACCCAAATGTCACCGGCCCCTTGGGCCTTCAAGAGTTCGGCGGCGGCCAGAATCGTGCCCGCGGTGTCGATCATGTCATCAATCAGGATGCAGTGGCGTCCAGCGACGTCACCGACCACGTCGCGAGCAACGGCCACATTGGCCGTGCCGCGGGGACGAGTCTTATGGACCAGCGCCAAGTCGCAGCCCAAGTGCTGGGCGTAGCGTTCGGCAACCTTGACCCGACCGGCGTCCGGAGCGACGACCACGAGGTC
>CANGMP010000040.1 GCA_947455165.1 Acidimicrobiaceae bacterium | reverse complement strand
GGTGCACCGCGTGGCAACGGCCCTGTCGCAACCGTCAGCTTCTTCAACGAAGCCAAGGGATACGGCTTCGCCGTTGACCGTGAGGGCCAGGAGCTCTTCATACACTTCAGCCAGATCATGGACCGCAGCGTGCGCACGTTGCACAAGGGCCAGAAGGTTGCCGTGGAAGTCGCCGAGGGGCCCAAGGGTCTCGAAGCTCGCAACGTTCGCTTGGTCGAGTCCCGCGGTTCACGCTTCTAGGCTTTGCTCATGAGTAAGCCCTTTGTAGAACCACACATCGGTGAAGCGCCGACTGATCTAATCATTGAAGACATCGTTGTCGGCGAGGGCACTGAAGCCGTCGCCGGCAGCAATGTCGTCGTTCACTACGTCGGCATCGCCGCCTCCACTGGCGAAGAGTTCGATGCTTCGTGGAACCGCAACGAGAAGTTTGAGTTTCCTCTCGGCGCCGGCTACGTAATCGGCGGTTGGGACCAGGGTGTCCAGGGTATGAAGATTGGCGGACGTCGTCGTCTGGTGATTCCTTCGCACCTGGGTTACGGAGACCGTGGCGCGGGTGGCGTTATCAAGCCCGGTGAAACATTGATTTTCGTCGTCGACCTCTACGAGGTTCGTTAGTCGAGATTCGTTAGCGGCTCTTGCATCATTCGCTGCAAGTCGCCGTAACGCTCGCAACAGATTTCGGCCACCAGCCGAAGTCGATCATTGACTGACTCTTGCTGGAGCACCGACTGCCGGTCTTGTGCGCCCATGTGTGGGTAGGCACAGCACTGCCATCCGGCTTCTACCGGGTCGTCATCAAACTCGCACGTGCTGCTCGAACTCGATTCGATATCCACTTCGCTCTCGAGGTGGCGTACGGCACGCACTGACGAGATGGCCGTGGCCAGAATCATTGGATCCGGCACGTCGTCGTCTTCCAAGAAGCGAACCACCGCCCGGGGGTACGGCGTCTCGGGCAGCCACGATTCGACGTGAAAACGTCGCTCCCCCAACACAATGATGAGCGACGTGTCATCGAGCATTGGTCGGTTGTAGACAATTCGAGCCACCGTGCCCACCGACGTGCGGACATCGCCACCACCGACTTCAGATCCCCGTTCAATAAGGCAGACGCCGAACTCGCCGTCGTCGCCGATATCGCTCAACATGGCCCGGTACCTCGGCTCAAAGACGTTGAGTGGCAACGGCTGTCCTGGGAACAGGACGGTCGAGAGGGGGAACATTGGGAGTTCCACGAGCGATTCCACGACATCACCCTAAAGACTTCAGACCCGAAGTAGCCCGCTTTAACGCTCAGCGAGCGCATCAGCGAGGGCCCGAAAGGCGTTGCCTCGGTGGCTCAAGGCGTGCTTCTCGTCGGGCGACAACTCGGCCATGGCTCGGCCCCGTTGACCTTCGGGCAGGAAAATCGGGTCGTAGCCAAATCCATGGGAACCACGTGCCGATTCGGCAATGACACCCTCAACCTCGCCATCGACCACAAACCAGGAACCGTCGGGGTAGGCCACGGCCGCTACGGTGCGAAATCGTGCCGTTCGACTCTCGAGCGCAACACCTGTGAGCTCTCGCAGCATCTTGGCGCAGTTGTCGGCGTAGGTCGCCTCTTCTCCGGCGTATCGGGCCGAATAGACCCCGGGTGCGCCATCGAGGGCGTCAACGAAGAGTCCCGTGTCATCGGCAATGGCCGCCATGCCTGTCGCCTCGCAGAGCGCTCGGGCCTTGAGCAGCGCGTTGTCCTCGAGCGTCTCTCCGTCTTCGATGACCTCAGGAACCTCGAGCGGACGGGGCACCAGGGCGATATCGAGTCCAGCGAGGATTGCCTCAATCTCCCGGGCCTTGTCGGGGTTCGCGGTGGCGAGAACGTAGGTCTTCATCGCTGGCGAGGCGAGGGCGGTGTGGCGAGAATCGCTCGCTGGGCCGCGATGATCTGCTCCAGGCCACCCTCGGCCAGGTCCAACAGACTGTTCAGTTCGCTGCGACTAAAGGCGTTGTGTTCGGCTGTGCCCTGAACTTCGACGAAGTCACCGGAGCCTGTCATTACCACGTTCATGTCAACATCGGCGCGCGAGTCTTCTTCGTAGGGCAGGTCGAGCATCGGCACTCCCCCGATAATGCCGACAGAAATGGCGGCCACCGCGTCACTCAGGGCGTGCTGCGGCAAGACCCCTTCGCCGACCAAGCGGGTCAATGCGTCGTGGAGTGCGACGTAGCCACCGCAGATTGAAGCGGTGCGCGTGCCACCATCAGCCTGGAGAACGTCGCAGTCCACAGTGATCTGCACGTCGGGCATGAGTTCCAAATTCGTAACGGCGCGCAGGCTGCGAGCAATCAGGCGCTGAATCTCTTGGGTACGTCCAGACTGCTTGCCCTTGGCCGCTTCGCGACTGGCGCGGTCGGGCGTTGAACCCGGCAGCATGGAGTACTCGGCCGTGACCCAGCCACGACCTGAACCCTTGAGCCAACGGGGTACTTCTTCGGCCACCGAGGCCGTGCAAAGCACGCGAGTACGGCCGAAGGAAACGAGCACCGAGCCGGCGGCAAAGACGGTGAAGTCACGCTCAAAGCTGAGTGGGCGAAGTTCGTTGTTGGCACGGCCATCGGCGCGGCGGGCATCAGTCATGAAAAAGTCCTCTCGAAAGTAACGAGATGACGGTAGTGCAGTTAGGTCTAGAAGTAGATGATTCGCTTGGCGCGCTCAACGACTTCATCGATGTCGTCAGTCCACGCGCCAGTCGACAGGTACTTCCAACCATCATCGCAAGCGATCGTAACGATGTGGGCTTCGACGTCGTCAGGAATCGTCAATGCGCACTTAACCGCGCCGGCCATGATGGCGCCCGATGAAATACCGACGAAGAGGCCGATTTCGGCCATCTTGCGTACCCACTCGAGAGACTCCTTGGGGCGAACTACGACCTTGCGGTCAAGCAGCTCTGCGCCGTCGTTGTCGGTGAAGATTGGCGGGATGTAGCCGTCTTCGAGTGAGCGAAGGCCGTCAACCATTTCGCCGCTCGGTGGCTCAATGGCCCAGACCTTGATGTTGGGGTCCTGTTCCTTGAGGTACTTACCGACACCCATGAGCGTGCCCGACGTACCGAGACCGGCAACGAAGTGGGTGATCTCGGGGATGTCCTTGTAGATCTCGGGACCAGTCGTGCGGTAGTGAGCCAGGGGGTTGGCCGGATTTGCGTACTGGTACAAAAAGACCCAGTCGGGATTGTCGATAGCCAACTGCTGGGCGCGGCGGACGGCGCCGTTACTTCCCTCTGAGCCAGGTGACTCGATGATTTCAGCACCCCAGATTTCGAGCAGCTGACGGCGCTCGATAGAGACATTTGACGGAAGGACAACCTTGAGGTGGTAGCCGCGCATACGACAGACCATCGCCAGCGCAATACCGGTGTTGCCGCTGCTGGGTTCAATCAAGGTCTGACCTGGCTGGCCGGGCTTCAGGCGACCATCCTCTTCGGCCGCCTTAATCAACGAGTACGCCACGCGGTCCTTCACCGAACCGGCGGGATTGCGACCTTCGAGCTTCGTCCAGATCTTGACGTTCGGCTTAGGCGAAAGGGCGCTGGCATCGACAATCGGCGTATCGCCGATTAGCTCGAGGACCGAGGCGTAACGAGTCACGCTGCGCCACCGGCGACGGCGGGAAGCAACGTCACTTCGTCACCGCTGGTCACGGGGGCCTCCAGGCCACCGAGGTAGCGAACATCGTCGTCATTGATGTAGACGTTCAAGAACTTGTGTAGTGAGCCATCTTCATTGAAAAGCTGCGGCTTAACGCCCGGAAACTCGGTCGCAATCTTGCCGAGAATTTCGCCGATGGTCGAGCCCTCGCCAGGCAGGGTGGCGGCGCCACCAGCGGCGGCGCGAAGGACGGTGGGGATGCGAACTGTGATCGACACGGAAACCTCGATTTGACCATCGGTCAATTCTTGACCGAACTAGTCACATATTACGGGTTTCCTTGCCGAAACGTTCCTACTTCTGTTCGACCTTGCCGGGACGGTAGACACCAGCCAGCTGCAAGAATGCACCGCCGAAGCCGACCCCCACGACGGTCAACAAGGCGTGCGCCGGCGTGTTGAACCAGGTGACAAAGGTGTGAACGTGGTCGAGGGAGTATTTACCGCCGCCGAGCGTGCCGGCCGCAATGCTCATGATGATCAGCATCAGGCAGTACTCAATGCCTTGGCCGGCGTTGTAGACGAAGAAGCCGTTCTTGCGGTGAACCGTCACGATGGCGACCGTCATCAGGGCAACGAGGCCGGCTGCGGCCAAGGGGACGAGAAGTCCGAGTGTCAGCAAGATTCCGACGCCGATTTCGGTGCCGGCGGCCATGTAGGCGTTGATCTTGCCGGGACGCATACCGATGGAGTCGAACCAGCCGGCCGTGCCGGCCAGCTTGCCGCCACGAAAGACCTTGGCGTAGCCGTGGGCCAAGATCATGAGGCCAAGCGACACGTGCAAGAGCAAGAGAACCACGTTGAATGAAGTTGAACCAGAGGTAAAGGGCATAGGTAACTCCTTAGGGATTGAGACACGATGTCTCAAGAACCAGACTAAACAGCCTCGGCGGCCTAAGCGCGGATAATGACGTCTTCTTCGGTAACGGTGCCATCGATAATCCGGTAGCTGCGCAGCACCGGTGGCGTCACTCGCAGTGAGATCAAGACGTAGTGCCAACTCGGATCGGGAGCTTGGGTGATGTCTGTTGGGCTCGGGTAGGCGTCAGTGTGTGTGTGAGAGTGAAAACATCCGGCCACCACTTCCCCGCGCTCATCAGCGGCTCGAAAGGTGCGCAAAAGGACTTTTGGTTCGATTTCGTAAACCTTGGCCGAGTTGGCTACGTTCTCGCTGACCACGACCTCGCTGACGAGGCCTTGGTCGCTGCCGAGCAAGAGACCACAGCCTTCGTTCGGCAGGTTGCGAATGCAGTGCGCCACGATGGCGTCACGTTGCTGGCTAGTCAGAGTGAGCACGCCTCCACCCTACCGAGCGGCCAACCGCAGTTTGGCCCTACTCGGTACGATGCAGGGGTGGCCCGTGCGAAAAGAATGCAGGAGCGACGCGCTGCGGCCAAGGCCGACAATCAGGGCGATCGCGTCGTAGCCACCAATCGTCGTGCCCGGCACGACTATGAAATCGTCGACACGTTCGAATGCGGCATGGTCCTTTCGGGTAGCGAAGTCAAGAGCCTCCGCGAGGGACGAGCTCAAATTGGCGATGGCTACGGCCGGGTCGAAGACGGTGAACTCTGGCTGTTTGGCACCCACATTCCACCGTGGTCGTACGCAGTCGGATTTGGGTCTCACGACCCTGACCGGCGACGCAAACTCTTGGTCCACCGTTGGGAAATTGACGAACTAAAAGAACAGACCACCCAGCAGCCTCTAACGATTGTTCCTCTCAAGATGTACTTCAAGGATGGTCGGGCCAAGATTGAAATCGGCCTCGCTCGAGGTCGCAAGGCCCACGACCGACGCCAGGAGCTGGCCAAAAAAGACGCTGAACGTGAAATGGCACGTGTTCGTCGAAATATTGAGAAACTCGGGTAGCCGCCTAACCACGTGGTTCGCAATACCGGTACTCTGGTACTCCGGTCACAGTGACCGGAGACGGGGGTGATTGGTTTCGACGTTGGTCGTTGAAGTGAAAGAAGCGAGCCGTGGTCTCCGAATCCACGTTAAAGAGTCGGAAACATAAATAAACGCTAAGCCTCAGCTTGCGCTCGCTGCCTAGTGCAGCGATGTTCTCCTAGTCCAAGTCCTACGGATTAGACCAGAACATCATTAAGTAGGACTTACCAACCTTGGGTGTTCACCCTGGGGGTGGGAAATTTCAGTGAACTAAGGAATCGATCAGGCGCCAGCGACAGGTCGGTTCTCGAAAACTTCCCGTTGGCTGCGCTCGGAGAATGTTCATGGAGAAGCCGACGGACGCGGGTTCGATTCCCGCCACCTCCAAGGGTGCTCAGGAGTAATCGTGAGCATTGTTGGAGGTGTAATTCACCCTGGCATCGCTTAAATAAATGTGAATCACCCGTCATTGTCGAAACAACTTCTAAGCCCTTGACGTACATAGGACGTAGGCTGACTTCAAACCAACCAGGGAGTCTTCATGACCACAGTTAGATTTCGCTTTACCGCTGTGTTGGCCGCACTCGTACTGGTGGCATCATCCTCGATTCTCTTAAGCCGAATGAGCAGCGCCGCCACGGTGGTTCAGAACAAGGGAATTAGCACCGTCGTTTACGACTACTGGGCAAGTGATGCCGACGCCATCGCCACCGCTCACTCCATGTTCACGTATATGAAGTCGCTGGGCGCCAATGCAGTTTCTTTGAACTTCAATTTCTACAGCGCCTCGAGCACCGACAACACAATCTCAAGTGGGCCGGGAACGCCCAGTCCGGCCCGCCTTGGCCTCATCGTGAATGAAGCAAAGAAGTCCGGTCTTCGCGTCGAGCTTCGCCCGCTTATGGAAGAAACGTCATTGAAGCCCGGCTGGCGAGGATCGATCGCCCCTACCGACCCCGCGGCCTGGTTTACTTCATACACCACCTTCTTAACGCCCTACCTCCAGATGGCTAAGACTCAGGGCGTGGCCGACTTTGTCATTGGTGCAGAACTGACCAGCATGGTCCAGTACCAGACCTATTGGACTCCGCTCATTAACTTCGCCAAGTCAACGTCAAAATGCTTTGTAATGTTCGACGCGAACTGGGAGCCAGTGGCCGGCCCGAAGGGCGCTGGTTTCGGACTCGACTTCTACCGACCCGTGTGGCTCGGCTGGACCGGCAAACCCACGGTCACCAACCTGGCCAAGCAGATGCACCTAGGACTCACCACCATCGGTGGACTCGTCAAGGCCCTGCCACCCGTTCCGCTCAAAGACCTAACCCTCGGCGAAGTCGGAATTTCGGCCGTCGACCAGGCCTGGATGTTCCCCGGCCGCGTCGTCTCGGGTTCACCGATTGTTCGTTCGGTTCAGGCCAACTGGTTCACCGCGGCCTGCCAAACCTTTAAGAAGGATCACCTTCGCGGCATCTACTACTGGGCTCTCTTTATGGGGCCTGGCTGGAGCCCCACCAAAAATGATGCCGCCTCGGCGTACGAGTGGATGAATACCGATTCGGCCAAGGCCATCAAGACCTGTTTCACGACCAAGTAGCGCAAGGTTGAAATTGCCCGAAGCTGCGAGGGGATGACCCTCCGGGGTCGTCGCTGTTGTTATCGAACCATCGCCGCTAGGCAATCGTTCGGCGACACAACTCTTGAACCTATCGCGCGGTCGAAAGAACGAATCGAAGTAACACCTTTCAGCAAAAAACGGCGCTGGTGTCTCCGGCGGCGTTGTTGTTTTTGGATGCCATCCCTTTGAATTCATTATGAGCAACAGCTCCTCGACCTGCAGAGTTAGCGCTCTTACTTATCGATTCACGAACCACCCGGAGTGAAGCCAACCTCAACGAACCAGAAGGACTCCATAGAGTTGGAGCATGGACCAACACCCCCGTAAGAGCGAAGACGTCCTCGCCGACCTGAAACAGCGTCGCGACCGGGACCCGGATATACATGGCGGTCGGCTGTTCGGCCTGGTCTACCCCTCCGGTAGGGACGACATCGAGCAGCTGATTCATGATGTCTACGAACAGTTCCTGTTCCACAATGCGCTGAACCCCCTTCGATTCCCCGAACTCAATGTGATCGAGCGCGAAGTCATAGAGATGACTGCGACCCTCTTGCACCGAACCCCCACCGAACGACATGCGGGGTCCGTCACATCAGGAGGCACGGAGTCAATCTTGATGTCCATGTTGGTCAACCGGGAGCGGGCTCGAGCCAAAGGTGTCACTGAACCAGAAATCCTGGCGCCGGCTTCAGCTCACCCGGCTTACGCCAAGGCCGGCCATTACTTCGGAATGAAGCTCGTTCAGATTCCCTTAGATGAGAACTTCCGCGCCGACGTAGCCGCCGCTCGCTCGCTCGTCACCGCGAACACCGCCGTGATAGTGGCAAACGCCTACTCCTACCCCCACGGCGCAATGGACCCCATTGAAGACCTGGCCCAACTGGCAGCCGAGTGGAAAATTGCG
This sequence comes from Acidimicrobiaceae bacterium, assembly GCA_947455165.1. GTDB lineage: Bacteria > Actinomycetota > Acidimicrobiia > Acidimicrobiales > RAAP-2 > RAAP-2. Next base: position 4,994 of record CANGMP010000040.1, on the reverse strand, counting down.
TGCCACGTTGACGCCTGCATCGGTGGTTTCGTGCTGCCGTTTATGGAGGAAATGGGAATCGATGTGCCACTGTGGGACTTCCGAGTGCCGGGAGTCACCGAAATATCTGTCGATATTCACAAGTACGGATTTGCCCCTAAGGGATCGTCGGTGATTTTGCACCGCGATGACGATTGGGCTTGGCTTCAGACCTACTTCTATTCAGAGTGGGGCTCGGGCCTCTACGCCACACCGGCCATCGCTGGCGCTCGAGCCGCCGCACCGGTCGTCGCCTCGTGGGCCATCATGAAGTATCTGGGCGTTGAAGGCTTCACTGAGATAACCGCCGGTCTCATCGAAGCCACCACGCGACTCCTCTCGGCAATTGAGACCATCGACGGCATTGACGTTGTTGGGAAGCCCATTGGTCCGTTGGTGGCTCTCTCGAGCGAGACTCTTGACCTCTTTGGAGTCGGAGACGAACTTGAGAAGCGTGGCTGGCATGTCAATCGCAACTCGGATCCCCGAGGCCTCCACCTAATGCTCTCCCCGGTGCACGCCCCACTGATCGAGGAACTTATTGCTGACATACGTGAATCCGTGGCCAGCCACAGCGCGAGCACCTCTGATGAGGTGCGCTACTCCTAAGAGAAGCGCATGTGGTCGTTCACGCGACGTACACGGAACAGGACCGTGTCTAAAAAGTAGTTCTGATAGAGACGCCACGGCATCTTGTGACCCTGCTTGGGTAACTGGTCGGCCACTCGTTGGATGTACCCGGCGGAAAGTTCAATGTAGGGAGTCGCCGACGGTCCATCTATGGGCGCCTCTGGTGTGCACGTGCGAACGTTCTTTTTCTCCATGACATTGAGGAGTCGGCAGATATACCGAGCCGTCAGGTCGGCCTTCAACGTCCACGAAGCGTTGGTGTACCCAAAGGTCATAGCGAGATTCGGAACGCCCGTCAGCATGATGCCCTTGTACGCCAGTGACGAGGCAATGTCGAGCGGTGAGCCATCGAGCGACACCGAAAAACCACCGAGCAACTGCACTGAGAGACCGGTCGCCGTCACGATGATGTCAGCGTCAAGGGACGTTCCCGACTTCAGTGTGATCCCGTTTGGAGTAACGGTAGCGATCTCGTCGGTGATGACATCCACGGTGCCGGCACTGATGGCCGCAAAGAGATCGCCATTCGGAACGAGGCAGAGTCGCTGATCCCACGGGTTGTAGGCCGGACCAAAGTGGCGGTCTACATCGAAGCCGGCCGGCAGTGCATCGACGGCACCTTGGCGCAACGCCTTCTTAATGACCTCGGGGCGACGGCGGCTTAGCTGGTAGGTCAACGTGCTGAGCAGGACGTTCTTCCAACGGATCAGCCGGAATGCCGACTTGGTCGGCAGACGACGTTGTAGCCAGTTGGCTAATCCATCGACGTCGGGCCGGGCTGCCACGTACGTGGGCGACCGCTGAAGCATGGTGACGTGGGCCGCTGTCTTAGCGAGCGCCGGAACGAGCGTCATAGCCGTCGCCCCGCTGCCAATAACGACTACACGCTTCTCGCTCCAGTCAAGGGACTCGGGCCAGAACTGGGGGTGAACGAACTGTCCATTGAAGGACTCTTCGCCCTCAAAGTGGGGACGGAAACCTTCGTCGTAGCGGTAGTACCCCGTGTTAGCCCACAGGAAGTTGCAGCGAAGCGTGCGACGTTCGCCGCTCGTGGCATTCTCCAGCTCAACGTTCCACTCCGCGGCCACGCTGTCCCAGTTGGCCGAGACGACTTTGGTGTTGTACTGAATCTTCTCGGCTACACCGAAGCGCTCTGCAGTGTCGCGGATATAGCGAAGGATTGAGTCGCCATCGGCAATCGACTTACGGTCCAGCCAAGGGGCAAATTCGTACCCCAGGGTGTACATGTCGCTGTCACTGCGCACATTGGGGTAGCGAAACAGATCCCACGTTCCCCCGCTCACGGCGCGAGCTTCAACAATGGCAACACTGCGCGTTGGCGCCTCCATCTGCAAGTGACAGGCCGCGCCAACGCCCGAAAGCCCCGCACCAACTACAAGGACATCGACGTACTCACTGGCTGCGCTCATCTATGGGATTTTAGAGACCTCTACGGGTCTCTTGGCGGTTCTAGGCGGCTAAGCGCGCACTTCGCGAAGGGCACCAGTCGCGACTTCGAATACAAAGCCACGAATGTGTTCCACATCTGCGAGGTATGGACTCTCGTGAAGGAGCCGCACCGACTCACGCACACTTTCGTCCACGTCGGTGAAGCACTTGTCTTCCCACGTCGGGCGCACCCCGGTCTCGGCCTCGAGTTCGTTCTTAAACGCTTCATCAGTGAAGGTCTGCAGTCCGCACTCGGTGTGATGAATAACGATGATTTCTCTCGTCTGCAGTTTGCGCTGCGAGATCGCCAAGGATCGAAGAACGTCATCGGTCACCACGCCACCGGCATTCCGAATGACGTGAGCCTCACCAAGCCCGAGGCCTAGGCAGGCAAACACGTCGATTCTCGAGTCCATGCACGCCACGACCGCCAGGTGGCGTTGTGGCACTAGCGGCATTGGGCCGGCAAAAGTCCGGACGAACTCTTTGTTCTGTTCTACGCAGTCGTCAATTACCGACATCTACCCTCCTTAGCGCTGTACGCAGTGTAAAGAGAGATTCAGCCCATCTACGCCGCGGCCTGAACGATGCCCACTTCCTTCAGAATGTGGCGAACCCGGATCACCTGATCCTCGGAGAGATCATGACCGCGCACCTTGCCAAGCGAGTGTGTCTCGCCATTCATCGTCAGATTCACATTGCCGCGATGCGAAATCGAAACAATGCCGATTCGCTCGAGGAGTGATTCCACGTCGTGCCATTGGATATTTCGGCTCAACGGGTGACCAAAAATCTTGGTGACCGTAAGGCGGTGGTGGTGATCAAGCTTTGACAGTGGCACGAGCGGAACCCCTTTCGGGCCCGACCCAATATCGGGCCTCGGCCCTAGCATTCACCCGCTACAGGGTCCTGTCAAGAGCGGCCACGATTTCCACATGTTCGGTCATCGGGAAGAGGTCAAAACCCTGTAAATCAACGAGTTCATAGCCCTTGGCCCGCAGGACGGCGACGTCACGAGCAAAGGTCGCGGCGTCACAACTGACGTAGACAATCCTTCGTGGCATCGAGGCCACGAGCGCCTCCATGACGGCAATGCCAGCTCCCGCGCGCGGGGGATCAAGCACCACAATCGAGTCGGCCGGGACAAGCTCGGCGATGCGACGGGGGGTGACTTTCTGTTCCACAACCTTGACTTGGGGCAGGTCGGCGACGTTCCGTCGGGCGTCAGCGCAGGCGACATCAGATTCTTCAACCGCTAGGACTTCGCCCTCGGGGCCGACCGCTACACCCAAAGGCACGCTAAAGAGGCCGACGCCGGCGTAGAGGTCGATGACTCGGTCGCGAGGTCGAACTTTGGCGACCCGCATGACGGCTTCGGTAAGCACTTCTGGCGCGCGACGATGAGCCTGCCAGAAAGAGTTCGCACTGATGCGGAAACGGTTCTTGCCGACGAGCACTGACGAGCGGCGCGGCTCGTCGTCAATCAGGCCATCGAGGTCACTCGTGACTTGCGCTCCATCGTCAAAAGTGACGACCGCGAATGCCGGCTCACCACCGAGGGCACGGAGCTCAACCTCCACGGCGCCATCCCATGTGGCGGCGAGACCTTCGGTGAACTCCGAATCGCCAATCCAACAGCCGGCGATCGGCTGCAGCTCATTCGAGCGAGATTTGCGTAACGCCAAGTGTCCCGTCTGGTCGACGGCAAAGCGCAGGCGGGATCGCGACCCCTGAGCCGACTCTTCGACGGCGTGAACTGTCACGTCGTATTCAAAATGGGCGACCCGTCGCAGCTGATCGGCGATCAGGGCCGCCTTCCACTCGGGCTGGTAGGAGGGGGCGACGTGCTGGAGGTCACAGCCACCGCAGCCATCGGCGTGGGCGTACGGGCAGGGGGCATTCACTCGATAGGGGCTGGCTTCGAGGACTTCGATGGCGTCACCGCGCAAGAAACGGGCGTGCTCCTCGGTAATTTCAACACGGACACGCTCGCCGGGAATGGCGTGGCGCAAAAATACGGCTCGCCCATCGGCCACGTGCGAGACGGTGCCTCCAGCTGCGACACGCTCAACAAGGACGGTTTCGGGTTCGAACATCCGTTCAGCCTACGACAGGGCTCTTGGGCGCTAGAGGTAACTCTCGATTGTGGTCGCCACGCTGGCCACGATGGCCTCACCTTCTTCTCGGGTGACCCCGTGAAACGTCGTCCCGGGATTGGCCTCGAGAATGACCCAGCCACTCTCGGTCTGAAGCAGGTCTACGCCGCACCAAACCAACTCCGTGGCCTCGGCGGCGGCCAGCGCCATTGCCTCCGCCGCCGGACTGACATCATGAGCCGATTCATACGAGGCGCCCTGGGCCAGGTTGCTCCGCCACTCCCCTTCACGGGGCCGACGGCGCAGCCAATGCTCTACTCGTCCGTTGACAACCATGGCCCGGAGATCATCTCGCCACGCCACCAGCTCCTGCACCACGAAGCGCTCATCGTCCGGCACGTCAGCCCCAACGACCAGAGACACCCCGTGACCACCACTCGAGCGGCGCTCCTTGAGCACCACCTGTACTGCACTCACCGGTCCGTTGGCGAGATGGGTTCGTGGATGCGCAATCCCAGCATTACCCAGCAGAGCGACTGTCGCCCATTTGTCGCTTGCGGTCCAGTGCGCATCGGGATCGTTGAGCACCACTGCTCCGCCATCACGCAACACTCGAGCGCGTTCAATGTTGAGAGGACCGCCGCTACGTAACACAGCGAGGTCAATACTGTCGCAGAGCAGCTCACCATGCGGCTCGTCCCACCACATCGCCACGCGATGGCCACGCAATGTCAGCGCTTCAGCTAAGGCATTATTTCGACCGATTTCATACCAGGCCGAACTCGGTCCGGTTCGCCCAGC
>CANGMP010000039.1 GCA_947455165.1 Acidimicrobiaceae bacterium | reverse complement strand
GTCGCTCGCGGGCAACCGGCGAGTCATGCTCTCATTCGTACCAGTTTCATAACTATTGCTTGAACGAACATCCGGTCAGGTCGTCAGGCCTGGCCGGATGTTCGTTTTCTGGGCCTAGGCCAGATCCACCGCTTGCCAGGAGTACCAGGCCACGCTGGAGCGAAATGGGGCGAAGTGGTCGGCCGCACTAGCCAGTTCCTTGAAGGAGATCATCTCAGTCCGTCCGTGTAGCAAGGACCATCCATTGCGGACGCAAAACGGGATTCCAACAAAGCAATGTCGCGGCCCTGGTGTACGGTTCGCATGACCGTCAAGGAGTGATGATGCCATTTTGCCCAGAGTGTGGAAACACCGTTGGTGGCGACCAACCTTTCTGTGCGTTCTGCGGTGTCGAACAGCGCGTAGGCCTCGACCCATCGGAGTCGAAAGACACCCAGGGCACGTTTGCCACGTGGGGTAATCGAGCGTTCGGCTACCTAATTGACCAGTCCATCGTTCTTCTCCTCCTCATCGGACTCTCCCTAGCTCACCTGCTCATACTTCTGCGACCGGCGCTGTTGGTGGAGGTGTGGTTCGTCTACCAACTTGGCACCACTGGCCAGACTCCCGGGATGAGAGTGGCCGGTATTCAATGTCTCGACGCAGACACCGGCCACACGCTCGGTTTTCTCACCGCGCTGGTGCGATTCTTCGCACACTTCTTCGACAGTTTGGTCTTTTTCTTCGGGTGGTTGATGCCACTGTGGGATAAGCAGGGCCAGACCATCGCCGACAAACTCACCAATGCAATTGTGATTGATGTTGAAAAGAAGAAGTTCAGCTTTCGCTAGCTGAACTCTTCGTCAGCACTGGAAAGCGTACGCCTTGTTGATGCGCCTATCTACTTCGATGCTCCAGGAACGCATGGGACGGGATTGAAGTAATAGGGGTTGTAGGGCGGCGTCGTCGTCGTTGTCGTTCCGTGATGCTTATGGAGCGTGGTGGTGGTCGACGTCGTCGAAGGCACCGGCACGTAGGGCGGCTGGACGCTCTGCAACTTCGAGTTTGGCGCGGGCGTCGTTTCGGTCACCAGCGATGAACCAAAAATCTTGACGAACAGCTGCTGGGCGGCCAGCTGGTCGACGACTAAGACCGATCCGTAGGGATTGGCCCCGGGAGAAACAACCGGCAACGTGTACGTCTGCATCTGCGAAGGGTCATACGAGTGAAACTTCACGGCTAGGCCAATCAAGGTGTTGAGCGAGAAACTGCTGTCGAGTTGCACACCCGCTGGAAGCTGGGAGACCACCTTGTTGATAGTGAACGGGTTGTACTGCTTCTTGGCGACCAGCATCATGGCCCTGAGGAAGGCGTCCTGACGCTTAATGCGTCCGTAGTCAGACGTTCCGTCATAGATCCAGCCTGGCGGCGTACGGCCATGAATCACCATGACGTTGTCGGCGCGAGTCCAAGTCAGGTTGTGGGGTGAGTAGTAGAAGTGGCGTGAACGAGCGACGGCGAGTCCCTGCATGCCCGTGAGGTGCTGACAACCCGGCGTGTTGATGCGAAGACCCGAGTACGTGTCGGCCGAGGTGTATGGGAAGCGCATATAGACGCCGCCGAGGGCGATGACCGAGTTTGCGAGTCCACCAAAACTCACTTCGACAATATGGTTAATTGGAATACCGAAGTTGGCTGTGATGGTCTTGGCTAACACTTGCGGTCCGGCCGTCATGCTGGCACCGGCGACCAGATTGACATTGATGCGCTGGTACTTCGAGCCGAAGTAGCTCGCGATGGATGGCTGCAAGGAGACCAGCGTGTCTCGTGGGATCGAGATAACGCTGATTGACGGAACGCTCGGATCAACGTGAATGATCTTGATGACGTCAGAACGCTGACCCGAAACACCACCGGCACCAGTCTGGGCGGCCATAGCGCCAGTCAGCCCAGCGCGAGAGTCTGAGCCAATAGAGAGAATGTTGAAGGGCTGGCCAGGCAGGGTCGGTAAGCACGCTTCGCCGCACTTGACGTTGGTCACCTTTGAGAAGCGGTACTGGGCGTAGAAGTAACCGCCGCCAACAAAGCCAACGCCAATGACCGCCATAACAAGGGCAATTCGAATAAGTCGCTGATTACGCGAGCGGCGCTTCTTGGGTCCACTACGGCGCGCCGACACGGAGGGCTTGGTCTTTCGGGCCACGCCACTACGCCGGTCAATCGCGTCGCCAAGTGCGACGAGGCGCTCCTCGTTGCCAACTGAACGGGAGCGAGAGCGAGAGGAGCGGTCTGGGGCCATCTCTCTAAGTTAGTTTCGAATTCCCATTTTTTTGTGACAGTACGCCGCCGGGAATGGGGCGTCCCAGCGGCGTACTGTCACGCGATGCGAGGAACTACTTCGTCGTTACCGGGTGGGAAGCGACCCATCTGAAAATGGCCTTGGCGGCCGCCGTGGGCTGCAGATTCGTATCAGCGAGCGAGAAGCCATCGCTCAACGTGGTACCAGCGACAGGTGAACGTTGGTACAAGAAGATGTAGTAGCGCTCAATATTGTCGATCGTTGCCAAGTTGTTAATGGCGGCGAGGACTGCCAGGTACTCCTGAGCAGTCTGCAACTGAGCCTGCTGCGAGATCTCCTTCTGCGTATTCCCGAGTTCGTACTGGTCGACCATACGAGCGTTGATTCCCGATTCAGTAATCCAGATAGGCGCAGTCACCTTGTACTTGGTTAGGTAGTTGCGAATGCTTCCCAACTTGCTATACGGGTCCGCACCACTCGGGCCGGCGAAATTGGTGAAGTACAGGTGGACGCTGGCGATGTTGATGTACTGGGCAAAGTCCGGCATGGCCGCCAAGAGCTGGGGCAGCCAAATGGAGTTATTGGCGGGATACCAGTCGGTCGAAGCCAGGATCTTCACGTTGAGGTTGACGGAGTGAATGGCAACGGCCGAGTCACGTACCAACTGCGCGTACTGCAGTGGGTCGGTCGACTTGAGAAAGGCCTTGCACCAGGGTTCGTTCCAGATCTCGGCTGTGACAAGTGGCGCGGGAGCGGCGTTGACCGAGCTCCAGAACGTACCGTTCACGCCGTAGCGAAGGAACGCCGCCTTTACGAAGTTGGTAAAGAGAGCGTTGCTGGTTGGCAATACGTTGACGCCGGCGTTTCCGTTGGCCCAACCTGGGGTGTAGTAAAAGACGGGCAAGACGTCTTCGCCGTTTATTGCGGCGTTGCGCATCACATTGTCAATCCAGCGCCAGTCGTACGTCGAGCCATCCGTGGGCTGAATGACCGACCAGTTGAAGAACTGGCGGACGGTCTTGATGTTGTTGGTTGACAACGTGGACATCACTTGGGGCGCATCGGCGCTCGCGAGGTTCCAGCCCAAGTTCACGTTCATGCCGACCTGAATCGTCAGCGCAAGCGCCACCGAGGGGATCAAGGCCCCGAGTGCAGCCCCGATAACTCCAGCTTTGTACTTCATTGACTTCTTCATTGCCCCTCCATGAAACCTTTTCATTTGGTGAGTCAACGCTATGACAAGGCCCCGTTGAAATGAAAGAAATTAATGACGTTCGAGTAGGGTCTAAAGTCCTATCTCTTCCTATCTCCTGTAAATATCCTGATCAATTTAGAGGTGATGAGGTGATCGCAGTCGCCCCAACGACGCTCCGGCGTACCAAGGGAAGTCCTCCTCCATCTTGAGGTCGGTGCCGCATCCGCGCAGTTATGACTCGGCCAAGACTGGCTCCTTGTCACCTTCTGGTGCATGTCGACTTTCCTAGGATGATGACTTCTCGTTCGCAAAGGAATCCCATGGCTGCTCTTGCCCCCCGCCCCGTTTGGATGGACCTCGCCACCTTGAGCGGTCGAGAAATTTCGTCGTTTTATGGCGCCGTCTGCGGCTGGAATGCCGCGGAAGGCTCTGACCAGTTCGGCGGATACTTCATGTTCATGAAGGACGATGTTCCGATGACAGGAGCCATGCCGACTCCGGCTGGACAGCCCGGCGGGTGGACCACGTATGTCCAAACTGCCGACATGAGCGCCACGCTCGAAGCTATTGTCCGCCACGGAGGCACCGTGGTCGCCGGCCCACTTCCCATTGCCGAACTTGGCTCGATGGCCATCATCCTCGACCAGGCCGGCTGCCCCTTTGGCCTCTGGGCGCCAGAAGCGTTCGCCGGATTCCCGCTCGACGGGCGTGTCGGCTCCCCGGTCTGGTTCGAGCTTTACACCAAGGATTACGCCGGTTCGCAGCAGTTCCTGTCTTCCGTGTTTGGCTGGACATTTGACACAATGAGCGACACCGACCAGTTCCGATACGCCACCGTGAGCGTTGATGGTGTGCAGGTTTTTGGCATCATGGACTTTTCGAGCCCGATGCACGCCGCCATGCCGGCCTATTGGAACAGTTACTTTCGCGTTACCGACTGCGACGCCGCCACCGTGGCTGCCGAGGCCCAGGGTGGTTCGTTGCTCATGGCTCCCCACGACACGCCCTTTGGACGCATGGCGTCAGTACGCGACCCAGATGGAGCCGTCTTTTCGCTCGTCCAAAACAACCCGGCGTAAGTAGGCCCTCACTTCACGCTTCATGGATGCGCCGGCGGTGACTGGCAACTGAATCACGAGAACGTAAAAGCATCAATACTGATATGTGCCCAAGTCACCTCGTGTAGCTCGAACGAAGAACGGATTCACCCCGAAGACGTGCGAGTTCTGCGGCCTGGCCTTTGAATGGCGGGCGAAGTGGCGAAACACATTTGAGGACGTGAAGTACTGCTCGGAGCGATGCTCCCGCGGCGCAGCCGCCCACCGGAGGAGTCAGAACTAGTGGCCGACACCTTCCTCGTGCTCGGCGATCAACTTTCGTTCGACGTCGCCCCTTGGGCCGAATTGAGTAGCGACACGGTCATTCTCATGATTGAGAGTGCTGAGTTGATTGACCAGGCTCGCCACGTAACTCGAGTCAGTCTCTATCTCGCCGCCATGCGGGCCTTTGCCGACCAAGTCGTCGAACGAGGCTTCACGATCGATTATCGGAAGTCAACCAACTTCAGCGCCGGCGTGCGTGAACATCGTGAAGCGTTCACCCCCGATCGACTCTTCATGAATGCACCTCGAGGACGTCACGCTCGATCGCTCTTCCAGCGCCTGGGCGTCGAGGTATTGACCGACAAGTTCTACCTGACCGATGTCGAAGAGATCCGAGCGCGAAAGAAGCGACCGACCACTTTGGAGACGTTTCAACGAGAACAGCGTCAGCGCCTCAACATCTTGATGGATGGTTCAACACCTCTGGGTGGCCAATGGAACTTCGACCACGACAACCGAGAGCCCTTGCCTCGAGATGGCGGGACCTGGCCCGAGCCTTGGTTTGCGCCCTTGACAACGAGTGAACAGGAACTCGTGAATGACTTGCGTCACCACCACCCGGGCGACGAGGCGCTCAAGTTCTGGCCACGTACTCGGAGCCAAGCCCTCGATCAGCTCCAAGACGCCGTTGAGCGCATTATCCCGGCGTTTGGACCACACGAGGATGCGGCCAGTGCTGATAATTGGCACCTCGCCCACTCGCGGTTGAGCCCGGCGATCAATATGGGCCTCCTCCATCCGGCCGAAGTCGTCGCTGCCGTTTCAGACGCGTTTTACGCCGGCCACATCCCACTTCCCAGTGCCGAAGGCTTCATTCGCCAGGTGACGGGGTGGCGCGAATGGATCTGGGTCCTCCATCAGCTTCGTGACGAGACATACCCCTCACGCAACTTCTTGGACGCACGCAACCCCCTCCCCCAGTCGTGGGCCACCATGGGCGAACACCCCATGCGATGCATCGAGGGTGTTCTGGGCCACCTTCACGCCTACGGCTGGAATCACCACATTGAACGCCTCATGATTCTGGCCAACGCGGCCACGCTGGCCGGCATTGACCCACAAGCGCTCAGTCGGTGGATGATTGGCGCCTACGTCGACGGGGCCGAGTGGGTCATGGAGGCCAATGTGATTGGCATGGGCACGTTCGCCGACGGTGGACAGACCTCGACCAAGCCATACATCGGCGGTGGCAACTACATCTCGAAAATGACCAACTACTGCAAGGGGTGCGCCTTCTCGCCAACCGTTCGAACCGGTCCGACCGCCTGCCCGCTCACCACGCTCTATTGGGACTTTCTGCTCCGCAACGAGGCAGCGCTCGCCACGGTGCACCGCATCGCTCCGCAACGGCGAGCCGCTCTCGCACGGCCCGATCGAGACGAGATTCAAGCGCAGGCTCCTCACGCCGTGCAGGTGGTCCTAGCGGGCAAGCGGAACGCATCGTTTCACCTTGATAGCTGAACCGATGTTTGGTTGTCCGTCGCGCGACCACTCCGGGACTACTAAAGGTAAATCACCCACTGATATCCCGCGGGGAACCGAGCGGTCGGCGTCGAGCTACGACCTCCACCAAGAGTCAAGCTGGCACGGAAGTGATGGGACGCTGACGTCGGCGTCGCGGAACAGCTTGCTTCGAGCACGAAGTTACCCTCGAGATACGTATTTCCCAAGGGAGGATCAACGACTTTATCCATCTCACCCATACAGTTCGCCACGACGGAAGGATTGACGACGCCTGGTGCGAGGTGCGTCGGTGATTCAAGTGTCTCTACGGCACTAACAAATCGCTCGCAAACTCGTTGGCGATCGGTCGAAGCAACGGGGGGCGTGCCGAGGTAGTACTCCTCACCGTTGTCTAAAGGCTCGACACTTCCCGACAGACGTGGAACCACGTTTGCTCGGATGAGCAAGGAGGACATTTGGCTCACGACCGACCGATTGACCTTGGTGCGGTTTTCCATCGCACTCGTCACACACGCGGCCACGACAGCACGGCGACGACGGCTGTCGCCAAAGATTGAATACGGGTGACATGCCGCCGGTACCCAGCAGTCTCTGTCCAGCAGGAACGAGGAAGGCCACGATCGCTGCGGCAAAGAACAACACGGCCGAGCCAACATGGTCGTAGTGAGTTGGCCCGGCCCCGCAGTCAATGGCCGATCCATCCGAAAGCGAGCAGCTCAGTTTTGTAAATGCGTGCCCCACCGCCCCGGAGAATAAGTAACAAAGGCCAAGGCCGAACAGGACTAGGGCCAGAGCACGGGCACAAACGGTGCGACCACCGTTTTCGAAGGCAGCTCTTGGGAAACCGGCGTCCCACAGGTTGAACAAAACCGTTCTGGCGGAGTCGTTGCCGATCCACATTTCAAGCAAGAATTAGGGGCCATGGTCACCACCTGAATACCGTTCACATTGTATCGACGACTACTCGATTTCGCCTTCCCCGCCACCCGGGCAATTTCGTCTTATGTAGGCAAGCCTGGAGCGGGCAACCTACCTTTTTGCTGTCCGGAACGTCAAGGCGCAAGCTGGTGAAGCGCCGATTTGATTGCGAGCGTTGATGAGTACTTGATATCGAGTGTTGGGCTTCAGTGAACCGAGGGAAATCTGACCATCGACTGTGAAGTAGAAGAGAGATTTCCAGCTACGGCCGTTGTCGAAACTCACTTGGTAGTACATAAGTGTGCGCCCGCCCATAGAAGAAGGAGCCGACACATTGAGCGTCGCACGATGCGCGGTCACGGACTCAATCGTCACAATCGGAGCATCGAGGGGCGCCGACCCGGGACGGACAATCTTGGTGGCCGACGGAGTCGACGCGCCCATGATGTTGACAGCGGTAACGAAGAATCCGTAGAAGCGTCCGTTGGTTAGACCATTGATCACACAGCCGTACGACGTTGCCGCAAAGCGAGCATCACCGCCGGTTGAGCAGCCATGGCCATTTCCGTCTGATACGACGTACTGGTAGATGGCAGATCCTCCATCGCTCAAGACTGGGGGGAGCCATGACAGCGTGACTTGTCCACTGGCCGCCTTTGACGTCATGACTCGTGGAGCCGGCGGGACACGAACACCTTTAGAGGAAAGGACGCCGACCGGGGATGTAGACGCCACGGCACCAGTTCCGTTGACAGTGGCGGCCGCAAGCGAAATGATGTAACTACCGGCCGGCAGGGCAGGGACGACCTGATGAACGTTTCCAGGTACGGATACGTTCGAAACAATCGCTCGACTGCTTGCGCGTAAAACAACGACTCGGTAGCTCGTTACTGCCGAACCGTACGTCTCGAGGGGTGCTTCCCATGTAACTATCACGTGGCCGGGCGCAGGAATAACGCTCACGTTGAATGGGGCACTCGGTGTTGGTGCATGAAATGACTGAGTCATCGCCGGGTAGTTCCCATTGACGTCGGTATACGTTCCAACTGCCGTGCAACTTGAGGGTCCTGAGCAGGAAATTGCGTTAAAGCCATCATCCCTCAGAGTTCGACTTACGGCCATATCGAAAGTGGCCGCAACGCCGGAGGCCCACTGGCCGTCTGCTTGGGTCAGCGTGAAGGCCATGCGATTGCCGTGAACGTCGGCGAGTGCTCCGGCGGCCCCGCACATTCCGGCCGCACTACAGGAGACCGAACCCAGCGCGGCCGTCGTTACGTCGCCACCCAAAGCACTTTCGTACGAGGGCAGCACCACCGTTACCCATGTGCCATTGGTCGACGTCGTCATCAGCGGTTGCCAATTCCAATTCACGTCGGTGTAGTAGCCGACTGCAGTGCAGTTGACCGAAGAAGAACAGGAAATTGAAAGAAGCTCCGAGCCGGGATAATCGGGTTGCTGCAGCGAGCTTTCAAAGGTCACCATTTGAGGCGATTGCCAGACTCCCAAACTTGACGATACGGTTGCCGCTACTTCGTTTCCATTGGCATCGAGCACAAATCCCGCCGCAGCGCAGTCACCGGTAGCAGTGCACGAGAGTGAATGCAAAGTGAACCCATTGATGACGGCAATTTCGCCCCAAACACCATTGGTAGACGAACCGGTGAATGTATTACCCACGGCGTCTCTGTAGGAGAATGACGAACCGGCAGCCGTGCAGTTCCCGGCCGATATGCACGAAACAGAGGTGTACTGAACGTCAGCTTGGCGATCGAGATCATTTGGCAGACTCACAATCTCGACTTCACCCCAAACACCATTGGTGGACGTTTCGGTCATCGGCACGGAATAACCGTCCACGTTGCTGAAACTGCCAACTGCCGTGCAGAAACCTGCTCCGCTGCACGAAACTGCGTAGAAGAGATCTCGAGGTCCGTCGCCGCTCAACTGGGTGTCTGGACTAAAGCGAGCCCCGACCGCTGGAGCCCACACGCCGTTGGTCGACGTCTGCGTAATCGCTCGACCGTCATAAGTGCCGGCCGCCGTGCAGTTGCCAGGCGAGGTGCATGAGATTGATGAGAATGAGCCGTTGTAGTTACTACCACGCCAGCTAGTAATGGCCGAAACGTCGGTGGCTACCACCGGGGCCCAAATGCCGTTCGTCGACGTTTGAGTCATTGGCTTGTTCGTGCCGTCTGGTGAAAGGAACGATCCCGCGGCGGTGCAGTTGCCCGGCGAACTGCACGAAATTGAAGTGAAGTAGTCATAGGGGCTGACGCTTTGGATACCCGAAGGGAATACGGCTGGCTGGACAGTGTCGTAGAGCGCTGAGGACGATGACTGCGCGTGTGGCGTAGGCGCCACCGATAACGGGCGAAGCAGCGCACGAGACTCGCTAGGTGACGCGGCAAGAACGCGCGCCGTGGCAATCCCCGGCAAAAATCCTGCCGCCAGAGAAGCGCCAGCCAAAGCAACTAGCAGTGCGGAGCGGTTGATTTTCATCAGAGTTCATCTTTCGGTGGGAAGTCTGCTATTTGTCATCTAAGATGACAAATAGCAGACTAGCGATAATTTCCGGTGGATGCGACCTTCGGGATGGGTTATTTCGAACAGTAGGGTTCAAGAAAGCGCCATGTCGGAATTACTCCCCTCACCTAAGCATCGAACCACTGGACCCGAAGCTCGGGAGCGGCTCCTTGAGGCTGTCACCCAACTGGCCAGCACCGTTCCGTTCCCTGAGATCACGGCTCGGCGGATAGCTCGCGAAGTCGGCATGGATTCAAATGTAATTTTCCGAAACTTCGAGACACTTGAAAATCTCTACCTCGCCGCCCTGCGACGCATTGAAGTGCGGGCGATTGAGTACCTCGAAAGCAATCCACCAATTGGATTCATGCCCATCGGCGACATGTTCCTTTGGATGAGATTTGCCGCGTGGTTAACGCTTTCAGGCACCGACCCGCTCCGTATTTCGAGTGACGCCAAGTTTCTCGAGCGATTTCGAACCGCATCGCTCGACACGTTGAGTCTCTCTGACCGCTCAAGCGAGCGGGGCAAGTCGGCGGTACTCGTCATTGCACTGGCCTATATCCAGGCCCAAGCACTCCTCACGCCCACCCAGCCTGACATCTTCACCGAACAGGCGATGGAAGATTCGCTGACACTTCTCGCCACACTGGTTGAAGGACTTGACGGGCTGAGCGCCAAGCTTGGTTGGGATTGAGTAGCGGCAGGGCACAGGTTGAAACCTGGAGCGACCCCACCAGCTTCGCAGTAGCAGTGGCCCAAAGAACGCTGGTGACGTCTACGCCTTGTCGCTTGCCATCTTCGCTTCTCCTACGCAGGACTGGTATTCAGCGGTGAAGACAATTCACCGCCCGGCCACTAGGCATGCGTACGTGGGGTCCAATGGCGTAGAAATCTGCTCGGCAGAAGTAATTGTGAAAACGCCTAACCTTTACCAGTGCCCTCTCCAGCTCAGTTTTCGCGTTCCTACCTATGGAGTCTGGGTCAAGTCGAAGCACCAGAGATTGTGAAGTCTTCGTGGATCGACGAGCAGCTCGCCGAGACGTACGAACGCATCGGCATGCGAGCGGGCCTGCTCGAGGCAGTAGCCGGTATCGCCGAGCGTCGCTGGTGGCCCAAGGGGACTTGTTTTGATGACGCCGCGGCCCAGGCCGGCCGTGTGGCCCTCGACCGGGCCGGCGTTTTGCCGAGCGAGGTCGATCTTCTTATCTCGACATCGGTCTGCAAGCACCACCTCGAACCGAGCGTGGCCTGTGCCGTTCACTTCCGCCTCGGCCTCAGCGCCAACTGCCTGAATTTCGACCTTGGCAATGCCTGCCTAGGTTTCATGAATGCCATGTCGGTCGGTGCCATGGCAATTGAAACGGGAATGGCCAAGACCGTACTCATCGTCGACGGCGAAGGCAGCCGTCAACCGCAAGAAGCGACCATTGCCCGCCTGCAGCGACCAGAAGCAACGATGCAGGACCTCTTTGACCAGTTCGCCTCTCTCACGCTGGGCTCCGGCGCCGCAGCCGTAGTCATGGGCGGACCCCGCCAAGGGGCCCACCAATTTCTAGGTGGCGTAAGCCGTGCGGCCACGAACCATCACGACCTGTGCGTTGGCGATCTCGACGAAATGCGAACGAACACGGCAGAACTCTTAACGGCGGGACTCGACCTCGGCCGAGAGGCTTTTGATGAGGCTCTCGCGCAGGGATGGGAGTGGACCAACTGTGACCGCTACGTCATGCACCAGGTGTCGAAGCCACACACGGAAAAGCTGTGTGAGCGTCTCGGGATTGATCTCGCTCGGGTGCCATTGACTTACCCCACGTTTGGAAACATGGGACCGGCGGCCGTACCGTTCACTTTGGCCAGCATCGCCGACGAAATCTCCGAGGGAGAACGCATTCTTCTCATGGGTATCGGTTCGGGTCTCAACTGCGCGGCCTCAGAAATTCTCTGGTAATCACGACGTGAGTCGTTCCACGCCTAGCGATACGGAACTCGACTCCTTCGGACTACTGCCGTCGTGGTCCCGTCGCGTTACCTTTCCGGGCGCCGACGGATCTCCCGTGACGTGGAACATTCTCGATACCGGTCCAGGTCCAAAGGGCACCATTGTCTGCGTCCACGGCAATCCCACCTGGTCCTATCTCTGGCGCAACCTCCTCCAAACCCTCTCACCCGAGTGGCGCGTCGTAGCCGTGGACCAAACCGGCATGGGCTACTCCGAACGGGGACGGCCTCGGGTACTCGCAGAGCGAATCACCGAACTGGTCGAGTTCTGTCGCCAAGAGATTGCGGGACCCTTCGCGTTCGCCGCGCACGATTGGGGAGGAGCGGTGGCCATGGGCGCCGCACCACAGCTCCCGATCACGCATCTCATTTTGTCCAATACAGCGGCAGCGAAGCCTGATGGCGTCAAGGTTCCCCCGTTGATTGGCATCGCTCGACGGGCCGCGCCACTTATCTGTCAGTGGACACTTGGTTTTGTTCAGGGCACCGCGCTGATGACGACCCGGGAGCACCGCAAGGCCCTACGAGCGCCCTATAAAGGGTCACGTCGACGCCGAGCCGTCGCCGACTTCGTAACTGACATTCCATTGAGCCCGACGGACCCTTCCTTTGGCGCCCTAGCCGGCGTGGCGGAGGGAGTCGAGACGCTCACCGTGCCCACGCTGTTGGCGTGGGGTGGTCGCGACGTGGTCTTTCACGATCGCTTCCTCCGGGACCTTCACCGTCGACTCCCCCACGCTGACGTCGAACGTTTCTCGAACTGTGCTCACCTCGCACCATTCGACCCCGCGTTTGCACCGCTCGTAGCCCAGTGGCTCAACGCCTCACACACCACGAGTGAGTCGGTCCCCATTTCAGAAGAAGTTGCGGGCATCTATCACTCGATTGACAACCATCTCCACGATGACGGCACGATTGTGGCTGGCCCGGGGGGCTCCTTAACGTGGGCCTCCCTCGCGACGCGCCGGTCCGACGTGGCCGAGACGTTACGCCGTCGAGGCGTCCAGCCGGGAGCCAAGGTGGCGCTCTTGGTGAAGCCGAGCGGCGAACTCCTCGTCGCCGTGGCCGCGCTCTGGGCTCTGGGTGCCGTGCCCGTGGTGGCCGATCTCAATGGCGGCATCAAGCAACTACGTGACCTGCTTCGCACGGCCGCACCAGTAGCCGTCATTGGCTCTCGATCGACCACCCTCTTCAGTCGACTCATGCGACTCGCGCCCGGAGCCCAGCACGGAGTTCTCGGCCGAAGGTCACGGCGGGCTCTAGAGAACGGCACCCTGCTGTCACGTAGCGAATTCGCACCGTTAACCAGTACCACCGTGGCCGCCATCGTTCATACTTCTGGCGCCACGGGACCAGCCAAACCCGTTCGCTACACCCACGGTGCACTCGAAGCGCAACGCGACCTCTTCGCCCGGCTCTTTCCACTGGCGCCCGGCGAAGCCTTCACGACATCCTTCGCGCCGTTCCTACTTCTCGCTCCAGCGTTGGAGCGAACCTGTCTGTTGCCCGAGATTCGTTTCGATC
>CANGMP010000038.1 GCA_947455165.1 Acidimicrobiaceae bacterium | reverse complement strand
GAGCGCGAGGGCCGTAATGAACATGGAGGTTCGCTGCGACTCGTAGAACAGCGCGGCCGCGACCGTGGCGAGCCCGGCCATGTGAACCGGAAAGGGCAGTCTTGATGCACGCGAAGCCAGGATGGCCCATGTAACGACACCGACACTCAAAAAGGCGGCGTACTCCTGGGCCGACGAAAAAGTGCTGAAAGCACGAATAACACCCGAACCAAGGTTGAGGGCGGTGTAACCCTTTGAGGCAATCCAGGTCAGGTCCCAGGTCGGGAATCGAACGAACTGCTGATAGAGGCCGTAGAGCGCAACGAGGAGCGAGAGGATTGCCACGTTCCACGCCACGCGCCAGAGCAACTCCTCGGTACCAAAGCGTCGACCGATCCAAAAGGCCACAGTCGGCACAAAGACGAAGAGCAATCCACCGAGACCGGCCATAAGGCCACCCTGGCTGGGGTTGGCTACTTCGATAAGAGCCACGATGTTGAAACCCAACACCACTCGGGCGAGTCGAGACATGGGGGGTGCCCCTCGGGCGCTCAAGGTGACGAGCAGCAAGACAATGAGTGCCACCGGTCCAATGAGAAGCACCGGGTCACCCGAGAACGTGACGTTTCCGCCGCCCGGAGTGAAGCGGCGCACGAAACCGAGCAACACCATCCACACCGGCAGGATTGAAATCAACGTCGTGGGACTCGACCAGGCCATCGAAGCAACCAGTGGCAAGGTGATGACGGCGAAGATGACGTGTGAGCCCGAAACGAGCGAGAGTGCTAGTGATCCAAGTCCCGCAATAAAGACGATGACCCACGAACCGCCACCGC
Source organism: Acidimicrobiaceae bacterium (assembly GCA_947455165.1). Classification (GTDB taxonomy): domain Bacteria; phylum Actinomycetota; class Acidimicrobiia; order Acidimicrobiales; family RAAP-2; genus RAAP-2. The sequence goes on along the minus strand of CANGMP010000038.1, from coordinate 12,795 downwards.
GCGCGGCTCTCGATGTCGTCGAGAGACCAGCAGGAGTGGGAGTGCCGATGGTCACATCCTCATTTTGACACAGGACCTTGCGTTTTCCCGCCCGGCGACTCTGAATACAGCCCTTTAACTGGGTACAATTGGGCCGTGGAAACAACCACCGATGTCCGTCGGTCTCCAATGCAGTATTTCCAGACCATTTGGCGTCGTCGTGTCATTGTTCTGGTCTGTACGCTGACGGCTCTCGGCCTCATGATTGCGGTCGACACCGTTCGTCCTTCGAAGTACGCCTCAACCTCCAAGGTCTCGTTTTCCGGCAAAACCCTGAGCGTCACCGCCATGGGCACCAACTTGATTCGATTGAACTCCGGACCCGTTCGCCTGGCCGCCCGTGGCCTGCTCGGCGTCCCCCTGCCGTCGTGCTCCATCAAGCAGGAGGGCACCACCTCAATCGCCGACATCACCTGCAACGCGAACGACCCCGTCTTGGCCGCTCGTGGCGCCAACGCGTACGCCGATGGCTACAACCAGGTCATGCGGGCCAAGAGCGTGCAGAACGCCTTGGCTGCCGCCCAGTACATCCGCAGTGCCGTCGATGTTCAGAACTCGACAATCTCCTCGCTCACCGATGCTTCGGCGTCAGTGCCCAAGGACTCGGTCCTAGGCAAGCTCTACGCCAAGCAGCTCAGCGAGGCCTACAACAAGCTCCAGGGTCTGCAGTCGCAGTTGAACTCCGTCGAACTGGCGGCCCTCTCACCACGCAACGCCGTCACGGTGCTCCAGTTGGCCTCGCCGAATCGCACGCCGCTTTCACCCAAGCCCACGTCGGACGCGATCTTGGCCTTCGTAGCCGGACTGGCGCTCGGTGTCGGCATTGCCGTGGCCCGCGAGACAATGGACGACAAGCTCCGCACTCGCGGCGAACTCGAGAGCCTCAGCCTCGGTCGACCGGCAATTGGTCTTATCCCCGGTATTCGCGAGTGGGAAGACCGTAAGACGCCGCTTCTCATCTCGGCTGAACAGCCCAAGAGCCCGCCGGCCGAAGCCTTCCGTTCGCTACGTACCTCGTTGCAGTTCATGTCGCTAGATGACCCCATCAAAACGCTGCTCATCACCTCACCCGCCGCCGCCGACGGAAAGACGACGATCACCTCGAACCTCGCCTACACCATTGCCTCGGCCGGCCAGGAAGTCATCATCGTTGGTTGTGACCTTCGCAAGCCACGCATTCACGAGTTCTTTGGTGTCAAGAACGACGTTGGCTTCACCTCGGTGCTCCTCGGAGAGTGCGAACTCGACGACGCCATCATCGACGTTCCCGGGAGTACCTACCTTCGCATCCTCCCGGCCGGACCGATTCCTCCCAACCCGGCCGAGCTCTTGTCGGGACGCCGGGCCCAGATGATCATGGAACAGCTGAAGGAGCGTTGCGACATCGTCATTATTGACTCCCCGCCGATGCTTCCGGTCTCTGACGCCCAGGTGCTGGCCGCTAAATCGGACGCCGTGTTGCTCGTGGCCGCCGCCGGTATTTCGGCCAAGCGCGACGTGGCCCGATCGGTTGAACTCTTGATGCAGGTCGACGCCGCACTCATTGGTGTCGTCTTAAACCGTGCCCCGTCGGGTGAGGGTTACAACTACTACCGATACGGCTACGGGTATGGCTACGGATACGGCTATGGGTACGGGTACGGATACGGCTCGACGTACGGCTCTGGCAGCACCTACGGTGGAGCTGCTTCGCCGATTCCAGAGAATCTTCCAATGCCGGCCCTCGACTCCACCGACGCCTCGTAGGCAGTCGTAGCGATCGACCGACGTGAGCCCTCGCTACCGCCACCGCAAGTCACGCCCCTTCCACACGTTTCGTTACGGGTGGGACCACTTCCAGCAACACCGCGACGGGATTCGCCACCGCCACAGCGGTAGTCGACCAACCGCTCCGACGCCTAAGCGTCGCAGCTCCTATCGCGGCGTCCCCAAGATCGTTCTTCTCCGTGAGTTTCGCGTCCAGCTCCTTCGCGGAGCGTTGGTCGCCTGTGGGCTCGTCTTGGTGTGGGCGCTGGGCTTTGGCGCGTGGGACATCTTGTCGGCCAAGGGCGACGTCAATGATGCTCGAGTTGCGGCCAGTCAGATCATTAACAACCGCGACCGCCTGCTGACCTCCGCCGGACGCCAGAGTGCCGCCACGGCGCTGGCAACCATGAAGAGCGCGGCCTACGCCGCCGACAAGCGCTTGGAAGGTTCGGCTCCCCTTACGGTCCTGAGCTGGATTCCCTTGATTGGAAATCAAGTTGATGGACTCCGCAATGCCGTGTCTGACGTCGACGCCACGGCCACCGTCGGCCAACATCTCCTCGCCGCCGCCAGCAAGGCCGCTGACGCCAGCCGCGGCACCTACATCGACCTGCCCTCGCTCAAGGCCCTGACGAGACAAGTTCATGATGCCCGCCTCGCGCTGCACGGACGCATTCGCAGCACCCGCGGCCTCTACGGACCAATACACAGCGCCCGGGCCACGATTAATCGCGAAGTTCGTACCCTCAACGCACTACTGGCCGACGCCGAACAGTCGCTGACCTTCGCTCAGCCCTTCCTCGGCAGCGAAGGACCTCGCACGTACTTCGTAGCCGGTCTCAACAACTCGGAAATGCGCGACCAGGGCATGGTGCTGAGCTGGGCCATTCTGAGCGTCAACAACGGCCACTTCTCGATGAGCCACGCAGCCACCGTCGGAACCATCTCGCTGCGCAAGCCGGCCGTGGCCATCACCGAGGCCGGAACGCGCAAGGTCTTCGGACCACTCGAGCCGACTCGTATTTGGCAGTCAGTGAACGCCGTGGGCAACTTCCCCACCTCGGCCCGTTGGATGGAGGCCATGTACGCCGCCGCTCGCGGCCAGCACGTCGACGGTGTCCTCGGTATTGACGTCGTCACCCTTCAGAACATCCTGCGCGTCACTGGCTCAGTTCGTATTCCAACCGTCAAGAGCGCTATTAACTCGGCCAACGTGGCCCAACTCGTCCTCCACGATCTCTACGTCAAGTATCCCGCCGGCTCACAGCAGCAGGGACGTCGTGACGAGATTTCGTCGATCGCCCAAGCTGCGGTCGACAAGATGAAGTCCGGCAACTTCGACACCGCACAACTCCTCAAGGCGTTGGCCCAGTCAACGCCCGGGCGTCACCTGCTCTTTTTCGACAACAACGCCCGTAACGAGTCGCACGTCGTGCACTTTGGTGCGTCCGGTGGTCTCACCGATCACGGCACCAATGTCTTTCACACCTCCGTGCAAGCCGGCGTTGCCGCCAAGCTCGACTGGTACGTCCGCAGTTCGGTCCGCTACGACATTCAGGTCGCCGCTGACGGTACGGCCTTTATTACGACGACGGTAACGATGCGCAACCTCGCCCAGGCCAACGCCAAGCCGTCCTACGCCTTTGGTCCCGACAACACCAACACCCACACGGCCGGTGAATACATCGCCCGCGTCTACCAGTGGATGCCACACGACGCGACCTCGGCGGCGGCCGTTAAGGACGAGGGTCTCATGCTGACTCACACCGTCGTGCATCTACTGCCTCAGCGTTCCAACGTGGCCGTCTTCCAGTCGGTCGTGAAGAATGCCGTGAAGAATGGTGTCCTCAAGTTCGAGTTCATTCCTCAGGGAACGATTCACCCGACTCACATGACCGTGACGCTGCGGAGCAACATGGCTCTCGACGGACCGGGACTCGTGACGTGGTCGGGCGGTAAGAGCCGAACGATTACCTGGCGGGCCAGCCGCTAAGAAAGACCGCCACCTTGGCGCTCAAGAGTTCGATATCGCGAATCATGGCCTGAAAGGCCTCCACGTCGCCACCAAGACCGGGGTCCAACACGTCATCACTGCGATCGATACTCATGAGGTCTTCACGCTTGCGCGTGGCGTGCAACACGCCAACCCACTCGGCGAACGTCTCACTGCCCGGCTCGGGCGGGTTGAGCTGGGCCCGACGGGCGAACTCGCGCATCGTGAAGCTCCGAGACCACAGCACCGGATTCGCGACGACGGCTTCTCGCAGTACCGGCCGCTCCATAAAGAGGTAGAGGTCGGCGTCGAGGTCGGCGGAGCCAAATCGCTCGCCACTCGGGCTCACGAGTGAGAGCCCGCGAGACTCCAGTGCTTCGGCCATGGCCGGCGGCGTGACCCCCGGACCACCGGCGACACCACGAGAAAAGAGTTCGAGATTGCTCTCGGATGCCAAGTAGTGATGCAGAAAGGCTTCGGCCACCGGACTGCGGCAGGTGTTGGCAAAGCAGACCAGGGCGACGCGCACGACTAGCGCTCCTCTTGACCGGCGAACTGGGTCTGGTAGAGGTCGCGGTAGAGACCACCGCTCACCATGAGCTCTTCGTGGCTGCCCCGCTGCACGATGCGACCGGCCTCCACGACGAGGATCTGCTGAGCGTTGCGAATCGTTGAGAGGCGGTGGGCAATCACAATCGAGGTCCGGTTCGACATCGTCTCATCCAGGGCTCGCTGCACGGCCGCTTCACTTTCGGCGTCAAGGTGAGCTGTCGCTTCGTCGAGCACGACGACGCGCGGCGACTTGAGGAGTAGTCGGGCCAGTGCAACGCGCTGCTTTTCGCCACCACTGAGGCGGTAGCCCCGTTCGCCAACGACCGTGTCCAAACCGAGCGGCAACGACGCAACCATGTCCCAGATCTGGGCCGAGCGAAGCGACTGCTCCATTTCGGCAACGGTGGCGTCTGGCTTGGCGTAGGCGAGGTTGGCGCGCAGCGTGTCGTGGAACAGGTGGGCGTCTTGGGCCACAACACCCACGGTGCCCGAGACCGACTCCTGGGTCGCCTGGCGAATGTCCACTCCACCAATTGAGACCGAACCACGGTCTACGTCGTAGAGGCGGGAAACGAGCATTGATATTGTCGTCTTGCCGGCGCCCGACGGTCCCACCAGGGCCGTCACCGAACCGGCCGGAACCTCAAAACTCACGTCGAAGAGCACGTCGGTGCGTGGCGTGTCGTCCAAGACGGCCACTGCTTCCAGCGAGGCCAGCGAGACTTCGGCGGCGGCCGGGTAGGCGAAGTCCACGTGATCAAAGACGACCGACACGGGTCCGTCAGGAAGCGCGACGGCGTCCGGGGCTTCTTTGATAGTCGGCTCCAGGTCGAGCACTTCAAAGAGTCGCTCGAAGGTCACGAGGGCGGTCATGAAGTCGAGGTTCAAGTTTGAGAGCTGGGTCAGCGGACCGTAGAGGCGGGTTAGGTACAGCGTGAGCGCCACGATGGTGCCCTTGCTGATGGTGCCCCAGGTCACCGCGAGACCACCAAAGCCGTAGGCGAACGCTGTGGCCAGCGAAGCGGTGAGCGACAGCGCCACAAAGAAGATGCGCGAGTACGTGGCCTGTTCGACGCCAATGTCGCGAACCTGGGCCGCCCGACTCTCGAAGAAGGCCAGCTCGGTGCTCGGGCGACCAAAGAGCTTGACGATCATGGCTCCGGCCACATTGAACCGCTCAGTCATAACGTTGTTCATCTGGGCGTTCAGTTCCATGCTGCGGCGAAATAGTCCACCCAGGCGGCGACCCACGATGCGCGCCGGGATCAGGAACATCGGAAGCAGAAAGAGGGCCACAATCGTGATCTGCCAGCAAAGGATGAACATTGTCGTAAGGACGAGCAGCACCATCACGACGTTGCCAATGGCGTTCGAGAAGAGTTCGGTGAAAGCCTGTTGGGCACCGATGACGTCGTTGTTCAGACGGGTGATGAGCGCCCCGGTCTGCGTGCGGGAGAAGAAGGCGATGGGCATCGACTGAATGTGTCGATAAACACGAATACGAAGGTCATAAATGAGGCCTTCGCCGAGCCAGGCCGAGATTCGTCGCTCAGCCAGCGAAACGGCCGCCTCGCCGATGGCCAGCATTCCCGTAATCGTGGCGAGTAAGACAATGAGGCCGCGATTGTTTTGATTGATGCCGTGGTCCAAGATTCCACGGAGCAAGAGGGGTGAGATCGATGAGATTGCGGCGTCGACCAGCACGGCGATGACAAAAACAACGAGGATGCGGCGATAGGGCCGGGCGAACTCGAGGATTCGGGGCAGCGTTCCCTTCTTGACCTTGTGCGACAAAACGTCGCGACTGCGCTGCATTGAGCGCATGTTGGCCCAGACTCCCATGCTCACGATGGACTCCCCCTGTTGACCTACGAGTGTAGGGATGCGGCCTTTGCGGCCATCGCCTCGCGGTAGTTCTCAATCAAAATGTCGACAACTCGCTCTGGAGCGAATCGCTGGACACGCTCCGTGGCAGCCTCGCCTAGTGCGTCTCGCCGTGACGCGTCCTTGAGCGAGAGAACAGCCTCGGTCGCTCCGGGGAGGTCCCCAGGTTCAACCAAGAGTCCCGCATCACCCATCAAGAGATCGACGGCACCGGGAATGGCGTTGGCCACAACGGCAAGTCCGTGACTCATGGCTTCGAGCAAGACGACCGACAGGCCTTCGAATCGACTAAGCGACATCAAAATGCCATGGCGGTCCAAGATGGCCCCAAACTCCTGCGGACCGTAGGAGGGAATCGTGGCGATGCGTTCACGCAACTTGGCGTCTGGGATGTGTTGCACCAGATCGCTTTCGCTGAGACCCAGCCACGTGACCCGGAGATCTTGATCGTGGCGGAGCAGGTTGGTAACGACGACGACGTGGTCGTCAATTCCTTTGCGCCACTGCGCACCGCCCACAACGAGCAGGGAGTAGTCACGGTCGCTCGTCCGCGGTGAGGTTGCAAATGCCACGCCCGCGATCGGTGCTGTCTGCACCACGGTGGCGGGCTTCACGCCCCAGATTTGAGTCAGGTATGCCTTTTCGGTGACGTTCAAGACCAGTCGGAGATCGGCAACTCCGATACTGCGCTGCACTTCATTCAGTCGCCAGCCCCCGTGGTAGAGACGGTAGCGGCGGCGCAGCTTGAGCTCTCCCCGGCGGGCCGCGCCACGTCGCACGGCGACGGCGAGCTGTTCGAGTCCATGGCTTCGTGTCACAAAGACCGTCGAGCTGTTGTCGACGTCCTTGTTACTCATGAGCCACAGGTCACCAGTCGAGGCATCGACGATGTCGTAGGCCTGGTCAGCAATGGCCTTGCGTAGGAAGGAGGCCACCTTCCAGGGGAAGCGAACCTGGGACCAGACGCCATCGCCCGGCCCGACAATCTCCATGCCAATGACGTCAACCATGTGACCACGGTGACGTAGGGCTGCGGCGAGATTCAGGGTGGAGCCGGGGGCACCGGTGCCGAGCGCGAGTTGGTGATGAACAATCAGCGCAATCTTGAGCGGTTTGGCCATGCGTTAAATCAACGGCTCGTTGTCAACCGTCATGAAACGACGCTCGAGGCCGTGAAGTCCCCGACGCCGGGAAACCTTGATCGCCACCATACGCAAGAAGAACGGTAGACGTGACGTAATGCCAAAGAACGAACTGATGCGCTGACTCAAGGTGAGCGGCTGCACTCGGAACTTGACCAAGGTGCGCGCACAGCCGGTGTACTGCACAGTTGGTGAGAACCAGAAACGCTTCAGGATCGCTCTCGTCGTCCCCACTGCCGAAAACGCGTCGTGGACATAGAGTTCGGCACCCTTGCTGAGGTGCGGCATCCAGCCATCGAAGTCCTTCAGCGTGCTCTCGATATCGTGAGCACCGTCGACCCAGAGGAATCCGACGGGCAGGCCAGTCCACTGGGCGGAGGCTTCTTCGGAGAGCCCCCGAAAGAGATCGACGCGGTCAAGGACTCCGGCCTTTTCCAGGTTCGCTCGGAACATGTCGAGCGACTCTGGACCGCCTCCCCAACGGGGGTCGTCAAAGGGGTCCACGGCCGTGAGGCGAACACCTTCGGGCAGACCCATTGCAATGAGGACGGCCGACTTGCCCCGGTGGCTACCGATTTCAACGGCGACAGTCCCTTGCGGTACTCGCTGGGCCGCTTCGAAGAGGGCTCGGCCCTGCGACTCGAGTAGCCAGCCGTCAACGTCGCGTGCGACGCTCCAAGCGTCTTCGAACGTCGTGGCCATTCCTCCAATCTACCGGTCGGGACCGTCCAAATCTGATGTCTCGTCATCCTCGAGATCCCACTCTTCAATGACGTGGAGCCGCGAGGTCTCCCGAGCTTCCATCATCCCCTGGCCGGGGTGGCCGACGTTCTTGAAGGTCTTGATGGTCGCCGACTGGAGTTCCGGGCTCGAACCCTGCTTCAGAATCGAGAGAATGGCGTAGTTCATCATGGCAATCATCTGGCCGAGGCCGGCTCGGTTGGTGATTGTGAATGACCAGTTCGGACTGAAGTCGCCCGGCTCATCCCAGCCGGCCTCTCGCAGCTGGTGCTCCTGCTCGGCATTGAGGGCCTCCACCGGGATGTTTTCATTCGAAATCACTTCGCCGATGAGCATCTCGCTTTCGGCCCAGAACTGCACGTAGCGAAAGTCGGGAAAGTCGATAACCGCAAGAGTGCGACTCCCCTCTTTCATCATCGCGCCGAGGAGTTCGGGAAGATTGGCGAGCAGTGATGCCAGCGAAATCTCGATGGGGTTGTCTGATCCAGTGAGGTACATAGCCATGAGTTCATAGTGCGGTAGCCCTATGACACGGGGCTACATTGACCAGATGACCAACACTCCCGACGAGTGGACCGCACTCACCGCTCGAATTGCCCGTAGCGTCCAAACGACCGTCGGCTGGATCTTTTGGGACCCCGGAGCCGTCTCGCGCTTCGAGACCCTCGGACTTCCCGGACCTCTCGGCTACATGGCCTCGCGAGCGGCACCCTTCGCCGGAGCCGGCCACTCAGCTCTCGTCGCCGCGTTCGGTTCGATTAGCCCGCTCGGCCTCCGATTTGTTGTCGATCTCCTCGATCAGGAGGGCTTCATGAAGTATTGGCACGCCCGCAACGAGGCAATTGTCGAAGGCCTGGCCGAATACGCCCCGGAGATGTCGGACATCTTGAAGAGCTATGGACCGGTCCTCTGGGAGGTTGTAAACCAACTCCCCTTCGCCGGTCTGCCCTATGCCGCGAGTCATCTCGATCTTCCGATGCCCGACGACCCGACCCTCCAGGGCTGGCACGCCGTCAACGTACTTCGTGAGTGGCGAGGTGACACCCACTGGGGCATCATCGCTGAATTGAACCTGAACGGACCTGAGGCGAGCACGTTGCATAACGCCTGGTTGCGTTATGACGGAGAGTGGCTATCACACTCGCGGGGAATCGCCGAAGAAGAGATTCACAAGTCCCTCGAGAGCCTGGAGCGGCGCGGACTGGTCAGTGACGGTGCCGTGAACGAATCGGGAATTGTATTGCGGGACTGGATCGAACAAGAGACCGATCGACGAACCACGGTGCCGTGGCAACTCCTCGGTTATGCCGAAACCGAGCGACTGGCTTCTTTGATGGAACCACCGTGCGAACGCTTGTTGCATCGAGTCGACGTAACCGCTGGACCGCGCTACCAACCGGCCTCGCGTATTCGCTAGCTCACCACCACGGCGAGGTCCGTCGTTTGTTGCTACGTGACCTAAAGTCTCACTGTCCGCATTCGTCGCGCGTATCGCGCGTCAGCAATAGAGAGAGTGACTCCTTCATTGACCAACGAGACTCAACCCAACTTCAATGCCGAAGACACGGCTGGCCCATTTGGCGCTCCGGTCCCCGACAATGAAGTTGCCGCGCAACTGGCTCACGACGAGCTTTCACTCTTCGACGCCACTGCCGTAGCGGTCTCGTCTGTTGCTCCCGCGTACTCGCTCGCGGCCACCATCAGCGCAGTCTTCATTGTCGTCGGTATCGGCATGGCCTCGCCCGCGGTGATCTTGATCTCGTTTGTCCCGGTGCTCTTCATCGCGATGTCCTACTTTCACCTCAACCGGCGCAACCCCAACTGTGGTGCCAGTTACGCCTGGCTGAGTCAGGTCACCTCGCCCTCAATTGGGTGGTTTAACGGTTGGGTTCAGATCGCCGTTTCGGTCCTCTTCTGTGTCACCGCCCCGCTTCTGGCTGGGCAGTACACACTGCAGTTCCTCCACGACGCCTTCAACGCCATCTCAACCGAGACGGCCAACAGCACCACGGCCATCGCCGTCGTTTCGGCCGTGTGGTTGATTGTGGTCACTTTCATCTGTATCTACGGAATCCGTTGGACCACCAACTTCCAGTGGGTGCTCGTCATTATTGAGTACGTCTGCGTTATTGGCTTCTCCGTCGGCGGCATTATCAAGGTGATCTTGACCCACCCGGCCGGTTCCACGAACTTTCACTTCTCATGGCTGTCGCCCTTTGCCATTCACGGCTGGAGCGCCGCGGCCCAGGGTCTGGCCCTCGGCGTCTTCTTCTTCTGGGGATGGGACACGGCCCTCAACCTGACCGAAGAGACCAAGCACTCGACCCACGTGCCCGGCCGAGCCGGCATCATCTCGATGTGGCTCTTGCTCTTTGTATTCGCGCTCAACTTCGTGGCCATTCAGATGCTCATCCCCGCCAGCGAGATTCGCCACCAAGATGTTGAAGTCCTCTTCTACTTCGGTCAACAGTTCGCCGGCCCGTGGGCGAGCTACGTCATGGTCTTTGCCGTCTTGGCCTCCACTGTCGCGACAACTCAAACCACGTTGCTACCCGCGGCTCGAATCTCCTACGCGATGACCCGCGACGGCGTCTTTCCCCGTCTCTTTGGCACCATCCACCCGAAGTTCAAGACTCCGGCCCTCGGGACGTTGGTTCTCTCCTTCGCCTCCATCTTCGGCATCATGCTGACGACCCTGTCGACCTCGGCCGGCTCGGTCTTTAGCCAACTCGTCGACAACATCGGTGTACTCGTCGCCTTTAGTTACGGCATTACGGGTCTGGCCTGTGCCTGGGCCTTCCGCAAGGTCTGGGGTCAGACCGTGCGTTCGACGATGACGATGATTGTTGCCCCACTGATTGGTGGCGTGATCTTGTTGATTGTCTCGGGCCTCGTCATCCAAGAGGCTGGACTGTCTTCGTTGCCCGACATCGTCATCCTCGGACTCGGCCTACCCCTGGTGCTGATCACCAAAGCCCGCACCAAGGGCAAGACGGAGTTCTTCACGCAGCCTCGCATCGCCTACGACACCGTCGACTAACGCCGACCTCCAGAGCCCGCGTGGCAAGATGAACTCGTGAGTCGCGACCATCACCATCACGCCGGTGGCCACAATCACGGGGTCTCCAAAGAGGCCGACCTACGCCTCGTCCTCATCGCCCTCGTTCTCGTCTCCCTCTTCATGGTTGGCGAACTCACGACGGCCCTGCTCGGCCACTCGCTCGCCCTCGTCGCCGACGCTGGACACATGCTCACCGACGTCTTAGCGCTCGCCATGAGTGCGGCGGCCGTACGGCTCGCCGCTCGTCCGGCCACCGCCCAGTGGTCCTACGGTATGAAGAGGGCCGAGATTCTGTCGGCGGCCCTCAACGGACTCAGCTTGGCGGCGATCTCGCTGGTGGTCACCGTGGAGGCCATTCAGCGACTCGTCCATCCGACTCACGTCCGCGGATCGCTCATGATTGCCGTCTCAATCGTGGGCGTGGCGGTCAATCTGATCGTCGTGGCCGTACTGAGTCGGGCCAATCGAACCAGCCTGAATATCGCCGGCGCGTACGGGCACATCCTCACCGACCTCTACGCCTTTGGGGCCACCGCCGTTGCCGGTGTCGCCATCGTGGCCACCGATTTGTATTGGCTCGACGCCGTGGCGTCTCTCGTCGTCGTGGCCTTTATGGCCCGAACGTCCTGGTCACTGCTGCGCGAGGCCGGTTCAATTCTGATGCAGGCCACGCCCAGCGATCTCGACGTTCAAGCGCTGCGCACCGCCCTGCTCGACGTGCCGTCAGTACGAGAAGTTCACGACCTTCACGTCTGGTCCGTTACCTCGAATGATTTCACGGTTGTCGCGCACGTCGTCGTGGAGGACGAAGTCTTCACCGGTGGCACCGCGCCGGTGGTGCTGGATGCTCTACAGGCCCAAGTGGCCGAGCGGTTTTTGATTGACCACGCCACGTTCCAGCTCGAACCGGCGAGCCACGTCGACCACGAGGCCGACATTCACGACTAGGAGGCCTTGTTTCCAGCCAGCGTCCAGGCAACCAGGGCATTGGCGTGACCGTGACCGAGGCCGTGCTCTTCCTTCAAGAAACCGACGATCTTCATGTGGGCCGTTTCGGGACAGCCCGCGATGATCTTCTGCCACTCCTTGATTGACTTGCCATACTTCTTTTCAATCGAAGAGAAGTATGAGGCTGGACCCTTGCTAGCCCAAGGCGCCGATGTCGGTTCTGAAGTCATAGAAAAACCGTAGTTCGCATTTCGCGACTAGTCGTGGACGAAGTAACGCCAGGGGCCTTCACCGACTACTTCAACAACGCCGTCGAGCACCTTGATGCCAACTTCGTCGTCGAGGGCGTAGGCCGGAACCGAAATCGTCTCGAACCACTTTTCGGCGTCAGCCATGGTGTTCTCCGGTAGCTGGGGGTGATCGAGGTGAGGAAAGATGGCAAAGTCGACCAGTCCGAGGGTCTCGTCGCTGCCGCTCGCTGGCTGCCAACTCATGAAGTCGACACCAATCTGGGGCGTCATCACCATGCTGCCGGCACTCAGTCCGACGTAGACCTTGTCGGGATAAGCCCGCACGGCTTCGTCAAAGCCGCACGCCTTCATCCAGTGGGCCAAGAAGACGGCGTCACCACCATTGACCAAGATGACGTCGGCTTCTTCAATCCACCGGAGCCAGTGCTCGCGAGGCAG
>CANGMP010000037.1 GCA_947455165.1 Acidimicrobiaceae bacterium | reverse complement strand
GTTTGAGTGGCGCGGACCGGCCCCGTTCTATTTCGTTGCGGTGCCGAGCGAACTCTGTGAAGACATTCGTCACCAGGGGGCCATCGCTACCTACGGCTGGGGCATGGTTCCCGTCGATGGCACGATCAACAGCACGCCATTTTCTACGACCCTTATCCCTCAACGAGCCGGCTACGTCGTGCCAATAAAGAAGGTGCTTCGAGAACAGCACGTCCTTGAGGTGGGCGACCGCGTCGACGTGGCCTTTACTGTGCGCTTCCCGCAACTGTGACGGGATGGCTCGTTTCACCCGAGCGCTTCACTACGATTTTGCTCACTCTGTAGGTAGCACTACACGAAAGGACGAATCGCATGACCGCTGTACTCATCATCGTCGCAGGACTTCTCGGACTGGCCGCCACCGGCTCGGCATTCGCCAAGTTCACGAAGAAGGAAGACGTCATTAAGAGCGTCACCCACGTTGGCGTCAAGAACGAATACATCCCGCTGCTCGCCATTCTCGAGGTCCTCGGTGCGCTGGGTCTGTTGGCCGGTATTCACAGCAAGCCCCTCGGTGTGGCCGCGGCCACTGGCCTCGCGCTCTACTTCCTCGGCGCCGTAGCGGCCCACCTGCGCGTGAAGGACAAGGTCAAGGACTTCGCACCGGCCCTGGTGCTCTTCCTCGTAGCCGTTGGCACCGTGCTCTTGGAGCTCGGCCGAAACTAAACGTTTCGTCGATTACGACATGGCGGCCACGGCCGCCGCGAAGGCCACGTTGGCACCGCGAACATCGCCGGTCAGCACGCTGTCCATTCGATTCATCATGTAGGCGATCGTCAGGTCGGCGTCTTGATCCATGATGATGACCGAGCCGCCGTAACCACCCCAGTAACAGGCACGTGCTCCCAGCGGCATGATCGAACTCGCGAGGCCGTACCCCATGCCGAAGTTGATTTCGGTGCCGAGCACCTGGTCGATGCCGTGGGCCTGGGACTGGAAGATGACGTCGCCGGTGACCTCGCTAAAGAATCGGTGACCGCGAGCTTGACCGCGTCCCGCAATGATCGATTGCACCAGGGCCACGCTGCGGGCATTGCCGTGACCGTTGGCCGCGGGAATTTCGGCCGCACGCCACCAACGGTGCTGAGGGTAGGTGGCGTCCAGCAGTGGCCCGGTGTAGGACTTGTACGCCACTGAGTTTTCGCTGATGCCGAGCTGACTGGCGTCCAGTGGTGGCGGAGTAATGACGATACTCACGCGGTGTTCCTCTGATTCGGGCAGACCAATGTGAAAGTCGGCGCCGAGAACGTCGGCCACTTCACGCTTGAAGAAGGTGCCGATGGTCTCCCCGGTGATTCGACGAACGACTTCGCCAATGAGATGACCCTGGGTAACGAGGTGATAGCCCGAGCCTTCGCCCGGTGTCCACCACGGCGCCTGAGCGGCCAGAAGCGCCGTGCTGCGATCCCAGTCGGCGATGCCCTCGGGCTCGATGTCGGCCCAACCGGAGAGTCCGGCGGTGTGGCTCATGAGGTGACGGACCTGAATGTTCTCCTTGCCGTTGGCGGCAAACTCGGGCCAGTAGGTGGCGACCGGCGCGTTGAAGTCGAGTTGACCCCGGTCGGCCAGCATCAGGGCGACGAGAAAGGTCATTGTCTTGGTAGTCGACCAGACGTTGACGATGGTGTCGCGCTCCCAGGGCTTGGTCTTTTCAGCATCGGCGTAGCCACCCCAGATGTCGACGACCATCTCGTCACGGTGCACGACGGCGATTGAGGCGCCCACGTCAGCGCCCGAGTCGAGCTGAGCGGAGAGCACGTCTCTCAGTCCCGCAAACTTCTCGGTCGTCATTCCAAAGACTTCAGCCATGGTGCACCCCCGTGCCGTTGTTCGAATCCAAGTGGAGTCGAAGCGATAGTGAGAACATAGTGGCGTGGCACTCGAGATTTCATGGTTCTCCGCACTCTGCGATGACGATTACGAGCAGCTCGGCGTAGCAAATCCCGCCCTGCTTGCCACGTGGGAGCACTGCTCGGAGATTGTGGCGACGGCCGAAGCGCAAGGCTTTGACTCCATCCTCTTGCCCTCGGGCTACGCGCTGGGTCTGGACACCATCGCCATGGCCGCCGCCCTGGCCCGCGCAACGTCGCGCATTCGTCTCCTGGTGGCGGTGCGCACAGGGGAGAACTGGCCGCCGCAGCTCGCCCGTCAACTGGCCACCCTCCAACACCTCGCCGATGGTCGGATCGATATCAACATCATTTCGAGTGACTTGGCTGGGGAGACCCTGGCCTCGTCGCCGCGTTACGGCCGCACTCTCGAGGTCATGAACTCACTCGACGAGTTGATGAACGGACGAGCCACCGAATTGCACAGCGACCACTACGAGTTCGCGACGCCGGCTCCCCGCATTGCCACGGGACCCCGTCCCGCCTTTTACTTCGGAGGGTTGAGTGAAGACGCCCGGGATGTCGCGGCCCGCATGGCCGACGTGTACTTGATGTGGCCCGACACCTACGAGAACGTTCGCGAGATCATTGCCGACATGACGCGCCGCGCCGCTTCGTACGGCCGGACACTGCGTTTTGGCTATCGAGTGCACGTGGTTGTTCGCGAAACCGAGGCAGCGGCTCGCGCCGCCGCTGAGTATCTCGTCGCCGAACTCGACGACGAGATCGGGCGTGCCATTCGGGAGCGTTCGCTGGACTCGACGTCGGTCGGCGTCGCCCGCCAGGGAGCCTTGCGTGAAGGGGCCGACGACGACGGGTACGCCGAAGCCAATCTGTGGACTGGAATCGGACGGGCCCGCTCGGGCTGTGGTGCGGCCATCGTGGGCTCGGCCGATCAGGTGGTTGCCAAGTTGGAGAGCTACCAAGCCCTCGGCATTGAAGCCTTCATCTTGTCGGGCTATCCCCACATTGATGAGTGTCGCCGGTTTGGCGAGCTAGTACTGCCGCGCCTTACGCACGGGCCGCTCTACTAACGAAGTTCGCTGAGGTGCACGACGCGACCCTCGTCGATGCTGAGATGGGCCGCCGCGCCCATCAAGACACTCCAGTATCCGTCTTCGGCCGTTACGAGCGCCGGGGTCCCGGTTCGAATGGCCTGGGCGAAGTCGAGGTGTTCGAGAAAGCTGGCGCCGTGGTGGAAACCCTCAACGAGGACGCGATCGTCAACGATGGTCTCTTCGTGCACGCCGGCACCCCAGCCGCTGCGCTGTCCGACGCGGACGATGCCACTCGGAATGAAGGCTTCGGCTTTTCCGGTGCGGCCCACAATGCTCAACTCTTCATTGTTCACTGAACCCTCGGCGAACATCGACAGGTCGAGTGAGGCCCGCACACCGTTTTCAAAGTCGACAATCACAAAGGCGTTGTCCAAGATGTCGGGCGTGCGGCCGTCGTAGGTTTCATCCAGGTGGTTGAAGCGCTGATCACCCGTGGCCATGACGCGCATCGGATTGCTCTGAGCGATGAGGCGCATGAGGTCAAAGAAGTGACAGCACTTCTCGGTCAACGTGCCACCGGTGTTCTCGCTGAAGCGATTCCAGTTACCGACTTTGACGAGGAAGGGGTGGCGGTGTTCTCGAATGGCGACCATTGCGACATCACCGAGCTCTCCACGCTGGGCCACCTGGATGATGTGTTGGACTGGGGGCATGTAGCGATACTCGAGACCGACCCAGAAAACATTGGGGTAGGTCCGGGCCTGTTCCAAGATGTGTCGGGCGTCAGCGACGGTGGTGCAGAGCGGCTTTTCGACCATGATGGCTTTGCCGCTCTTCATAACGTCATCGAGGACGGCGCGGTGGGTGAAGTTCGGTGATGAAATGACGTAGGCGTCGCAGATGTCAGCGGTTAGCAGGTCGCGATAGTCGAGGAAGGTTTCGAGCGGTCGGCCCTCGGCCGTGAAGGTCGCCCAGTCGAGGGACTCTTGAACGGGGTCGGCAGCGGCGACTACTTCCACGCCCTCAATGGCATTCAGGTTGCGTTGGTGCTCGAGGCCCATCATGCCGGTGCCGATGAGTCCGTAGCGCAGGGTCGTGCTCATGATCGCTCCAGTCCAATCTCTCGGTCACGTCCCGTCTGCGAGAGGTGAAACTGGGTAACGCCAATGGCCACCGACGCGGCGAGAATCACGTGAATCTCAACGAGTCCAACGGGCAGGCGGGTGATGTACTGCACCGCGCCAACGAGTCCCTGCAGCGATCCAATGATGAGGAGGCGACGGACTCCGTGCTGGGCGCGCAGTGGTGCGCCCTGGCGACGAAGTTGGAAGTAGATCGCGAGGACAAAGGCAATGAAGAGCGTTACGAGAAGTCCGTGAACCAAGGTGGCGTGACTGAGGGCAAACGGCAAGCGGCGGGCGCGAAGCTGGCCCTGCGATGATCCGGCGTGGGGACCCGAACCCGTGGTGATGGTGCCGGCCACGATGACGGCGGCGTAGAGAACCCAGAGCAGTCGAGCCGTACGCACCATCTCGGGACTTCGGATGTCGGCCCGCGTACCCGGCCCGTACTGGTACTTGGAGCGGTGGTAAAGCACGGCGCCGAGCACCACCATGCCAATCGACAGCAACAAGTGGGTGCTGACAAGCCACGGGTTGAGCTTGCTGTACACGACGATGGCGCCAAGGACGGCGTCGAGGACGACACCCAAAATGAGCAGCAGGCTGATTCGGACGAGGTCGGGGCGGCGGGGCGAGCGAAGACGGGCGGCCACCGCGGTGACGATCGTGACCCCGACGAGCAGAATTGTGACGATTCGATTGGCGTACTCAATGGCCGGGTGGAGGCTCCACGAACCGGAGATCTGACCCTTGTAACAGGTGGGCCAGTCGGGACACCCGAGGCCCGAACCAGTGAGCCGAACGGCCGCTCCGGTCACGATGATGAGAAGCATCGCTACGAACGACGCCAGCGCGAACCACCGAAATGTTGTTGGCTTCACGGGTCTTCTCCTTGACGCCCTCAGCCTAGGGAGCGGGCTCGCCTCGTAGGATGCTCACGTGACAACCGTGACCTCCGCGCAGCTCAGCTTCTGGGCGAAGGTCATGGCCTACGTGGCGCTCACCAAGCCCCGCATTATTGAACTGTTGCTCGTGACGACCGTGCCGACGATGGTGGTGGCCCAACGAGGCTGGCCCAGCCTCCAGTTGGTCGTGGCGACGTTGATCGGCGGCACGCTGGCCGCCGGCGGTGCCAACGCCTTCAACATGGTGATCGACCGCGACATCGACGCCATCATGGAGCGCACCAAGGGTCGACCGCTGGTGACCGGGGCCATGTCGCCCCGCGCGGCCACCATTTTCGCCTCACTGATTGAGATTGCTGCCTTTGTCGTATTGGCCATCTGGGTGAACGTGCTCTCGGCCTGGCTGGCCCTGGCGGCCACCGCCTTTTACATTTTCATCTACACCCTGTGGCTCAAGCGCCGCAGCAAGCAGAACATCGTTATCGGCGGAGCGGCCGGTGCCGTTCCCGTGCTGATTGGTTGGTCGGCCGTAACCAACTCGTTGGCCTGGGCCCCCGTGGTGCTCTTCGCGGTGATCTTTATTTGGACCCCACCACACTTTTGGGCCTTGGCCGTTCGCTACCGCGATGACTACGAAGCGGCCGATGTCCCCATGTTGCCAGTCGTGGCGTCGCTGCGTCGCACGACCACCGAAATTCTCGTGTACACGATCGTCTTGTGGGCCGCCAGCATGTTGGTCGGCCCGGTCGCCAAGCTCGGCTGGATCTACGCCATCGGGGCGATGCTGCTCGGCGCCTTCTTTACCTACGACGCCGTGGGCCTCTATCGACTGGCCCACAAGGACCAGGCCGACGTGGCTCGCGCGATGCGGCTGTTTCACTTTTCAATTACGTATCTAACGGCACTCTTCGTGCTGATGGCGGTGGATGTTCTTGCACTCGGATGAACCAACTCCCATAGGGACGGGCCGCCGCGGTCCGTCACCCATGATGTTCTTGTCGCTCGGCATCGGCGCGGCCATTGCCATCACGATGATCTCGGTCGTTTCGTACTTCACCAAGCCCCACGCGACCACCACCACCTCAACGACCACGACAGTCGCCACCTCGCCACTCGTCGGCAAGAAGGTTGGCGTTCGCGAGCTCCCGGCCTTGGCCTCGTTGCCAACGGTCCCGGCGGGCACCAAGACCCGAGTGCCGGTTGCGGGAACTCCCACCATCGTGGTCTTCTTCGCGAGCTGGTGCGGCCCCTGTCACGAAGAGATGCCTCGCATCGCCTCGTGGTACAAGACGAAGCCGGACGGCGTTTCGTTGATTCTGATTGCTTCAAACGACACGGCCGCCGCGGCCAACAGTTTTTTGAGTGAGCACCACGCCGCGCTGCCGGCCGTGCTCGACAGCGATGGCGCCGTTGCGGACACCACGTATGGATTCGGCACGTTGCCCGAGACCGTCTTTATCGACGCCACCGGCAAAGTACGTCAGGTCGTCTTTGGCGCCGTATCCAAGGCACAGTTGACGAATGGCGCTGCAGCGCTGCTCTAAGAACTACTCGTAGTTAAAGGCTCGGCTCGCCAGCAGTGGCGCCGCTACGGCCCACACGACGAGTGAAAGTGCGTTGGTCCACCCGAAGTTAACTCCCGATCCGAAAATGTTGTGGAGGCCATTGGCGAGCGCGCCCGAGGGAGTGAAGACGAGCGCGTGTCGCAAGACCTCAGGAAATGAGGTCGTCGGAATGACAAATCCGCTCACGAGCAACAGCACGAGGTAGAGACCGTTGGCGGCGGCCAGGTTTACTTCGGCCTTCAGGCTGCCGGCGAGTAGCAATCCAATACCGGCGAAGGCCATTGAGGCCACCACGAGTGCGATGGCTCCGTCGACCAGGGCGGCGCCATGACCGGCGGGACGCCAACCAATGAGCAGGGCAACGCCGCCAATCACAAAGACCTGCAGGAGTTCGACGACGAGCACGCCAACAATCTTGGAGACCACCAGTGATCGGGTGCCGAGGGGCGTGGCAAAGAGACGGCGCAGCACACCGTAGGAGCGGTCAAAGCCCGTCGAGATGGAGAGTGAGACCAACGAGGTCGACATCACACAGAGGGCCAAGATGCCCGGGGCCAAGAAGGTGATGCGCTTAGCGCCCGGCAACGTGATGAAGTTCGTGAAGCTAAAAAAGAGCAGCAACATCAGCGGAATACCAATGGTGAGCAGCAATGTCTCGCCCCGCTTTAGCGTCATGCGAATCTCGGCGGCACTTTGGGCCTGCCACGCTCTCATGAGCCACTCCCTTCACGGTCGGCCTGGACGAGTTCGAGGTAACGCTCCTCGAGCGACGCACGAGTGCGCAGACCTTCGAGTTGGGCATCGAGGCTAGCGAGACTCGTCTGCAAGAGCCCGGCATCAAGTGACGCGACGGCTACCCGAAAGTGTCCCGGGCTTTCGCACACGACGGTGGCGCCGAGGAGTTCGCTGAGTCGAGTTACGTCAAGGTCAGCTCGACTCTCAAAGAGGACGACCTTGTCACCACGTAGTTCATCGAGTGTGCCGTTGGCGACGACGTGGCCGGCCCGCATAATGACGACTCGATCGGCAATCTCTTCGGCGTCGGCCAGTTGGTGGGTCGTGACCAAAATGGCGCAGCCGCGGGCCCGCTCACTGCGCAGGATGTCACGAACTACACGGTGACCCTCGGGGTCAACGGCCCCAGTGGGCTCATCCAAGATCAAGACTCGCGGACGACCCACGAGAGCCAGGGCCAAAAGCGTACGTTGCTGCTCGCCACCACTGAGACGACGCCACGGTGTCGTGGCACAGGAGGAGAGGTTGAGTAGATCAATCAGTTCGCGATAGTCGCGAGGGGTGGGGTAGTAGCTACTGGTCAGAGCGAGGACTTCCCGGGGAGACATTGGTGCCCACACCCCACCCTTTTGGAGGAGGGCTCCGACGCCTCGCATGACGTCTTTGTGGTTGGTCACCGGATCGAGTCCCTGGATTCGGACCCGTCCGGAGCTCGGCGAGCGAAAGCCCAACAATGTTTCGGTTGTCGTGGTTTTGCCCGCTCCGTTTGGTCCGAGGAGTACCGAGACTTCGCCGTAGTCAACGCTCAACGAGACACCGCCGACGGCGAGGGTCGAACCGAAGTTGACGGCCAAATTCTCGATTTCGATCGCGTGACTCACGTGGCGAACTTAGTCACTCCAATGCCCTGTCGTAGTGTTAGAGCGTGATTGACCTCGCCCAACTCCGCCGCGAACCCGAACTCGTCACGGCCGCTTTGGCCCGCCGGGGTGTCTCATCCGAGACCGTGGCGTCACTGATTCAGTCCGACAAGCGCCACCGTGAACTGATGCAAGAGGCCGAAACCCTCCGTGCTCGCGTGAAGGACCTTTCCCGTCAGGTCGGTGAAGCTCGCAAGAACAAGGAGACCGAGCGTGGCGACGCTCTGGCCGAAGAGAGCAAGCAACTCGGCGTGCAGGAGCGTGAAGCGAGCGCACGGGCCGAAGAACTTGGCGCCGAGGTTCGAGAGCTGCACCTCCAGATTCCGAATATCCCAGCTGATCAAGCCCCTGACGGCTTGAGCGAAGAAGAGAACGTGGAGCTGCGCCAGTGGTGGCCCGGCATGGACGATGGTCAGCCCTTCCCGACCTACGCCGACCACCAGCGCGTAGCCCACTGGGATATCGGCACCGAACTCGGCATTCTGGACCTGGAGAGTGGTGCCCGACTGGCCGGATCGATGTTTCCGCTCTATCGCGCCGACGGCTCTCGCCTGTTACGCGCACTGACGCAGTTTGCTCTCGATGCTCACGCCGACGCCTACGAAGAGATTCGTCCGCCGAGCGTGGCCCTCACCGAGACGATGATGTCGACCGGACACCTGCCCAAGAGCCAAGACGACATGTACGCCGTTGAGCGTGATGGCCTCTGGTTGATCCCGACGGCCGAAGTACCACTCACCTCAATGAATCGCGGTGAGATTTTGACCGAGGAGCAACTGCCACTTCGACTGACCGCCGCAACCCAGTGCTTCCGCCGCGAGGCCGGAGCGGCCGGTCGAGACACGCGAGGCCTGTTGCGAGTGCACGAGTTTGAAAAGGTTGAGCTGTTCGCCTACTGCACTCCCGATCAGGCCGAAGCGGCCCAGATGGATATCTTGACCCGAGCCGAGACGCTGCTGCGTCGACTCGGACTGCCCTATCGAGTTCTCGACCTGTGTACTGGTGACCTCGGCTCGGCTTCGGCTCGCACCTTTGACCTCGAGGTTTATACCCCGGGTGTTGATCGCTGGCTCGAAGTCTCGTCCGTCAGCTGGTTCCGCGATTATCAGGCCCGACGAGCCAACGTGCGCTACCGGACCGAGAGTGGCACGGCGCTCGTCCATACGGTTAATGGCTCGGGGCTGGCGTGGGCTCGAATTTGGGCCGCTCTCGTTGAGACGTACCGTCAGGCCGACGGCACGGTGGTGTTGCCCGAAGCGCTCGCCCCGTACATGGCCGGTGGCGCCACGCTGCGCCGCCGCTAGGCGCCCGGTCGCTCGAATCGGTATCCGACGCCACGCACCGTGGTGATATGTGCCGGTTCCTTCGGGGCCACTTCAATGAGTGATCGCAGTCGCTTGATGTGCACGTCGAGCGTCTTGGTGTCACCGACGTAGTCCGAACCCCAAATCCGGTCAATCAGGACGTCACGCGTCATCACGCGCCCCACGTTTTCGAGCAGCAACGTGAGGAGTGCAAACTCCTTCTTGCGAAGCTTGATCTCTTCACCGCGGACAAAGCAGCGGCGTGTGTCGATCTCAAGCCGGACTGGTCCCACCTCCAGCACCGAGACCGAGTTGGTGAGTGGTGCGGTTGAGGTTTCGTGACGGCGCAGAACGGCGCGAATACGAGCGACGAGTTCTCGCAGGCGATAGGGCTTGGTGACGTAGTCATCGGCTCCTATCTCGAGCAGCAAGACGGCGTCGACCTCCTCCCCCTTGGCCGAGACCACGATGATTGGCACATCACTCTGGGAGCGAATGTGGCGGCAGACATCGAGCCCCGACATCTTTGGCAGCATGAGGTCCAGCAACACGATGTCGAAGTGCTTCGGCGCAAAGGCCTCCACGGCGGCCTGACCATCGGCCGCAACGACAACGTCGAAGCCCTCCCGGTTGAGGCCGATAGTGAGAGCGTCAATGAAGGACTCTTCGTCTTCGACGAGGAGAACGCGAGGGCGAGCACTCATGGTGGTTAGGCAATCGTCAACGGGAGTTCGAGGATAAACGTGGAACCCTCGCCCTCTCGTGACACGACGCTGACGTTCCCACCGTGGTTCTGGGCGACGTGGCGAACGATGGAAAGACCAAGACCGGTGCCACCGGTCTGGCGACTGCGACCCTGGTCGACCCGGTAGAAGCGTTCAAAGATTCGCTCCAGGTCACGAGCGGGAATTCCGACTCCCTGGTCGGAGACGGCAATGCGAGCGATGCCGTAGGCACCGTCGTCGTTGGTGCTCTCGCCGCGTTCTGTCGTGATGGTAATGAGACCACCGTCTGGTGAGTAGGTCACGGCGTTTTCGAGGAGTGCGTGTATCGCCGAGACCAACTGACGTCGGTCGCCGGTGACGAGCATGGGTGCCGGCGGTTCGACGATGGTGATACGAATACCCCGCTGTTCGGCTGCGGTGCGCATGCGCTCGGCCGCCTCGGCGACGAAGAGCCCCACCGGAATTGGCTCGCGGGCCGGCTGGCCTTCGCTCTCGAGACGAGAGAGGTCGAGCAGGTCTTCAATAATGCGGTTGACGCGGAAGGCTTCTGAGTGAATGCGTTCAGTAAGGCGCAACGCAATGGCGGGATCGCGTTCGTACTGCAGCGTCTCGGCCAGGAGTCCGAGGGCGCCCATGGGGGTCTTGAGCTCGTGCGAAACGTTGGCGATGAAGTCGCGGCGAATGTCTTCGAGGCGCTTGCGCTCTGAGATGTCTTCAATAATGGCGAGTACGCCGAGGGGGCGAATGCCGTCACCGATCACGGTGGCGCGAAGCTGCAACGTGCGTCGTGGTGGGCCGTAGAGATCGAGTGTGCGTTCGGCCGCGCCGAATTTCCACCCTTCGCTCAATACTTCCGTGACAGCTTGTGCCGCGAGAGCGTCCCCATACCGGCTGCTCATTAGCTCTTCGGCGTTGGCGTTGCGATACACGACCGCCCCGGCCTCATCACAGAGCACGAGGCCAACCGAGAGCACTTCGAGTGAGCGGCGGAGCCGTTCGGCATTTGCCGTTGACTCGTTGACGGCCGTGGTGGCGGCCCCGGTTACCTCTTCTAGGAAGGTCAGGGCCTGCTCGACTTTGCCCCCGTCATCACCATTGGCGACACCGAGTCGCTCGGCCAGAGCTCCGAGGCGCTGGGCGACGGAACGGTTACCGCGTCGCTTCCAAAGGCCAATGCCGATCAGCACGCCGAGAAGCAAGACACCGAGTGTTGCGGCGTAAAGAGCGAGTGGCGGCCACGTGGCCACGACGTTGGTGCGAGCCCAATGGAACATGCGCCCATTCTCTCACGGCGCGACCGTTACGTGACTCCTTCCCTAGAAAGAAATCAGGAGTAACCATGCTGATTGCCGATGTTCACGTAACCCCTTCCGCTACCTCGTTGCCGGGGTCGGCCGTTCTCCAACAACTCGCCAACGGGCTCGCGGCCTGGGCCCTGATTGGGGCCCTCGTGGCCTTCGTGGCTGGCGCTGCACTCTGGGCGCTCGGTAGTCACTCACAGAACATGCACCAGTCCTCGGCCGGCCGACGTGCGGTGGTGACCTCTATCGGCGCCGCCGTTCTCATTGGTGCTGCGCCCAGTGTGGTCAACTTCTTCTTCCATGCGGGCGGTTCTGTTAAGTGAGTTCGTGGCTCAGCTGTGTTCCGAATCCCATCAACTGCTTGACCAGTAGTTCACTGTCGGGTCTCGGCGGTTCGTTAATCTCCGCCTTCGATCAGTGGGTCCGCGGCGACACCACGCAGATATTTCTCTACACCGGCAAGGCGCTCGCGGCCACCACCTCGGGCGACGTCATCAACCAAGCCGTTCGACACGAGTACCTGCAGGTGATGAAGGTCGCGCCGTTGCTCGCCCTCATCGCCATTGGCGGAGCAACGCTCACTGCGCTGTGGCGCAACGAGGGCACCACCCTGGTCCGCACGTTTGTGATGTTCGTACCCCTCGGGATTGTGCTGTGCGCCCTCGGTCCGTCACTGGCCACGCTGCTGCTCGGCGTGGCCGACGGGCTGAGTTCGGCCGTGAGTACTGACGTCTCGGTGCAACTGCACGCCCTCACCACCGAGTTGTCTTCGGGTCCGGGAACCTTTTCGTCCTTTGCGATTACCGGCCTCTGCTTGCTGGCCGCAATGTTGCTGTGGGTGGAGCTGATGGTTCGCACGGTCATGCTCACGTTGATGCTGTGCTGTTTGCCTCTCGTGGCGGCCGGACTCGTCTATGCACCGGCTCGGCGGGTAGCGGTCCGGCTGATTGAGTCCTTCGCCGCCGTGGCCCTGAGCAAGGTCGTTGTCACGCTGGCGCTCAGCCTCGGCTTGGCGGCGATGACAACGGGACACGGGGCCGCGGCCGTCGTGGGCCTCGCGACGTTGCTGTTGGCCGGCCTCGCACCGTACGTCGTGCTTCGCTTCATCCCTCTGCTTGACGCCTCGGTCGTTCACGCGACCGATTCGCTGCGCCAGCGGGCCGTGCGGGCCACGGCGGGCTCGATTGACCATCCCGCTGTTCGTGTGGCCTCCAGCCTCTTGCCTGCGATGGAGCCCCCTTCACCCAACCCCCCGGAGGACCTGGGATTCCCAATGTGGCCCGGCATACCGGAACAGCCCATGCCACCGGTCCACGAAGGTCCTCGACCGGCGCCACCGATTATTCCGCCACCGGTTCGGCGCGGCCACATGGTGGTCAAGCGAGACCGTATGGGCCCAGTGCTTGGTTGGGAGTGGGATGACGACTAGTCCCTTCACGTTCCAACGGGCCACGCATCACCACTTTGGCCGTCCGACCGGCCAGATCGTGACTCTCCTCGCGGGCCTCGGTCTGGCCACCGTCGTCACCGTTACCAACGCATGGTCACCGCCTTCGTTTGTGGCCGTCGCCGTGGTTACGGGTTCGGCCCTGGTGACCATCGACCACGAGCCACTCTTCGAGACGCTTCTCGTCGTGCTCTCGTATCTCGCCCGCTCGAGGTGGACCGCAGTTGCGTACGAGGTCGAAGGAGCCGAGCCGACCATTGAGCTTCGCGGTCGCCGTTCGATTCGTTGGGCCCGAGCCCAGCACATTGGACGGTTGGACTTGGCCGACCGTGAAGGATCGGCCTGGCGCCACGTCGAAGAGTGGATGGCGAGACTGGCCCAACGGGTGGAACGGACGCGGGTGAGTCTCGTTGAACTGCCTGGGGTGGCGAGACCCGACGTCCTGCTCGGCGCCGAAGCGCCGTTGAGCTGGCCGGCACACTGGCACGAGGTGGCCACTCCCCGTGAACTCACGCTGGCAGGTCCGTGGTGGCGCGAGTCGTGGGGTTTTGTTGAAGGCCGGGATGAGTGTGTGTCAGTTCTACGTCTGCTCGACGTGCCGCGTGATGCGGTCAACCTCTTTGATCTCCTTCGCGCCCCCGGTGGTGAGTGGTTCGTGACGCTCCACGCCGAGGTGCAACCCCGGTCATTCGCCCTGCGACAGACCCGACGGGCCACTCACGCAGTGCG
>CANGMP010000036.1 GCA_947455165.1 Acidimicrobiaceae bacterium | reverse complement strand
GGAGATGATCAACCGTGTAGCTACTCAGCACGGTGGTGTTTCCGTATTCGCCGGCGTCGGCGAGCGCACCCGTGAAGGTACCGACCTTCTCCTCGAAATGCAGGAGTCGGGCGTTATCGAAAAGGCCGCCTTGGTCTACGGTCAGATGGACGAGCCACCGGGCGTGCGCCTGCGCGTAGCCCTCGCCGCTTTGACGATGGCCGAGTACTTCCGTGACGTGAAGAACCAAGACGTGCTCTTGTTCGTCGACAACATCTTCCGCTTCGTGCAGGCCGGTTCTGAGGTATCGACGCTGCTCGGCCGTATGCCGAGTGCCGTGGGTTACCAGCCGACCCTCGCCGACGAGATGGGTGAGCTCCAAGAGCGCATCACCTCGACCCGTGGTCGTTCGATTACGTCGCTCCAGGCCGTGTACGTACCTGCGGACGACTACACCGACCCAGCACCGTTCACTACCTTCACCCACTTGGACGCCACGACCGAGTTGAGCCGTCAGATCGCCGCATTGGGTATCTACCCCGCCGTTGACCCGCTGGCCTCGACTTCGAACATCTTGGCTCCCGAAATCGTTGGTGACCGTCACTACACCGTGGCTCGCCAGACGCAGTCGGTGCTCCAGCGTTACAAGGAGCTTCAGGACATCATCGCGATCTTGGGTCTCGACGAACTCTCCGAAGAGGACCGCATCACCGTGTCACGTGCTCGCAAGATTCAGCGTTTCCTCAGCCAGCCGATGTTCGTCTCGAAGGTCTTCACCGGTCTTGACGGTATCTACGTGCCGATCGAAGAGACGATTGAGTCGTTCGAAGCACTCATCAAGGGTGAGCTGGACCACTGCCCCGAGCAGGCCTTCCTGAACGTCGGTGGCGCCGAAGGCGTCCTGGCCAAGACCCACGAGTTGCAGAACAGCTAGTCATGGCCGGAACTCTCACCGTCGAAGTTGTCACGCCCGAAGTGGCGCTCTGGCAAGGTCAGGCCACGTCGTTGAAGTCTCGCACTTCTGACGGCGAGCTCATGATCTTGGCACAGCACACGCCACTCGTGGGTGACGTCGTTCCCGGTGTCTTGGTCGTGGCGAGTGCCGAAGGCACGACGTACATCGCTGTCGATGGTGGTTACCTGCAGGTCGCGTCTGACGGAGAGGGCGGCACTCGTGCCACCGTTCTTGCCAGCGTGGCCCAGGTAGCCGCATCGGAAGAGGCCGCCCGCGAAGCGCTGGCTGCTCTCGTCCCGGCTGAAGCCGAAGCCGAATAGTTCAGCTCGTGGAGTTTGAATCCACGACACTGCTCCTGTACGTCTCAAATCCTGAGGCGCCGGCTCACAGCGACGCCGAACTGGAAGAAATCCAGGCCGGGCACCTCGCGCATCTGCGTTCCCTCGGCGAGCGTGGGCTAGCACTAAGCGCCGGTCCCTTCGATGATCAAAGTGACGTGCGGTTTCGAGGACTCGTATTCTTCAGCGTCTCACCGGCCGAAGCGCTCCAACTGACCGAAGATGACCCTGCCGTGAAGGCCGGGCGACTCCGAGCCGAAGCGATGACCTGGTATCGCGAAAAGGGCGCAGTCCACTTCACGCCCAAGGCTTAACGGGCCTGCACGTACTCCAAGAGCTCTTGGCGGTCACGCTCGAGCTCTTCGAACCGCGCCCTCACGACGTCGCCGATCGAAATCACGCCGACAAGCTGACCGCCATCGAGGACGGGTAGATGCCGAACTCGTTCGGCAGTCATAAGTCCCATCAGCGTGGTGCAGGTCGTGTCAAGCGAGCAACTAATGACGTCTCGTGACATCAGTGTGCCGACTTCGTCTTGCAGCACCTCGGCTCCTCGAGCCCCGAGCGCTCGGACGACGTCACGTTCCGAAATGATGCCAACGAGTGGTGCTCCCGGGCCGGTGACGACGAGGGCGCCAATGCCCCGTTCGCGCATCATTCCCACGGCGTCAGCCACTGATCGACGCTGATTGATGGTGGCCACGTCGTGGCCCTTGAAGTCGAGTAGCTGTGCAACGTTCATTGCCCCTCCTCGTAACTGAGGCGGCCGTTTGTCACCTCTACGCGCATGGTAGGCCGGGGTTAGGTGCCGAGGCGGAGAAAGTTCGTGTAACTCTTCACATGGCCCAAAGGCCGAAAACGAAAGGGTTTGGTCTACAGACCCGACGTGTCGAAGTTGGCCTTCTTGTCGTGACGGTGAATGGTCTCCACCGTACGAACCGTGCCCGAGTGACTGCGAACGACCATGGAGTGGGTCGTAGCGCCGAAGTCGTGGAAGCGAACGCCGCGCAGGAAGTCCCCATCGGTAATTGCTGTCATAGAGAAGAAGGCATCGTCACCAGCGACGAGGTCATTCGTGGTGAGAACGCGGGTGAGGTCATAGCCAGCGGCAATGGCGGCCGCACGCTCCTGTTCGTCACGGGGCCAGAGGCGTCCCTGGATTTCGCCACCGAGGCCCTTGAGGGCCGCTGCGGCGATCACGCCTTCGGGTGTTCCACCAATTCCAAAGAGGATGTCGGCGCCACTGGCGGGCCAGGCCGTAGCGATGGCGCCAGCGACGTCACCGTCAGAGATCGAGAGCACACGGGCGCCGGCTTCGCGAACCTCGGCGACCAGGTCGTCGTGACGCGGGCGATCCAAAATAACGACACCGAGCTCTTGGACGCTCTTATTGAGTCGCTTCGCGAGCTCCTTTAGGTTCTCGGTCGGAGTAGCGGCGATGTCGACCGCGCCGGCACCGAGGGGTCCAACGGCCAACTTCTCCATGTAGACACAGGGGCCGGGGTTGAACATCGAGCCACGCTCGGCGAGAGCAATGACCGAAATGGCGCCCTGGCGGCCCTTGGCCGTGAGGGTCGTTCCGTCGATTGGATCGACAGCGATGTCGGTAGCAAAACCGGTGCCGTCGCCAATTCGCTCGCCGTTGTAGAGCCAGGGGGCTTCGTCCTTTTCCCCTTCACCAATGACCACGATGCCATCCATGGCTACGGCGCTCAGGGCTTCGCGCATGGCGTCTACGGCAGCCCCGTCGGCGGTGTTCTTGTCACCACGTCCCACGTAGCGGGAGGCCGCGAGGGCACCCGCTTCGGTTACTCGAACGAGTTCGAGGGCGAGGTTTCGGTCTGGAGAAGTAGTGCGCAGCACCCCACAAGTTTAGTCGACCAGTAAATACTCTTCATTTTCCGGTCTGATCAGGAAAATCAGTTCCGTGCGCTACCAGACCCAGAACTCTCCGGACTTGCCAGCGGTGAATTTCGTTGAAAATTGAACATTCACGGTCACATTGATTTCTGCCGTATGCCCGAAGTTGTCTCGGACCGTGGCCGTGATGTGACCACTTTGCTCACCCGAACTCAGGTTCATAATTGGCAGGCCATCGAGCGGAAAACTGCCCTTGTAGACCGACTGCCATCCCCATTGCACCGGCGAACTCGGACAATTGATGAGGTGCACGGGACTCAGCGCAAAGCCGTCGCTGGAGGTCAGGGGAACCGAGCATCTTGGCCCGGTAGGGCTCACCGAAACGATGCCGTACGTACCAAGTTGAGACGTTAGATCCAGGAAGTCACCCTCGGCCACGGCGGAGATCTCCGTGGGGACAACCCACGCGGCTAAGCCCGCAGAAAGTCCGTCACCGTGGCTGGCGGTGATTCCCGATACATCAAGCGTTGCGTCGGTGAAATCAACGGAATCAAACGTCACCATGTTGAAGTGAGTGTCGGCCAAGCTTGCGCGCATGAATGACGCATGGCTCAGATCGACGACGTCAAACAGCGCGCCGTCGAGGCGAGCGTTGTCAAAACGGGCCGACCGAAGACTCAGGTCTCGAAAGACGCGTCCCCGCAAGTCGCAATTGGAGTAGTCGCCGCCAGCAACAAACGGACCGGCACAGTCAACCTGACGAACGCTGACACTTGTCGCTGATGATTCCGACGTTGAGTCGGTTGAATGGGCTCCGGGGTCCGACGGTGCTGCTGAGGCCGCAAGTCCGAGGGTAACCGTGGCGCCAAAGAGTATGCCGGCCACCGCAATCGCGGTTCCGTTGATGCAGCGTTTTAAACCCATGTCTTTCACCGTGCTCCTGAGTGTTCGGTTGAACAGTAGGCATTGGCTATGACGCGACGAGGGGAATGGCCGAAATGAAGTGGGATTCGGCAATACTGAAGGGGTGCGCAGGCTTCAAATCACCCCGAATGGACCCCTTTCGGGCTCGGTGACCGCCTACGGCGCCAAGAATGCCGTCCTCAAGCAGATGGCCGCCTGCCTCTTGGCCTCGGGCGTCCATCGCCTCACGCACGTCCCAGACATCAGCGACGTGGCGACCATGAGCGAGCTGCTCGAACACCTGGGCTGCACGGTCACCTTCGCCGATCACGTCCTGCAAATCACGGTTCCTGACGCCCAGTCACTCCGGCCGTCGGCACCCGAACACCTCTTCCAGGCGATGCGGGCATCGCTGGTTGTAATGGGCCCCCTGTTGGCCCGCTGCGGGCAGGTCGAGATGGCGCTCCCGGGCGGTGACGACTTTGGCACTCGCCCCATCAACTTTCACACCGACGGCCTCACCGCCATGGGGGCAACCTTCACCAACTCGTCGGCTCGAATTCACGCGACGACCGAGGACCGCCTCCGGGGGACCCGCTTCACGCTGGAGTACCCGAGCCATACGGCCACCGACAATCTCTTGATGGCCGCCGTCCTGGCCGAAGGTCGCACCGTGATCGACAACGCGGCCCGCGAGCCCGAAGTTGAAGACCTCGGCCGCCAGCTCCAAGCCATGGGTGCTCACATCGAAGGGCTTGGTACGTCGCGACTCGCCATTGAGGGCGTGGCCGAACTAACGGCCGCCACGCACGAAGTCATTCCCGATCGCGTCGTCTCTGCGACATATCTGGCCGCCGCCATGACGACCGGTGGTGAGGTTCAGGTCACCGATGCCCGGGCCGATCACATGGAGATGCTCTTACGCAAGATGCGGGCTATGGGGGCCGAAATCGATACCACCAGTGGCATCACGCTGCGGGGGCCGTCGCGAGTTCTGCCGGTCGACGTGGCGACATTGCCCTATCCGGGCGTGGCCACCGACTACAAGCCGATCATCACGGCCATGCTCGCCACGGCGTCGGGTGTCTCGGTCGTCACCGAGAATCTCTTCGACGGCCGATTTCGCTACGTGGACGAACTCATCAAGATGGGTGCGGTGATTGAGACCGATGGCCACCACGCCGTAGTGCACGGGACCAATCAACTCCACGGTGCCGACGTCTTGGCTCACGACATCCGGGCCGGCGCAGCCTGTGTCATTGTTGGTCTTCTGGCTCCGGGGACTACCCACGTGAGTGGGGTCGAGCACCTCGAGCGCGGCTATGACGACCTGCCGGGCCGTCTGCGTTCACTCGGCGCCAAGGTAGAACTGGTCTAATGATTTCTCGCGATCCCGTCGAACTCTTCGCCCAAGCGCGCGAGGGCAGTCGAGTCGCGCTCGCCCGTCTTTTGACCTACGTCGAGAGCGGTGGACCCCTCCACCGACAGACCGTGGCTGAGGCCTATCGCACCCCAGCTCCCTACGTCGTTGGCATCACCGGTCCTCCCGGGGCCGGTAAGTCCACGCTGACGGACCGGCTCATTACCGAAGCGCTCAACACCGGGAGCTTCCACGGTGCTCACCCTTTCGGGGCAATCGCTATTTTGGCCGTCGACCCGACGAGCCCCTTCACCGGTGGAGCGATCCTCGGCGACCGTGTGCGGATGCAAGAACACGCCACCGATGAGCGAGTCTTTATTCGCTCCATGGCGACCCG
Source organism: Acidimicrobiaceae bacterium (assembly GCA_947455165.1). Taxonomy (GTDB): domain Bacteria; phylum Actinomycetota; class Acidimicrobiia; order Acidimicrobiales; family RAAP-2; genus RAAP-2. The sequence continues at coordinate 8,160 of CANGMP010000036.1, read as the reverse complement.
TGGCCACCTCGGCGGCCTGAGTCTCGCGGTGCCCGACGCCGTGCGAGTGCTCGGCTCCGTCGGTTTTTCCGTCGTGCTCGTCGAAACGGTTGGCGTTGGTCAGATGGAAGTCGAAATTGCCTCGGCGGCCGACACGACGATCGTGGTCACCATTCCCGGCGCCGGCGATTCCATGCAGGCCAATAAGGCCGGTCTCTTAGAGGTGGCCGACCTGTTCGTAATTAACAAAGCCGACCGACCCGACATCAATTCGGTTCGCCGCGACCTCGAGCAGATGCTCGATCTCGGCGGCGAGCGTGAGTGGCGTCCCACCATCACCGAAACGGTGGCCACGGACGGACGGGGTCTCACGCAACTGTGGGAGGAGATCTGCACCCACCGAGACTTCTTGGAGTCCGGTGACCAGTTCATGCAGCGCCGCCGTCTCCGCACCCGCGTTGAACTCCAGCGCGTCTTGAGTGCCGTCGTCGCTAATCGAGTGTCCCAGCTCGCGAACGGTGATGACTACGAGGCCCAGGTGGCCCGTCTGGTTGCGGGCGAAGTCGATCCCTACACGGCCGCCGACGTTCTCCTGGGGTCGTAGTTCGCCATGGCTCGAGACCTGTTCTTTCTCGCCCACATCATCGCGGCCCTCGTGGGCGTGGTCGTTCTCGTCTCGATGAAACTGACGGCCCAGGCTGCCGCCACGGGCCGAGGTCAACTGCGACTCCCGACCGGTCGTAACTGGGCCGCTCGACTGATTCACCTGATTCCACTGACCGGCTTTGCCGTTCTCGGGGCATCGCAGGGAACCAATGATCCGATCAGTTTTGGTCAGGCCTGGATTATCTCGGCGCTGGTGCTCTACTTCGTCGCGGCCGGTGCGCTGGAGATGCGCGTCTTGCCGGCCGAACGTGAACTCGCAGCCGCTCACGCCAAGGGCGAAGCGCTCGAAGCCACGACCGTGCGAGCCATGAACCGTGGACTAGACGTGGTGCTCGTCGCTATTGCGCTGGCCACGATCGCCATGTTGGTGCAGTGGGGCTAAGGCGCCCCGCGGTACCAACACTTAGATGAAGTTGGCGTGGCCAATCATGCCGGCGGCCACGGTGGCGTTGGTTACTTCGTCGATCAAGATGAAGCTTCCCGTGACTCGGTTGTCGCGGTAGTCGTCGACGACGATCGGCTCGGCCGTCATGAGATTGACGAGACCAATGTCGTTCATCTTGAGTTCGGTGACATCAGCAACGGTCAAGTTTCCCACGTCGAGTTGACCGGCAATGGACCGGACCATGACGGGCGTTGAACGGGTGGTGTGCTTGAGTCGTAGACGAGTGCCCGCCATGACCGGCTTGTCGGAGAACCAACAGATTGTTGCTTCGAACTCACGAGTGGCCGTTGGCAGGGGAGCCGTGGCGAGCAGGTCGCCACGGCCAGCGTCAGTGTCATCGGCCAAGTCAAAGTCGACCGAGAGTCCCGGCAACGCCACGTCGAGTGCCCCGCGCGGGCCGTTGATGGCCTTGAGAGTCGTCGTGATGCCCTGGGGCATGAGAGTGACTTGCTGACCCACGGTGAACTCGCCACCGTTAACCATGCCGGCGTAGGTGCGTCCGCCGCCGTTTTGGCGCAGGACCCACTGAATCGGGAGACGGGCACCGCTGGCCGACGAGGCCCACGATCCGGCCGGGGCACTCTCGAGTGCTTCGAGCACCGTGGGGCCCTGATACCAAGTGGCGACGTAGCTGCGCTCAACGACGTTGTCGCCCTTGAGAGCCGATACGGGAATCACCGTGGTGTCGGTGAAGCCAAGACGCTGGGCGACGTCGTTCACCTGGTCGACGACCTTGGTGTAGACCGACTCGTCCCACTGGGTGAGGTCCATCTTGTTGGCGGCAACAATGACGACTCGCACACCCAACAGGGCGGCGATGCAGAGGTGGCGACGGGTCTGTTCCTTGAGTCCCTCGTTGGCGTCAAGAACGACGAGGGCCACTTCGGCCGTGCTGGCTCCGGTAGCCATGTTTCTCGTGTACTGGACGTGGCCGGGGCAGTCGGCGATGACGAACTTGCGGGTCGGCGTGGCGGCGTAGCGGTAGGCCACGTCGATGGTGATGCCCTGCTCGCGCTCGGCGCGCAGACCGTCAGTCACGAAACTGAGGTCGAGGTCACCGACACCGCGCTTGGCCGAAGCCGTCGCGACGGCTTCGAGCTGGTCGTCAAAGAGCTGACGGGTGTCAACGAGGAGTCGACCAATCAACGTCGACTTGCCGTCGTCGACGGAGCCGACGGTCGCGAAGCGAAGGAGGTCAGAGGTTGGTTCGGACATTAGAAGTAACCCTCACGCTTGCGGTCCTCCATGGCAGTTTCACTGAAGCGGTCGTCCGCTCGAGTGGCACCGCGCTCGGAGAGATTGGTCGTTGAAACTTCGGCGATGATGGCGTCCAGCGTGTCGGCCGAGGAGCGCACCGCGCCGGTGCACGAGGCGTCACCCACCGTGCGGAAGCGAACGAGGTGGCGCTCGACAACTTCGCCGGGCTCGGGGTGAACGAACTCACCGACGGCCAGCCACATGTTGTCGCGCTGCAGCACCGGACGTTCGTGGGCGAAGTAGATCGAGGGGAGTGGCACGTTCTCGCGGCGGATGTAGTTCCAGATGTCGAGTTCAGTCCAGTCCGACAGGGGGAAGGCCCGCAGGTTTTCACCGTTGTTGACCTTGCCTTGGTAGAGCTGCCAGAGTTCGGGGCGCTGGTTCTTCGGGTCCCACTCACCAAAGGCGTTACGGAAAGAGAGAACACGTTCCTTGGCGCGGGCCTTGTCCTCGTCGCGACGGGCACCACCGAAGGCGGCGTCGAACTTGTGCTTAGAGATTCCGTGAAGCAGGGCGTTGGTCTGCAAACGGTTGCGCATGCCGAGCGGGCCCGGATCGGGAACGCGGCCTTCGTCAATGGCCTGTTGGACGCTGGCCACCTCGAGACGTAAGGCGAGGGTCGCCACGCGCTCGTCACGGTAGGCAATGACCTCGGGGAAGTTGTGGCCGGTGTCGACGTGCATCACCGGGAAAGGCAACTTTTGGGGGGCGAAGGCCTTGACGGCGATGTGCAAGAGCACGGCCGAGTCCTTGCCACCGGAGAAAAGGAGGACTGGACGCTCGCACTCGGCCACCACTTCGCGAATGATGAACATCGCGTGGGATTCGAGCAGGTCCAGATGGTCGATTTGGGGGTGAGTTGAAGTAGTCATGAGTGGTTTACGCTAAAGCGCGTATATAAATACTAGTGAAGCGCTAGGAAAAACCAAAAGTGACGCCGCAACGAAAGGCACGAAAAAATGGCAGGAAGTGCTCCTAAAGATTACGACTTGGTAACGATTGCCGAGACGCTCGAACACGCCACGCCGCAAGAAGTGATTGCGTGGACTCTCGGTGAATTCGGAGACGACGTGACCTTCGCCTGTTCCTTCGAAGACGTGGCGCTCCTGCACATGCTGCACGAACAACTCGCGAACGTTGAAGTGATCTTCCTCGACACGGGTGGTCACTTCCCCGAGACCTACCAGTTCGTCGATCAACTTCGTGAACTGTGGAACCTCAACATCAATCGCGTGACCCCGGGTCCCGAAGCCGACGCCACGCCTTGTGGCACCGGGAACTGCTGTGAGCTGCGCAAGGTCGTGCCCCTGCAGCGCGCCGTGGCCGGGCGGGCCGCCTGGTTTACCGGCGTCAAGCGAGTCGACGCCCCGACGCGGGCCGGCATGCCCGTGGTCTCGTGGGACGAGAAGTTCGGCCTCGTGAAGGTCAACCCACTCGCGACGTGGAGTGACGACGACGTCGCCTACTACTTGAGCTCCAAGGGCCTACCCGAGCACCCACTGTGGTCGAAGGGGTACGCCTCGATCGGGTGTGCCGCGGTCACCGTGAAGCCACTCCCGGGTCAAGACCGACGCTCCGGTCGATGGGCCGGTAGCGACAAGGAAGAGTGCGGCCTGCACGAGGGCTGAGTATCCACCAATTTCCACAAAAAGAGGGGTAATTTTTTCCCCAGTCCTGCAAGGCGAAGTGGGAGATTTGGTTGTGTCGGCACTCTTGATGTTTTTGGTGATCTGCTGGGTAGCAGTCGCCGTGCTCTTTTTTGCCCCCGCCATCAAGAACAGTCGCCAATTTGCTTCGATTAACGCACTCGGTCGCATGAAGCGAAACGATGGACCACTCTCGGAACTTCCGGGCTTTGATCACGTCGGGGAACCGCACATCGCCGCTGAGCCTCACGCCGCCCCCATGCCTCGTCGCCTGGACCGCGTGTGGGACTACATGGAGCAGGCTCCGCAAGACCGTGCCGAACAGGCGCGCACGGTGGCGGTTCAGTCGGCCCCCGTCGTATCGGGCACGGTGGTATTCGATGAGTGGACCGGTCAGTTCGTCAACGAGGATGGTGAAGTCGTTGATCGAAACGCACTACCGACGCGAGCCGCACACTCGGTTGAACTGAATCCTCGCGCCGAGGCGTATTCCCGCCCCCTCGCCACACCACAGCAGGTTCAGTCCTACGCAATTTCAGCCCGTCGCCAGGCCGCTCTGCGCCGCCGTCAGGTGCTCAAGTGGATGGCCATTGCCATTGCCGGCACGACCGTTCCGGCGCTGCTCACCGGATGGGGACTCTTCGTCTTTGCCTCGGTGATGACGTGGTTGGCCTTCGCTACTTGGTTCTCACTCATGATCTACTTCATGATTCAGCAGGACCGCACGGCGGCTCCGGTCAACGAGTCAGCCTTCATGCCGGACAACATCGTCCCGCTGCGTCCTCGCACGACCCCGGCCGAGCCGGCCGCGCACGTCGAAACCAACGACGAGTTCTACAGCCCATCGCCGAGCGCGGGCTTTGCTCGCGCTCAGTTCGCCGTCGGCCAGTAGGGCGTTTCGCCCTCCGCTAGTATCGATACTCCCTACGGGGGGTTAGCTCAGTTGGTAGAGCGCGTCGTTCGCAATGACGAGGCCAGGGGTTCGAATCCCCTACTCTCCACCGATTTCACCAAGGATGCGGGTCATCGCACCTTCGAATGCAAAGGACGTTGCGATGACTCAGCTCGTGAAGATTCAGTCCTTTACAGTTTCGTCCGATGGCTTCGGTAGCGGCGAGGGACAAAGCCTCGAGCAGCCCTTTGGTCACGTGAGTCCTGCGGAGCTCTTTGCCTGGCGATTCCAGACGGCATCGTTTTCAGGTCCGATCGGCACGCGAGGCATTGATGATGTGCTGGCTCGCGACATGAACGTCGGTATTGGTGCTGAGATCATGGGTCGGAACAAATTTGGACCCGTCCGGGGCCCTTGGGTAGATGAGCAGTGGCAAGGTTGGTGGGGAGATGATCCACCGTTTCACGTTCCGGTCTTTGTCTTGACCCACCACGCTCGACCACCCTTGACGCTGGCTGATACCACGTTTCATTTTGTTGCAGGTACTCCAGCCGACATTGTGCGCGAAGCCAAGGCCGCTGCCAACGGCCTCGATGTGCGACTCGGCGGTGGTGTTCAGACCAATCGAACCTTCCTGGATGCCGACCTGGTCGACACACTCCACGTCGTCGTCTCACCAATGGTCTTCGGTCGAGGTGAGCGCTTTTGGACTGGACCCGAAGAGCTCTTCGATCGGTTCGACCACGAGGAGATTGCCAGCCCGAGCGGCGTGAAGCACTATCTGTTCTGGCGCAAGTAGCGGTGGTCACCCTGGGCATTTTCTAGCCCCAGCCCGCTTGGCCCTGCCAACTACGATGAGTGCGTGCGCCGCCCCAACCTCGTAATTCGACCGAGCAAGCCTCGGTCGGGTGACGGGATGCCGACTGACGACCCGGCGTTTGGCAGCGGTGTCACGTTGCGTAAGGGTCGCCCGTATGACCCGGCGTGGGACGCGTGGCAGCCTCGCCGCCGGTGGCCCGGAATTATCGTCTCGGCCATTGTCGTGGCCGGCTTTATTGGCGCCTTGGCCTTTAAGTATTCGGCCAAGGTAGCGGCACCGCCCTCAACGTTCCCGACGCAGTCGCAGAACCAGATCAAACCCGTCTACTTCCCACCCGTAGCGCCAGGTTCGGCCCAACTCCAACAGATTTCCGGAACGAAGTCCGCCTCGTCGCTTCATTTTCACTCAACGGGCAAGTTGATGATCTGGTACTTCCAGTGCCACTGCGTTACCAACTTCGGTGTCATTGTTCACGACTCCACCGGTGCAGTAATCGACGTGCCGCTGAATACGACGGGCAAGTCGACCATCTCGACGCCCGCTCAGTATCCGGCCGGGGATCTCTCAGTAGGAGTCATTGCCGACCGCCAGTGGACGATTTCACTGATTGATCCTTCGAGCTTGCCGACGATGAAGTTGCCCTATTCATACTTGAGTGGTGGCGAAAGCATTCTCGGCCCCTTTTCGAGTCGCTCGATGACCTTGGATCTTGGATTCATTGGGGCCATTGGAAACCACTTCACCATGACGATGTCGGACGGCACGTTAAGTACTCCCAAACTGTGGGCCATCGATTCGCAGTCGTTCAGCAAGCATCTTGAACTGTCGAATCTGCCCGATAAGTACTGGCTCATTGTGAACGGCGAAGGTCTCTGGCAGATCAAAGCCAAGTAGTCGCGTGACCGTCTCTGTCGTCATTCCTGCCTACGGCGCCGAGACCACACTGGCTGCCTCGGTGCACTCGGCCTTGGCGAACAGTCCATTCGAAGTCATCATCGTGGACGACGGCTCTCGTGACCGAAGTGGCGATATCGCCGACCAACTGGCTCGGGACGATCAGCGCGTCCGCGTTCTGCACCGCACTGAGTCTGGTGGCCCAGCCGTAGCTCGTAACGCCGGACTCGAGGCCGCTCGGGGCGAGTGGGTTCTCTTTCTTGACGGTGATGACTTGTTGGAGCCGACGGCACTCGCCACCTTGCACGGCGCCGTGAATTCGAACACCGTCGCCGTACTCGGACGCTTCGAAGCAATCGACGATCTGGGCCAACCGCTCGATATCGGAACATGGAACACGGTGCAGCTGCGTCCCGTCGTGCGTCGGTCGGGTGAACTCATTCCCTCGCCACTTACCGGTGAAGCGCTCCTCACCCGCCTCGTCATTCCGCCACCGAGCGGTGTGCTCGTGCGGCGCAAGGCCGCCCTTGAACTGACCGGGTATGACGTAGCGATTGGTCGCAGCGAAGACTTGGACTTCCTGCTTCGACTCGGACGTCTGGGCGAACTCACTCTGTGTGACTCACTGGTCGTGAAGTATCGCCGCACGCCGGGGCAACGTTCACAGGCAACGTCAGCCCGTCGTCGTGGTCGCCAACGCATGCTCCTCCACGTCATCTTTGGTGCGCCACAGCGACGAGAGCGCTGGGCGCTTGCACGTGGGGCAGCTGCGCACCACCTCGATCGAGCCGATGTTCGCTGGCGCGCCGGAACGAAGTCGGGTTCTGACCTTGTTGCCACGTTGCGCAGCGCCACGTTGGCCCTCGCCTTTCGGATCATCGGCGTCGTGGCATTCCTTTGCCCCTAGGGCTGTGGGAAAGCTGCTCGAAACTTCGCGGTCTCTTCGGGTTTTGCACCACTCAACGGTGTTTTTCGAAGATGAGGCTGTTGCTTTCTCTGTGCGATTTGGCGTTTTCAGGTTTCTCGCCGGGTAATGGATGGCACGATACTTCTGCTGTTTACGAAGTACCTGCCACCGAGCGGCGGTTGAAATACCGAAGCTCGCAAGCGTGAGGGCTCTCGCGAGAGAGATGGAACGTTTGAATCAGGCAACCCGGAGAGGTTGGCTGACCTGGGGCGAGCTTGGTAGAAGGCCTGCCGCGAGGTAGATCCTGTCCGACACGGGGTCTGCATCGTGTGCCTCGAAAGCCCCGAGGGGCCGGGCGTCGAAAGGCGACCTGGTAACTCGGGGCTTTCGCACTTCTTTGCATCTTCGAATTGGTTAGAACATCGCATTGCGCTTTCTAGTGTCCGGCATCCATGTCTCGAATGCGCTGCTACTTCGGCGTCTATGTGCCTCTCGAAAATTTCGGCTGTCCGGCCCCCCAAAATCTGGTCCACATTGAGTGTCAGAGTTCTATCAAAGTGATAGGGGAGAGAAGGTAGTTAATGGCAGCACCGAAGAAGTTCACCGTTGAACAAATCATTGTGAAACTTAGAGAAGTAGAGAAGCTCACGGGTC
>CANGMP010000035.1 GCA_947455165.1 Acidimicrobiaceae bacterium | reverse complement strand
CGCCATCGAGGGGTTGGCTCCCCGTCGTTAACGAGCGGGCCGCCTAGGCGTTCCGGCACTTTCCGCTAACAATCAGCACAGATAGTAGCGTAGTGACCCAATAAACAGTAGCGTAGTGACCCCATAAACAGTAGTGTAGGGGCGTGACTCCAAGGACTTCCGACTACCAGCGACGAGTCCTGGATGACGAGCTAGACGCCCTCCTTCCGCACCTCCCGGCAATTAGCTTGGAAGGCCCTAAGGGGGTAGGTAAGACCACGACGGCTACCCAGCGAGGTGGTGTCGTACGGCGACTGGATGACCCCGCGGAACTTGAAATTGTCCGAGCCCAGCCATCACGACTCACGCAAGGACGTTTCCCCATCGTTATTGATGAGTGGCAGCGCTTCCCATCTTCCTGGGACATTGTGCGGCGAGCAGTTGACGACGATCCCTCTCCGGGCCGATTCCTGTTGACGGGATCGGCCACACCGAGTGAACGACCAACCCATAGCGGGGCCGGTCGTATCGTTCCCATTCGCATGCGACCGTTAACTCTCGTTGAACGGGGTTTAGCTGCTCCGTCAGTGTCCTTGCGATCGTTACTGAGTGGTTCGCGACCTCCGCTGGAAGGCACCACCGACGCAACCCTTGAGGACTACACCCGCGAATTGGTGACCGGAGGTTTCCCAGGTATCCGTTTTAGTGACGAGCGGGCGCAACGGGCAGCACTCGATGGCTACCTAGCTCGAATTGTTGATACCGATCTACCGGAGCTGGGGGTGGAGTTGAGGAATCCCGCCACGATGTGGCGGTGGGTGCGCGCGTTTGCGGCCGCTACTTCAACCAGCACTTCGTTTGACAAAATCCGCAACGCGGCAACCGGCGGCGAGGACGACAAACCAGCCAAGACAACTATTCAGGGCTACCGATCTGCCTTGGAACGTCTGTGGATACTCGATGAACTCGCGGCGTGGTCTCCATCACATAACCACCTGCAGCGCCTCAATGCTGCACCGAAGCATCACCTCGTAGACCCCGCGCTGGCAGTGCGCCTTCTGGGTCTTGACGCGAGTGCACTACTTGACGGCCAGGGACCTACTTCTATTCCTCGTGACGGAACGTTCCTTGGGTCGTTACTGGAGTCGCTCGCCACCCAGAGCGTGCGGGTCTTTGCACAAAGTGCCGAAGCGTCGGTGGGTCATCTTCGGACCCCGGGGGGATTGCATGAGGTTGACCTGATTGTCATCCGCGGCGACGGCAAGGTCGTCGCCCTTGAAGTGAAATTGTCGTCCACTGTGGGAGACCATGACGTTCGACACCTTCACTGGTTGCGGGATCAAATCGGCGACGAACTGCTCGATGCCATTGTGATCACAACTGGTGCTGAGGCCTATCGCCGCACGGACAATATTGGCGTGGTTCCGTTGGCGCTACTGGGCGCTTGAGCGGCCCACGTCGTGTCTCGGCTCCGACGTCTCTAGGCCTGCTCGATTTCGAAGAGCTCCAACATTTCAGCAAACTTGTCCCGTGCGGCGGCCTGACGGGTCGGGATGTGATCGGTCGGAATCTCGCTCGGCGCGTAGTTCTTGAGGGCGTGGCGCGCCACCGTCTGGCGGTGCACTTCGTCCGGTCCGTCATAAATTCGAGCGGCGCGGGCGGCGCGATACATGGCCTCGAGCGGCATGTCTGAGGAGTAACCGAGCGAACCGTAGGTCTGGAGAGCTCGGTCGATCACGTTGTGCAACACGGTCGCGCCGTAGTACTTGATCATGGCAATCTCCACGCGTGATGCCGAAGCCCCAACCTGGTCCATTTTCCACGCCGCGTGCAGCGTCATCAAACGAGCGGCGTGCATTTCGGCCATGGAGTCAGCAATCCAGTTCTGAATTGTCTGCTTCTCGCTGAGGAGCGAACCGTGGGTGTAGCGACTCAGGGCCCGTTCGCACATCATGTCGAAGGCCCGCTGGCTCTGGCCCAACCAACGCATGCAGTGGTGAATGCGACCCGGGCCGAGACGGGCCTGGGCCAGCAGGAAGCCGGCCCCTTCCGGTCCGATCAGGTGGTCGGCCGGAATGCGGACGTCTTCGTAGAGGATCTCGGCGTGATTGCCGAAGCGGCCGTACTCGACCTGGGGGTCGTCCATGGCACCCACGTCACGGAGAATCTTGACGCCGGGGGTCGTGACGGGCACGACGAACATCGAAGAGCCCTGGTAGGGGTGAACGTCGGGGTTGGTGACGGCCATCACGACCAAAATGTCGGCGACTGAACCATTGGTGGTGTACCACTTGCGACCATTGATGACCCAGTCGTCACCATCCTTGACGGCAGACGTCTTGAGGAGGCGGGGATCACTGCCGGCCGTGTGGGGCTCGGTCATGGAAAAGCCGGAGCGAATCTTGCCGTCGAGGAGAGGCTGCATCCAGCGTTCGCGAATATCGTGGCGACCGGTCATCTCCATGCCAGCGGCCAACAGTTCGGCGTTACCGCTGTCGGGGGCGTTGTTGCCAAAGACGAGCGGCGCGTAGGGCGACTGGCCGAGGATTTCGTGCATAAGACCGAGGCGCACTTGACCAAAACCCATGCCGCCGAGTTCGGCGGGGAGGTGGGCAGCCCACAGGCCGCGGGCCTTGACCTGCTCTTGGAGGGGCTTGATGATCTTGAGAACATCGTCGTAGGGCAGACGGAGCGTCTCCAGCGGGAAGATCTCCTCCTTCACGAAGGCACGCATCCAAACCAGTTGCGCTTCAAATTCAGGGTCAGTTTCGAAGTCCCACGCCATAAATCCGTCTCCTCTGGAATACAAACAGTTGCAAATCCCATATCTGAATGTAGGCGAGCGCCACCGAGGGGCGATTGACACTCGCTACTAAAGTTCCGCTATGGACTTCTCCCACGTTACGCCCGCGGGGAGCAAGGGATTCGCCTCGTGAACAAGGTCACTCGACACGTTCCGGGCGATCTCGGAACCATAACCATTGAAGATGCCCGCCGCCGCTGGCAGACGCATCAAGCTCGCATTCAGCGCAACCTTGGTCGACCGGGTCTGGCCCTGCGCTTCGCACCGCCAGGATCTTCTCAGTATCGAGCAGCGAAACGACTACTAGGACGCGCGCTGTCGGCTTCACCTGCAGTCTCGTGGACGCCACGCCTCAGCCATAGCTGGAGTCCTCCCCAACCACCCTTTCTTCCAAACGACGTACTCTGGCGCGCCATTGGCGAGAGCCCGGATCTCATCGACCAGACCAACGCCGCAGTTGCGACGACGACTGAACACACGTGGATCTTCCCGGTTCTCCCGCACGACATGGAGGGCGGGCCGAATGGGATCTTCGAACTGACTAAGTCGGCACCTGACGTCGACGTTCTCTACTGCGACGAAACGGCTCCAGGTTTCGAAAACCTCACTCCGCTCGCACCCGGTCGCCACACCTTGCTCGGCTACAACCAGCTGGGCCGCTCAGTACTGATTCGACGCGACGCTTGGCTGCGTGTGGGCGGACTCGATCGCACGATGGGCGAGGCAGCCATTGCCGACTTACTTCTCCGCCTCGTCGAGTCGGGGGCCTCGTTCGCCCGGATTGACACGGTGCTGGCGTGGCCTCAACCACCCGGCCCGCTCCACCAGCGAGCGAGCGAGCAGGCGCTGCAACGTCGAGGAGTCACGCCGAAGAGCAAAGTGATTTCACCACAGGTCATCGACTGGCGCGTAACTCTGCCGTCACCACAGCCCACGGTTGACATTCTTATTCCGACTCGCGATCGCCTCGACCTGCTGCGACAGTGCATTGACTCGATTGCGAGCCACACGGACTACGAGAACTATCGCGTCGTGGTGCTCGACAACGATTCGACCGAGTCCGCAACGCTCGCTTACCTCGAGACGATGCCCGTTACCAAATGCCCTGGGCCCTTCAACTACGCCAGCATCATCAATCGTGGCGTCGCGGCCAGTTCGGCTGACGTCGTCGTGACGCTCAATAACGACGTGATTGTGACCGACCTCACGTGGCTCTCGACGCTGGTGGGCTACGCGATGTTGCCCGACGTCGGTATTGCCGGACCGCGACTCCTCAATGCCGAAGGTGCCTCGGACCACGATGGAATCACGATCACGCCCTACCCGCAGCACCTCCAGCGAGGGGTCAACTACGGCTGGAACGACGACTTTATTTTCTCCATTCGCAACGTCGCAGCCGTGACGGGAGCCTGTCAAGTATTTGAACGACGCAAGTGGAACGAAGTCGGGGGTATGGACGAGACGTTGGCCGTCACCTTCAACGACGTTGACGTCTGTCTCAGACTTTCGGCGGCTGGTTACGAAACGCTCTTTACCCCGAACGTCGAACTAATCCACATCGGTAAGGCTTCGCGTGGCCACAATGAGGCCCTTGAGGACCACTACCGATTCATTCAGTACTGGGATATCTGCAGTTCGTTTCAGGACGTCTACGCGCCGGCCCGACTTGAACTTCTGGGGCCTCGATATTCGCTTCGCCCCTAAGCCGGCAGTCGAACGAGCTGCGCGATAGGCGTCGGGAATCGTTCGGCGAGGAGTGCGAGCTCGTGCTTAGAGAGTGTTTCGCGGCGGTGGCCCTTAAGAGGGTGGCGCAAACGGAAGCGGAGCGGAGGGCGACGGGGGTTTTGCCTTCCCCAGACCGCTATGTGATGAACCGGGAACCCAAAAATCTTTCCGCAGGCGGCAAAGAACGGTGTATTGGAGTCCGTCACGTCGTAGGGCAACACAAAGACGTGGTCTGCGCCAAATGCGGCGTCAAAACCTTGAACCATCTCGGCGTAGTCAAAGCGGTAGAGGCGCTCTTTAAATGGGTAGCCGCCCGTTGAAACGATGGTCTCGAAGAATGAAGATCGCGACACTGTCAGCCCGTGCTTGATGAGCTCCTTGTAAAGACTTTCGACGTACTCATTCACCGGGCGTAGGACTAAGAGCACATCGATGACAAAGCCGGCCTGCTCGGCGACGGCCTTCAAACGCTCGAGGAGATCGGGTCGCAAGTACCAGAATTCAAAATCTTCTGAACTCAAAACGACCGAGGAATATGGCGTATCGCGCAGTTCGGTCGCCAAATCATCCAACGTGCCGACGGACGGATCAAACCCGGCGTCGCCATTGAGCTCCCAGACAATGTTGTGGTGGCCACCGTTGCGGACGTGGCCCGCTCGAGGAAAGAGCACACCCTGGGTTTCGAAGAAATCTCGGTGCGTGCCCATCATCGTCTGCACCGACGTCGTGCCCGTCTTGTGAGTGCCGACGTGCAAAATGAGGTGCTTTTGGGGCTTCACTGACACGATGTCACGCTAGTTGCCCCCTACGAGGACACTACGGATTTCTCGGAACGACCGGGCCACCGCTGCTTCAGCGACAGGACTCTCTTCTCCAGGAGGTGCCAACTCAGGTAGCCAATCGCCGTGGACAGCAACACGCTGAGCGCAATGTAGACAACTTCCATGAGATGGCTGTGCCACTTTTGTTCGTAGTTGAAACCAAACTCGGCCATCAGTACCTGGACGAGGTAGGCAAATATGTACGTTCCGTAGGTCGGGTCGCCCCATTTTTCGAACCATGGTGCAGAAAACGAGGCAACGAGCCACACAACGCCGTAGGTCAGCGCCAACTGACCGAGGATGAGATAGCCAGTATTCATCATGGTGTAAAAAGCCACGATCCAGGCGATAATCCCGAGTCGATTGTTGATGGGCAGCTCGTGGCGATAGTGGTGGAAGGCCGCGCCCGTGAAGAAGAAGAACGGGAGCGCGCTGGCCCACATTGGAAAGAACAAGGGAATGATGTTGATCGACATGTCCGGGTTCGCATGCCCCACAACCATCATGACGAAGAAGAAGGCGGCCAAGATCACCACGAGTCGTCGATATCGCAGCAGACCGAGACCGCCGAGAATGGCCAAGAGGATGTAACACTTCACCTCAAAAATCAGGGTCCATAACGAGCCATTGACGGCCAAAATGGCACCCGCGTGGGCGTAGGGAGTGTCGCCGAACAGCGAATTGACGTTCCATTGGTTCACCGTCACCAAGAAGTTGGTCGTGATGTAGTGCCACGGCCCGGTCGATGTATTGGCAAAGTAGCCAGCAATCTTGCCGTGTTCGTGAAACCAGGCCAACGGCCCGACTACCAGAGCGCCGAGTACGAGCGCGAGCCAGTACGCCGGGAGCACGCGAATTCCCCGGCGAAACAAGAAGTTCCAGGGGTTCTGAACTGATTCGTAGCTTCGCGCCACGAGGAAGCCCGAGACAATAAAGAAGCCGTCAACAGCCAAACCGCCGAGATCAACCTGGTGTCCCGACCAGAACCACAGAGGGTCGTGCCCTGCGTGATAGCCACCGAGGGCGAAGCTGTGGGCCACCACCACCATGGCGGCGAACACGTATCGAATTAATGTCAATGCGTTGTGCTTGGTGTCAAACGTCTCTTCAAGAGATCGCGTTTCGGCACGCCAAAACTTCGCGAGCGCGTTTTCGCTAAATTCGCCAAACTGCATAGAGGCAAGGTAGTCGTTGCCAACTCGGAGTTTGTTGACCGCTCTCATGCACCAACAAATGTTGGCTAAATTAACGCTGTGCTTGAACGTCAGCAAAGCCGTTCCGAGCGACGAAATGAACGCAAATTTACGAATCGTTTCGCTCCTTACGTGGCTTGGCTCTACCTGCCACTCTCCTTTCTCCCCAACCTGAATACGTGGCTCCAAGGTCCAACCCACACGCTGACTGGTGGAACGGGCGGAGATACGGGACACGAAGTGTGGTTTCTGGGTGTCGTCGCACACCAACTGCGTCACTTTCACAGTCCCTTCTTTACTGATGTCGCCAATGTGCCGCGAGGCATCAACCTGACCAACGTGACCTCCATGCCGTTTCTCGGCACCCTGGCGGCTCCGTTGACGTGGATCTGGGGGCCAGTCTTTTCGTACAACTTCCTGACGGTCGTTTCCACAGTCGTGTCGGCTCTGGCTATGTACTGGGCCGCCGGACGATTCGCCTCCAACCGCTCGGCTCGATTCGCCGCAGGATTGCTGTATGGCTTCTCTCCCTTCATGGCGGCCCAGCTGTGGGGACACCTCTTCCTCAGCTCCATCTATGTCTTTCCGGCAATGATTGTGGCGATTCACGAAATCTTTGTTCGCCAAGTCTGGTCGCCTCGAATTTCCGGTGGCCTCTTGACGCTCTGCCTCATCGTGCAGATTGGAATTTCTCCCGAGCTCCTGCTTGACGCTCTTATCTGCGCCATCGTGCCAATAATCATCGTGGCCGCCTCGTTGGTGCGGCGACCCCGTGCAGCGTCGGCCTACGTTGGCAAATGTCTGGCCACGGCCGCCGGTTTTGCGGCGTTTCCCCTAGGACTCTTTCTCTACGAATTCCTCTACGGCAAAGGCCATATGGTTGGCGCATACCGATCAGCGAGCACCGTAGATCACCTCAAGATGGACATTGTGAGCTTTGTCTTCCCCAGTTCCATTCAGAAGTTTGGATTCGGGATTTCTCAGACCATCGACTCGTACACCTACCTGATGAATCCGAGCTTTGTCCCGGATATGTTCGAAACCGGTGGTTACATCGGAATACCGCTTCTCATCTTCCTCGCCGTGGTCGCGCCACGTATCTGGCGGCGGCGAGAGGTCTGGATCCTCAGCCTCGGGGGCCTCGTAGCCCTTCTCCTCTCATTGGGCAAGGAGCCGAGCATGGCGGGACACGCCCTCGGGGTGCAGGGTCCGTTCACGCTCTTTCAATCGCTGCCGTTGCTGGAAAGTTCGATTGCCAGTCGGTGGACCTTGTTCATGTGGCTCTTCCTCGCGATCGTTGTTGCAATTGGCATCGATCGCGCACTGGCCACGGTCAAGAGTTCGGTCGATTCACGCATGCGCACTGCCCGGTTCTCGGGCCTCATCGCGCTTGCTGTCGCCGTCGTCTTGGCGCTGCTGCCGAATTGGCCGATGTCGAATGAGGAGCAACAGGTCCCGAAATGGTTCCAGTCGGCGCACGCGAGCCAGCTCACGTTGAATGATGTCGTCCTAACCTCTCCCCTGCCTCAAAACGGGGCGCCGTTGGCAATGATGTGGCAGGCCGTGAGTGGCTTTAACTTCCGACTCGCGTACGGCTCAGCGGGGCCGCAGACGAGTGAGGCAACGCCGGCCAAGTTGCTCGTGGCGCAGTGCGACACGCCAAAGGCCCCAACCATTCCCGATCTCACCCTTCTGAGTCAAGCGCAGCAGGAACTCCGAGGCATGGGCGTTACCAAACTCATCTCGACGACGTATTCGTCAAATCCGACGTGTGCCCGGATCGTGTTCTCGGCTCTCGCTGGCACCCCGGGCATCGATCAAGATGACGTGCGTGTGTGGAACTTCGCTCAGTAGGCCTACAGCCCGAGTGAATCGAGCAGGTTGGTCAACGTGACCTTGGCCACGGCTGGCGAGCATTGCGCCTCAATGGCTGCTTGGGCTCGGTGCGACATCTGGTCCCAGAGTGGTTCCTCCGAATAAAGGCGAACCACTGCTTCGGCGAATTCTTTGGCGTCACTCGCCACGAGACACTCACTGCCGTTGGTGAGTGTCGTGCCCTCGGTGGCGATGCTGGTGCAGACAAAGGGCACGCCCCGCGAAGCACTCTCGCCGAGTTTGCCCTTAATGCCGGCGCCGTAACGCAGGGGGGCCACGACCAGTCGAACCTCGTCGTAGAGGGGCGTTAGGTCGTGCACCCAGCCAATGATCTCGACCCCGGGTCGGGCCAGGGCCGCGATGGAGTCTGGCAGGTGGGAGCCGACGACGCGGAAAGAAACGTCGGACAGCTCCTCGCGAACGAGAGGCAAGATCTCCTCGACGAACCAGGTGACCGCGTCACGATTCGGCAGGTGGTTGAAGTTCCCGACGAAGAGGATGTCTCGGCGGGGACCGAACCCGACGGTGCGCTGGTGGGCCGAGTGGATCGTCGGCACGACCGCGATCGTGGCGTCGGGCACGATGTCGTTCAGAATGTCGCGCTCGGTATCGGTAACGACGATGGTCGCGTCGCTGCGACGCACCAGACCCACTTCGAGTTCGCGATACTCCTCGGCGATGGCCTCGATACTGGGGTCGTTCTCCACTGTGGCCCGGCGGGCCTCACGCACGAAGTGCAGGTCGACGGTGTCATAGATGACTGCGGCTTCGGGTGCGAAGTGTCGCACCAAGTTCTCGGTCACCTTGGCGTCGTCGGGTCGCGACAAGATGGCCGCGCGCAGGACGGGGGCCAGTCGGTGAATTTCGAGACCGTAGTTGGCCCGGCCGTTGATGACCTCGACTTCGAGCTGGCGCAACTGGCTCACGTAGGGCTCTTCGAACGTGCCCCGCATCGACATGAAGGTCACGGCAAAACCCAGGTCCCGCAAGATCCGAACAATCTCGAACATCCGAATCGAACCGGCGTCCTTGTCGGTCTGGGGCACGCTGGAGTCGACGACCAGAATGCGACCCCGCGCACTACGCCACGACTGTCCGACCTGGTGACTGACGCCCTGTTCCCACTGTGCGGCTAGTTCGGTGGTCCACTTGGTCTGCAACCGGGCCCGGTTGGTGTCCATGAGGGCCTTCTTCTTCGGGCTCTCGTCTCGACCGTACGTGACGCCTTCGAAGTGGTAGATCCGAGCGGCCGGTTGGTAGAGCACGCGGTAGCCGGCCTTACGCACCGAAAAGGCGAAGTCCGTCTCTTCGTAGTAGGCCGGAGCGAAGTCGAGGTCAAAGCCCCCAGTGGCGACCCACACTGAGTGGCGCACGATGATGCAGGCGCCCGAGCAGTAGTCGACTTCGCGGGGCGAGGCGTACCAGGCCCGGGTGGCGTCGTCACCCTTGCCGTAGTTCACACCCCGACCATTGGAGAAGATCAACGAGCCGGCCTCCTGCAGGACGCCGTCGGGGTAGAGCAGCATGGCGCCGACAACCCCGGTCGTCGGGTCGTGGCGCATCGTGTCATACAGCGCGTCGAGCCAGCCGTCGGTGACGACGGTGTCGTTATTGAGTAGCACGACGTAGGGCTCGCTGGCGGCGGCGAAGCCGGCGTGCACGGCCCGGAGAAACCCGACGTTCTCGTCCAGTTGGACGACGTCGATGCCCGCGGTGGCGGCCAGCCGTTCAGCCGTCTCGTCGGTCGAGCCGTCGTTGACGACCATGAGGCGATACGGCGTATCCACCGAGGTCATCATCAACGAGCGCAGACACAGTTCGGTCGTGGCCCAATTGTTGTGGACGGGAATAAGGACGACCACCTCGTGCGTGACCGGACGGAGAAAGTGCAGTTCGCGCGTGTCCTGCTCCACTCGCTGTACTTCGGGCGTGTGGGGCAGCGTCCGTCGACGAGAGGAGGAGCGACGGGTCTCCAAGCGCAAGTAGAGACGCAGGAGCCGAACGATTATCGCGAGAAAGATGCGAAAGCGAAGCGAATCAATTGGCAGGACTCGGCGAAAGAGAGCGGCCTTCGGGGAACCACTGGTCGAGATCTCCGAAATGAACCGTTGACGCAAGAAGTATCCCGAGGCGTCGATGCGCAGCAGCGTGTGCAGTGTTTCGACGTAGAAACTCAACCGCTGGCGAAACGTCGGCGGAACGGGTGGGAGTGTCAAACGAACATCCAATCGGGCTTCGAACGGCGTGAAACGGCACCTAAATCTACACGGCGCCCCACGACGGCTCTGGGCCAACGCCGCTCGGTACGACCAAAATGGGCGAACCGTAAGATTTAGCCATGGGTAAAAAAGAGAAGTCGACCAAGGTTGTTCGCATCGGTGTCGTCGACACCATGTTCGCTCGCTACAACATGGGACAAGCGGCCCTCAACGAACTGGCCCAGTGCCCCGGTTACGGCGAGAAGTTCGTCACCATCGCCAAGACCGTCCCCGGCTTTAAGGACCTCGCCGTGGCGGCCAAGAACCTCATCGAAAAGGACCACTGCTCCATCGTGGTGGCCCTCGGTATGCCCGGCAGCGCCGCGGTCGACAAGCAGTGCGCCCACGAAGCGGCCCAGGGCATCATGATGGCCCAGCTGCTCACCAGCACGCCGATTCTCGAAGTCTTCGTCCACGAAGACGAGGCCGATGACCCCAAGGTCCTGGCCTCGGTCTTTGAAAACCGCTCCCGCGACCACGCCCGCAACGCCTACTGGATGCTCTTTGAGCCCGAGCAGCTGAGCCAGCGGGCCGGTCAGGGAATCCGCCAGGGCTTCGGCCACGCCGGACCGCTCGAGGTCTAGCTCGACCGACCGACTCGCGGTCCGACCGACCATAAGGGTCGGTCAAAATCTTCACTATCGTGGCACCACCAAGAGGGGGTTGTCGTGAGTAGTTGGACCTACGTAGACGTGTGGCGCACGGTTGCGCGTAAGCAGCCCTCGGCCAGCGCCATCGAGTGTGGCACCACGACCATCTCGTGGGCCGAGTTCGCCGACTCCTTCGAGTCCATCGGCTCGTACCTAGCCGGACTCAATCTGCCCGAGCAGAGCACGGTGGCCACCTATCTCTACAACTGCCCCGAGTACCTGCAGACCTTCGCCGGGACGATGGCCGCCGGCTGTGTACCGATCAACACCAATTACCGCTACGGCCACGACGAACTGCTCTACCTCTTCGATAACGCCGACACCCGAGTCCTGGTCTTTCACGGCACCTTCACCGAGAAGGTGAACGCCCTGCGCGACTCGCTCCCCAACGTCGTGGCCTACGTCCACGTCGCCGACGGCACCGACGAGTGCCCGGCGTGGGCGACGCCCTTTGCCGAGGTGCTCGCCACCGAACAGGTCGCGCTGCGCACATCGTCGCCTGACGACCTCATCATGATGTACACCGGCGGCACCACCGGCATGCCCAAGGGTGTCATGTGGCGCCAAGACGACCTCTTTGTTCGCCTCAATGCCGGCGGCTTTCGCAAGTACCCAGAACACGGCGACCTCAGTGATGTGGAGCGCCTCATTGACGAAGCGGGCCCCGGCTACGGCCTACTTCCGGCCTGCCCGCTCATGCACGGCACCGGCCTCTTTACGGCCATTCGCCAACTGGCCGAATCTGGACGAGTCGTCTTGTTGCCGAGCCGCAAGTTTGACCCACAAGAGCTGGCCGAAACCATCGAGGACTTCGACGTCAACGCTGTCGTCATTGTCGGTGACCCGTTCGCTCGTCCTCTGCTGCTGGAAGTACGTCAACATCCTGAGCGCTACCCATTCCGCTCTCTGGTGGCGATTGTGAGCTCTGGTGCGATGTGGTCACAAGAGATTAAGGAAGGTCTCTTAGCTCTCTATCCCTCGGTCCTGCTCGTCGACACCTTTAGTTCCTCCGAGGCCCTCGGCATGGGCTCAAGTGTTTCATCAAGTCGCAAGATGTCTCAGACCGCCAGCTTCAAGCTCGGCGAGATGGTTCGCGTCGTTGGCGACGATGGACGAGACGTCACTCCTGGAACCGAAGAGATTGGCCGCCTCATGATTGGCGGACGCAACCCAATGGGTTATTACAAGGATCAAGCAAAGTCTGACGCCACCTTTCAGACCATCGACGGCATCCGCTACTCGGTGCCCGGCGACATGGCCAAAGTTCGCCACGACGGCTCCATCCATCTGCTCGGTCGCGGCAGCCAGTGCATCAACACGGCTGGAGAGAAGGTCTTTCCCGAAGAAGTCGAAGAGGCACTCAAGACTCACTCCGCGGTGGCCGATGCCTGTGTGGTGGGCACCCCGAGCGAGAAGTACGGATCACAAGTAGTTGCCGCCGTGGAGTTCCACAGTGGCCAAACAGCCAGCGAAGACGAGTTGATCGCTCACGTGAAGTCCAAACTCGCGAGCTACAAGGCTCCGCGCGCCGTCCGATTCGTCGAAACGATTGGTCGCGCCGTGAACGGCAAGATGGACTACGCCCGTCACCAGCGCGAAGCCATTGAGTGGCTCGACACCCGTGGCTAACTAGATTCTGGCCATGACCTCGTGGCGAACCCTGCTGGTGCGCTTTGGCATTCTCGGCCTCACCGGTTTTGGTGGACCACCCGCCCACCTCGTGGCTCTTCGCCGCACCTGGGTAGAGAGCGGTGAGATTGCCGACGACGAGTTCAAGGACGCCTTGGCATCAAGCACCCTGCTTCCCGGACCCACCTCCACCCAGATGGCGATGTGGGTCGGGTGGCGCACTCGCGGTGCGCTCGGCGCCACGGCAGCCGCTCTTCTCTTTATTACTCCCGCTGTAGTACTCGTTACTGCCTTAACAATGTCGATTCACTCAAACCAGCAGTGGGGTCACTGGGTGTTAAAGGGTGCGACGGGTGCGACGTGGATGATGCCGGCCATCGTCCTCTTCTCCACGTGGGTCCTCATTCCCGAATCAATTAAGTCGAGACAGGTCGCCGCACCGAAAAATCGGAACACCTTCGTCTCAATTCTGGTGCTGGCTGCAGTAGCGGAGCAGTTCAATCGCCTTAACCCCGTCGTGATAATCCTGGCGGCCGGTGGCTTTCAATACATTCGAGGCCGAACGTACCTGGACTTCAAGAAGGAGTTCGCGATCGGCTCCCTCCCGGCCGCATCGACGTCACTGGCCGGACTAGCGCTCAAGATTGGATTGCTGAGCGTCGGTGGTGGATTTATCATCGTTCCCATCATGCGGGCCGACGCGGTAACGACCCACCACTGGATGAGTGAGCAGATCTTCGTGGTGCTGGTGGCCATCGGACAGCTCACCCCCGGTCCGGTCTTTAGCACCATCGCGGCCATTGGCTACTACGCCGACGGCATCCGCGGGGCCGCCATAGGCGCCGTCTTGGCGTTCCTGCCCTCTTATCTAATGGTCGTTTTCTTGGCCCCCACGCTGCAGCGGGTGCGTGACCGTGCCGACGTCAAGTTGTTCTTTTGGGGGGCGCTGCCCGCCTCGACGGGACTAATTCTCGGCACGGCCCCCTTCTTTACTGCGGCCATCAACCAGTGGGTGGGCGCCGTCTTTGCCGTTGCAGGACTGGTGGCGCTGTTCTCGAAGAAGGTGCCGGTGGTCGTGGTCTTGCTGGTCGGCGTGGCGGCCGGTCTAGTCCTCGCGCATCCTTAATTTGGTCCTCCAAATCCGGCTATTGTCTCTTTGTTACCAACCAGTAACCCCCGCAACAGGAGGAATCCATGCCAGAAGCAGTAATCGTCGCCACCGGTCGCACCGCGATCGGTCGAGCCTTCAAGGGCTCACTATCAGAGTGCCGTCCCGACGACCTCACCGCACTCGTGGTGAAGGCTGTTCTCGACAAGGTTCCAGCCCTCGACCCCCAGAGCATCGAAGACCTCATCTTGGGCTGTGGTCAGCCTGCCGGTGAGTCGGGCTTCAACATCGCTCGTGTGGCCGCCGTTTTGGCCGGCCTCGACAACGTGCCGGGCGTAACGGTCAACCGTTACTGCTCGTCCTCGCTCCAGACCATCCGCATGGCCGCGCACGCCATCCGTGCCGGTGAGGGTGACGCCTTCATCGCCGCCGGTGT
>CANGMP010000034.1 GCA_947455165.1 Acidimicrobiaceae bacterium | reverse complement strand
CTCTCGAGAACTCGCGCCTTAACCAGACCTACAACACCCCGGCGCTGGCGACCATTCACATGTTGGCTAGCCAGATCAAGTGGTTCAACGACAACGGTGGCATGGAGTTCTCCGCTGGTCGCAGCGATCGCTCGGCCGAAATCCTCTACTCGTGGGCCAGCGCCTCAGACTTTGCGACGCCCTTCGTAACGAACCCCGACCAGCGCAGCCACGTCATCGGCACCATTGACTTTGACGACGCCATTGACGCGGCCGTTATTGCCAAGGTGCTTCGCGCCAACGGCATCGTTGACACCGAGCCCTACCGAAAGCTCGGCCGCAACCAGCTGCGCATCGCCATGTTTCCCGGCATTGACCCCGAGGACGTGGCGGCGCTGTGTGCCTGCATCAACTACATCGTCGGCGCCCTGGCCTAAATCTCAGTGCGCATCCCCCGGCCTTCGCGTGCCGTCCCGCACGTCGCGTGGTCGGCCGACTCCTACTGGCGGCTCTCCCCGCCGACTTGGTTCGTCCTGATTCTCGGACTCGTGATCTTTGGCGTCGGTGAGGGACTGCTCGTCCAGTCCCACCTGGGAGCGACCCCCTGGACCGTCTTTGCTTTAGGCCTCGTCCATCGGACGGGTTGGTCCATTGGCTGGGCGACCGGACTGACGAGTGCACTTGTCATGATTGGCTGGATCCCACTTCGTGAACGCATCGGAATTGGGAGTGTCCTCAACGCGCTGCTCTTTCCCTTTGTCCTCGACGCGACCGTGACAGTGGTGCCCGCGCCACACTCGCTGGTAGCCCGGATTGCGCTCATGGTGGCCGGACTGCTCGTCTTTGCCCTCGGCGCTTCGCTCTATCTCTCGACACGCTCGGGTCCGGGTCCCCGCGATGGACTCATGACGGGAATCCAAAAGCGCTTCGATTGGCCCATCGCCTGGGTCCGCAGCTCACTCGAGGCCTTCGCCATGGGCACCGGCTGGCTTATGGGTGGCACTATCGGCGTCGGGACGGCCCTCTTTGTCGTCGGTATTGGTTACTTCATCGCGATGTACTTCTCGCTTTTCCGCCACCTCGCACCACACCCCTCAGCCAGTTAACGACCCGCCCCCAAAGTGGTGGTCGACGTCGTGTTCGATGTGGTGGTCGTGAAGTAGTGCGGTGCGCCCATAGTGATCCAGAGACTCCGTGCCACGGTATCGACGGTGACCCGACCGTAGCCATAACTCGGGTTGTGGCTACTCAAAATGGCGACTTGGTAAAAGCGGTGGTATCCGTGGACCCAGCCCACGGAGTTAATTTCCCAGTTCTGGTAGGAATCCAGGGGTGACCAACCATTCTTGAATGCGACCACCGTTCCCGGCGGTGGCCCAGTGGTCACGCCCCATCGATGGGCCGGCGTGATGTGGGTCAGCAGGTTGACCCCGAAGGTTCGCGACGCATCGGTTAGGAGTGAATTGGACTCCATGAACAGCCTGAAGAGCGTCAACTGATCGACGACGTTGGTCGACGTGGTGCCCCAGCCCAGAATGTGGGCGTGGGGACAGCCCGGGGTCGTCGAGGGCATCGGAATCTGGGCGTTAAAGGCAGCCAACCCATCGCAACTTCCAACTTTGACGTAGAAGTAGTCGGCATTCACGTTGTTGCTGTTGATGATCATGTCCGAGAGGCGAACGCGGTCCGCCGGGGTCATTGTCATCTTGGTTGCTTGCAACTTATTGAGAAACGCCGCCAACAGATTGACTTTGGCGACACTGGCCGCGTGGTAGAGCTGGGTCGCATTCAATGTCCACGTTTGATTCGTAAAGACGTCGCGAACGGCGATGCTGACGGTGTCACTTCGCGTTCGCAGGTAAGCCACAAGCCCCGGTGTGATCGGCGAACCGACGGGCTGCGTTGTTGTGGTCGAGGACGCGGCGTGACTAGAAGCCGTTGCGCTCGTCGACAACAGGGTCGTCGCAACAAATGCGGCCAGGAGGGCCCCACCACCGGCGCGTGCTGACACCTGGCGTCGACCTTGAAACTTCATTGCAGCAACCTATAAGCCAATCGTGCCAGAAGTGCCTAAAAGAAATACACGCCCCAGTGCTGAGCACTGGGGCGTGTATTTAGACGGTGACTCAGTCACCACCCGAAATGTCTTCGACCTTCTGCTTACCGGCACTGATGAAGGGCATCATGGCGCGCAGCTTCGATCCAACCTCTTCGATGGGGTGGCGCTTGCCGGCTTCCTTCAGCTCGCGGTAGCGAGGACGGCCAATCTCGTTCTCCTTGATCCACTCGGCGGCGAAACGACCGTCTTGGATCTCGGCGAGGACTTCCTTCATCTCGTGCTTGACGGCCTCGGTGATGATGCGTGAACCGCGGGTCAAGTCACCGTACTCAGCGGTGTCCGAGATGGAGTAGCGCATGCCGGTGATGCCCTCTTCGTACATGAGGTCAACGATGAGCTTTAGTTCGTGGAGGCACTCAAAGTAGGCGCTCTCGGGCTGGTAGCCAGCCTCGACGAGCGTCTCGTAGCCGGCGCGAACGAGGGCGGTTACGCCTCCACAGAGCACGGCCTGCTCACCAAAGAGGTCGGTCTCGGTCTCTTCGGTGAAGGTTGTCTCCAAGACACCCACACGGGTGCCGCCGACGCCGTGGGCGTAGGCGAGCGCGATGTCCTTGGCGTGGCCCGAGGCGTCCTGGTGCACGGCGATGAGGGCTGGCACACCGCCGCCCTCCTTGAAGGTGCGACGCACGAGGTGGCCGGGTCCCTTCGGGGCGCACATCACGACGTCAACGTCAGCCGGCGGGTTGATCAGGCCGTAGCGAATGTTGAAGCCGTGAGCGAACATGAGAACCTTGCCGGCCGTCATGTGCGGTGCCACTTCGGCTTCGTAGATGGCCTTTTGGGCCGTGTCGGGGAGCAGCATCATGATGACGTCGGCCTGCTTGGCCGCTTCTTCAATACTGGTCACGGTCAGGCCGGCCTTGATGGCCTTGTCGATGGACGATGAGTCGGGGCGAAGCCCGACGATGACGTCAAAGCCCGAGTCGTGCAAGTTCAACGCGTGCGCGTGGCCCTGGGAGCCGTACCCGAGAATCGCAATCTTGCGACCCTTCAAGAGTTCGGGCTTGGCGTCCTTTTCGTAGTACAGCGTGGTCATGGTTCTCCTTTGGGTACTTAATTCTTAGTCGGTACGGCGGACAGGCGTGGAAGGGCCACTCGACCCGTCCGGTGAAGCTCTACGTGGGTGAAGCCTTCGAGTCGGCGCTCCAGGGCGTCGCACGCGGTCGGGGTGCCGGCCAGCATCAACGTCACGGCCCCTTCGTTGACATCCACGATGGAGGCGTTGGCCTGAGCCACGGCCTCCAAGACGGCCGGACGGGTCGTTTCGTCCACGCTCACCGTCGCAAGCAGCAGCTCGCGCTCCAACGCCTCGCGGGGCGCCAAGTCCTTGATATCAACGACGTTGATCAACTTGTTGAGCTGGCCGCGAATCTGCTCGAGCGGGGCCGACTGGGCGTCAACGACAATCGTGATACGCGAGAAGCGCTGCGAGTCATCGGCCGGGGCCACCGCCAGTGAGTAGATGTTGAAGCCACGACGGGCGAAGAGACCCGCGATACGGGCCAAGACACCGGCCTTGTTTTCGACGAGCACGCTGAGGATGTGGTGTCGCACGGGGCTCGTGACGGTAGTACCGGTAAAGGGCTCGGGAACGGCCATGATTAGTTACCTCGCTGGGACGGGTGGACAACAATTTCATCGTTCGTGGCACCACTGGGCACCATCGGGAAAACCTTCTCACTTGCGTCAGTTCGAAAGTCGATGACGACCGGCACGTCGTTGATCTGGTTGGCCTGGTCGATAGCGGCGATTGCCTCGTCCATCGTGCGCGCCCGCAAACCAACACAGCCCATTGCCTCAGCCCATTTCACATAGTCGGGCAGATCGGGCGAGAGGTAGACCTCGCTGTAGCGCTCGTCGTAGAACATCTCCTGCCACTGACGCACCATGCCGAGATACGCATTGTTCAAGATGGCGACCTTGATGGGAATGCCTTCGGCTCGCGCAGTAACGAGCTCTTGGGCCGTCATCTGGAAGCAACCGTCTCCGTCGATGCACCATACGGTGCGGTCCGGCCGACCGACCTTGGCCCCGACGGCGGCCGGCACACCAAATCCCATGGTGCCCGCTCCACCGGAGTTGATCCAGGTGCCGGGCTCTTCGTACTTCCAGTGCTGGGCGGCCCACATCTGGTGCTGACCGACGCCACTGGTGACAATGGTGCCCGGAGCCGAACGAGTCGCAATCGCTTCGATGATGGCCTGGGGTCGCAGGGCGACGTTTTCCTCTTGCGGGTCGTAAGCCAACGGGTGCTTTTCCTGCCAGCCCTTGATCTCGCGCCACCACCCGGCGTAGTCGCCGACGTTGATGACCTTGGCGTCAATGGCGGTGAGCGCCTCGTCGATCTGACCGCGCAGAGCCACGTCGGCGCGGCGAATCTTGTTGAATTCAGCCGAATCAATGTCGACGTGAATAATCTTGGCGTTCGGCGCAAAGCCGTCGAGTTTGCCCGTCACGCGGTCGTCGAATCGAGCACCGAGGGTGATGAGCAAGTCACTTTGCTGCATGGCCGTGACGGCCGAATACATTCCGTGCATACCGGGCATTCCGAGGTGTAACGGGTGCGAGTCGGGAAATGCACCGCGAGCCATCAGTGTCGTAACCACGGGAATCTGCGTGCGCTCGGCAAAGGCCAGCAGCTGAGCGCTGGCTCGCGACTTCAGTACGCCGCCACCGACGTAGAGCACCGGCCGCTGTGCCTGGGCGATCAGTTCAGCAGCCGCGGCAGCACCCGCATCGTCAATTGAGCTCTGTGGGTGATAGCCCGGTAGGTCGTACTCTTCGACTGTTTCGGGCCACCACCACTGCATCGTGGCCTGAGTGACGTCCTTGGGCACGTCGATGAGCACCGGCCCGGGACGGCCCGTGGTGGCAATGTAGAAAGCAGCCGCGACGGCGCGGGGAATCTCGTCGGCCGAGGTCACGAGGAAGTTGTGCTTGGTAATACCCATCGTGATGCCGGTGATGTCACACTCCTGGAAGGCGTCAGTACCGATGTTGGCGGTTGGCACCTGGCCGGTAATCACTACGAGGGGCGTCGAGTCCATGTGGGCATTGGCAATCGGCGTGACGATATTGGTGGCGCCGGGACCACTGGTCACCATGGCGACACCGGGACGACCGGTGGCAAGGGCGTACCCCTCGGCCATGTGACCGGCACCCTGTTCGTGGCGAACGAGGATGTGGCGGATGGACGAATCGATGAGCGGGTCATAGACCGGGAGGATCGCCCCACCAGGCAGACCGAAGATGGTGTCGACACCCATCTGCTCAAGGCTTTTGATTAGCGCCTGGGCTCCTGTTAGTTGCACATCGACTCCTTCGGTACTGCGTTGGGGTAAGAAAAAAGGCCTCCCTTTCTGGGAGGCCTCGGGAAGCGTAAGACGTGACGCTACCGTTGGCCAAGTCCTACTACTACAAGCGAGAGGTCACGGTATGTCACGACGTCATCTTGGCATAGATCGCGGCTGAATTCAAGTACTAGGCCGAGGTCACCGCACCCTTTTCGGCACCCTGTACCAGGCGGGCAAACTTCTCCAGAACACCAGTTGTGTAGCGAGGCACGAAGGGTTCAATCTCAGTGGCGCGACGGGCCAGCTCGGCCTCATCGACGATGAGATCAATGGAGTCCTTCGTCACGTCAATCACGATGCGATCCCCGTCGCGGACGAGACCAATTGGGCCACCGTCGAGGGCTTCGGGGGCCACGTGGCCCACGCAAAATCCATGCGTACCACCCGAAAAACGACCATCGGTAATAAGCGCACAGTCTCCGCCGCGGCCGGCGCCCTTCATGGCACCGGTAACTGCCAACATTTCACGCATGCCCGGTCCGGCCTTGGGGCCCTCGTAGCGAATTACCACCACGGTGTTGGGCTTGATCTCGTCGGCCAAGATTGCGGTCATGGCGGCGTCCTCGCCGTCAAAGACACGGGCGGTGCCGTCAAAGGTCAGGTTGTCAATACCGGCCACCTTCACGACCGATCCCTTCGGCGCTAGCGAACCAGTCAGGACTGCAATACCACCACGGTCGTGAATGGGGTCCGAGAGCGGGTGGACGACCTTGCCGTCGGGCTTCGGGGCATTGAGCGCAGTGAGGTTCTCTTCCATCGTGCGACCACTCACGGTCATGACGTCACCGTGCAACAGGCCCGCTTCGAGGAGGTGGGCGAGGACAACCGGTACGCCACCGATCTGGTCGAGGTCGGTCATGTGGTACTTGCCGTGCGGCTTAGTGTCGGCGAGGTGGGGCACCCGACGAGCGATTCGGTTGAAGTCATCGAGCTCGAGGGCGACACGGGCCTCGTGGGCAATGGCCAAGAGGTGTAGGACGGCATTGGTCGAACCACCGAGGGCCATGACGACCGAGATGGCGTTTTCGAAGGCCTTCTTCGTCATGATCTGGCGAGCCGTAATGCCCTGGTCCAGCAAGTTCAGCACCGCAACACCCGAGGCGTAGGCGTACTCGTCGCGTCGAGCGTCAATGGATGGGGCCGAGGCCGAACCGAGCAGTGACATGCCGAGGGCTTCGCCGACACTGGCCATCGTGTTGGCCGTAAACATGCCGGCACAGCTGCCTTCTCCGGGACAGGCCTTGAGTTCAATCAGCGACAGTTCTTCGTCGGACAGATTGCCGACGGCGTTGGCGCCCACGGCCTCAAAGACCGAGACGATGTCGAGCGCCTCACCCCCGTGGTGGCCGGGCAGAATGCTGCCGCCGTACAAAAAGACGTTAGGGACATCGAGTCGAGCTGCGGCCATCAGCATGCCGGGGAGCGACTTGTCGCAACCAGCGAAGGTCACCATGGCGTCAAAGCGCTCGGCGTGCATCACGGTTTCGACCGAGTCAGCAATGACTTCCCGCGAGACCAACGAGGCTCGCATACCTTCGTGACCCATCGAGATACCGTCCGAGACGGCCACCGTCACGAACTCAAAGGGCACACCACCGTTTTCCCGCACCGCCACCTTGGCACGCTTGGCCAAGCGATCAAGGGGGAGGTTGCACGGAGTCACTTCGTTCCACGACGAGGCCACGCCAATCTGCGGGCGGCTCATGTCGGCATCGGTCAACCCCATGGCGCGCAGCATGGCGCGGGCCGGAGCGCGGTTCTTGCCCTGTGTTACGTCAGAACTCCGAGGGGTGGGATGCGTCGTCATAAGGACAGTTTAGGAATGCCCAACCGGCCACTTGGAGCGGGGTTGCTTAGCGGCGTGACTGGAGTTCAGCAATAACGGCTTTGCCGTTGGCCTGACCCTTCGTGGCCTTCATAACGAGACCAATGAAGAACTGGGCCAACTTGTCGTCGCCGTCTTTGAATCGCTGCCATTCATCGGGATTGGCCTCAATCAACTCACCCACCGTCACCGACAGCGTGTCACTGCTCAACTGCTCAAAGCCCTTGGCCTTGGCAATGGCGGCCGGATCCCCGCCCGACTCCAGCAGCTCACCGAGCACGGTCTTGGCCTGGGTCGCCGAGAGCTGGCCCAACTGCTCCATCGCTACGGTGGCAACGAAGTTCGCCACGCTCAGGTTGGTGCGACCGGCCACGTTGGCGGCAATCTCGTTGGCGGTACGGGCCAGGGCAAGACTGACGTCGCCCTTGGCGTCAGCAACACCAAGCACGTACTCGTCCAGACCTTGGTCCACGATGGTTGCCACCGCGTCGCGCTGAGCGTCGCTCAGTTCACCGAGCAACGATTCAATGAGACCACGACGCTCGGCGGGGAGGCGGGGCAGACCGGCCTTGACGCGATCGCGCCAAGCTTGGTCCGGTGCCAAGTCCACCAGGTCGGGCTCACGGAAGTAGCGATAGTCCTCGGCCTCCTCCTTCACGCGAAGCGTGGAGGTCTCGCCGCGGTCTTCATCCCAGTGGCGAGTCTCTTGGCGAATCTTGCCGCCGTCTTCGAGTACTTCGATCTGACGAAGGGCCTCGTACTCAATGGCGCGCTGGAGACTGCGCAGCGAGTTCAAGTTCTTGATTTCGCACCGTGTGCCAAAGGGGGCGTCGGCCTTGCGAACCGACACGTTGGCGTCAACGCGAAGCGATCCCTCTTCCATGCGTCCATCAGACGCACCAATCGCAATCAGAATCGCGCGCAGTTCAGCGACGTAGTCGCGCGCCTGCTGCGAGGTACGAATGTCGGGACCCGAAACAATCTCAACGAGCGGAACACCAGATCGGTTGTAGTCCACGAGGGAACGGTCCGCTCCATGGATGCGACCAGACGTCCCGAGGTGGGTCGTCTTGCCGGTGTCTTCTTCCATATGGGCCCGCTCGATGGAGACGCGGAATCCGTCGGGCAGCGTCAGGTAGCCGTGGGCGTTTATCGGTACGTCGTACTGACTTATCTGGTAGTCCTTGGGCATGTCGGGGTAGAAGTAGTTCTTGCGGTGAAAAGTTGAGTCTTGAATGGTGCAGTTGAGAGCGAAGCCAATAGCCATCGCCAACTCCACGGCGCGCTCGTTCATCACGGGCAGCGATCCCGGCAGTCCGAGGCAGATCGGGCAGACCTGAGTGTTGGGCGCTGAGCCGAAGGCGTTGGCGCATCCGCAAAAGAGCTTGGTCTTGGTCTTGAGTTCGGTGTGAACTTCGAGACCGATAACCATTTCCCATCCGTTAGGCAGTGACATCAGCGACCATCCGCAATCTCGAGCACGCGAGCAGCGGCAAAGAGCCGTGCTTCACTTCGACCAGGACCGAGCAGTTGAACACCGATGGGCAAGTCGGCCTCGCCGGTGCCGAACGGCACCGAGAGAGCGGCCTCACCGGCCAAGTTGGTCGGAATTGTAAAGACGTCGTTGAGATACATCGCCATCGGATCATTGGTCTTACTCCCGAAGGTGAAGGCCACCGAGGGCGTCGTAGCGCCAATGATCATGTCGGCCTGCTGGTATGCGGCGGCGAAAGCTTCGATCATGCGCGTACGAACCTTGAGGGCTTGGCCGTAGTAGGCGTCGAAGTAGCCGGCACTCAGCGCGTAGGTGCCGAGCATGATGCGGCGCTTCACTTCGGCACCGAAACCGGCCGTGCGCGTTGCCTCCATCATGGCGGTGACGTCGTCGCCGTCAATGCGGTTGCCAAATCGCACGCCGTCGTAGCGTGCGAGGTTGGACGAGGCTTCAGCCGGCGCAATTAGGTAGTAGGCCGACAGGCCCAGGTGCAGCTCGGGAATCGAAAGTTCCACAATGGTGGCGCCGGCGTCCTTGAGTACTTCGACGGCCCGGTTCACTGAGGCCACGACGGCGTCGTCGGCCCCTTCGACCAGTTCGCGAACAAGGGCAATGCGCTTGCCGGCCACGCCATCATTCACGTGGGCGACGAGCGAAGGGGCCGGCTCGGGCAACGAGGTGGAGTCCATGGGGTCGTGACCCGAAATGGCCTCCAGCAAGAGAGCGGCGTCAGTCACCGTAGAGGCGAAGGGACCGATCTGGTCGAGAGAACTCGCAAAGGCGATCAGACCGTAACGAGAAACCAGTCCGTACGTGGGCTTCACACCAACGAGACCGCACAGAGCGGCGGGCTGGCGAATGGAACCGCCAGTATCGCTCCCGAGTGAGAGCGGCGTCATCTCGGCCGCGACAGCGGCCGCCGAACCGCCGGACGATCCACCGGGGACGCGAGTCGGGTCGAGCGGATTGCGCGTCGGACCGAAGGCCGAGTTTTCAGTTGATGAGCCCATGGCGAACTCGTCGAGGTTCGTCTTGCCCATCGAGATGGCTCCCTGGGCGGCGAGCATGTCAACGACCGTCGCGTTGTAGGGCGGCTTCCAGCCCTCGAGGATCTTCGACGAGCAGGTCGTTGGGATACCCGTGGTGCACATGTTGTCCTTCAGGGCAATCGGCACACCGGCAAGCAAACCAGGGTCCTCGCCGCGGCGAACCTTGGCGTCAACCGCTTCGGCGGCGGTGCGAGCGCCGTCTTCGTCGACGTACAAAAAGACGTTCAGCTCTTCGTTGCGAGCCTTAATGGCGGCCAGTGAGGCCTCTACGGCGACGAGGGCCGACTCGCCAGCTCGGACGTCGTTGGCAATTTGCTGGGCAGTCTTCACGGTGCTTCTCCCACGATGCGCGGCACGGCGAAACGGCCGTCTTCGGCGTCTGGCGCTTCGGCCAACACGGCAGCCGGGTCGATGCTCGGATGAACCTCGTCCTGGCGAACCACGTTCACGAGACCAAAGGGGTGGGCCGTCGGAGCGACACCGGCCAAATCGAGTGAGTTGAGATCTTGGGCGTGCACCAAAATCTTGCCCAACTGCTCGGTATAACGAACGAGTTCTTCTTCGGTCAGCCGAAGACGGGCCAGCTTGGCGACGTGACTGACGTCTTCACGGGAGAGCGGTTCGGTCATGCGGAAAAGATCGAGTCCAAGAAGCGCACGGTGTGCGCTTCAACGAGGTGGGCGTCGTTGTCCAGCGTGGCAACGTGGTAGCTGTTCTCGAGCCAGATGTGCTCGACCGAACCCTTCACCGTTCGGGCCAGGTCTTCGGAGTTGTCACCCGTCACGACGTGGTCTTCACGCGAGGAGATCACCAGAGTCGGCGCCGTGATGGTGTCGAGGCGAGACCAGACACCGTCGATACCGTCAAAGAGGCTCGCGGCACAGGCCAGCGGCGTGGCGTTGTAGGAGGCTTCGACGCCGCCTTCCTTCTTGATGTCTGAACCGATCGACTCCATGGTCTCCATGCCGGCGTCCAGCAGGGCCTTGAGTCCATCGCGGAGCTCTTGCACCGGAGGCTTGACGAGTGCGTTGATAAAGACGAGCGCGGCCACGTCGGGGTGCTCTTCGGCCACAAAGGCCGTGAGTCCTCCGCCCATGGAGAGTCCCACGACGGCCACGCGCTCACAGCGAGCGGCCAGTTCTTCATAGGCGGCGTTCGCGGCGCCCGACCAGTCGGCCCACGTTGTTGTCATCATGTCTTCGACTGTCGTGCCGTGACCGGGGAGACGGGGCAGTTCCACGGTGTAACCGGCGTTGGCGATTGCTTCGGCCAGGGGGCGCATGGACTGGGGGTTTCCGGTGAATCCGTGGAGCACGAGGACTCCATTCGGGCCACCAGAAGCGGAGAATGGTTCACAGCCGGGCATGATGTTGGTCGTCATGGCAAATGAGCCTACCGTTCACCGGTACGGTGGACTTTGAGTAAAAGGACAGTTCGATTAATGGCCCATGAATTCCTCAGCACCGAATGGCTCAACGCCGCCCAAGAGATTCGTGAAAGCCTGGGCGACGTCGGCCCAGCCCCGGTGGAACTGGTCATGAACCTGAACGTCACCGAGGTGCCCTTTGCCCCCGCGGGTCTCAAGGCCAACCTCGACACTCGCGTCGGACCCCTGGCGCTCGAAGAGGGCCACGCCAGCGACCCCCACCTCACCGTCACCATCACCTGGGTGACGGCCAAGGCACTCCTAATTGACGGTCAGCCCCAAGCCGCGATGTCGGCCTTTATGGCCGGCAAGATCAAGGTGGAGGGCGACATGTCCAAGTTGGTCGCTCTGCAGAATCAAAAGCCCGACCCTCGCGCCGCCGAGGTCCTCGAACAGCTCAAAGCCATTACGGCCTAAGCCGCGCGCTTCTTCTCTCGCTCAAACTGCTTGAAGAAGAGGGCGGCGATGACGCCGAGTCCGGCGACGAGACATCCGAGCACGAAGGGCCAGTGGAACGTACCCAGCAGTGCCGCCGAACCGGCCGCGGTGTGATCAAGGCCTCGACGGTGCTGCAGTGAGTTCTGAACGGTAACGAGAATCTGAATACCGGCAACTTCACCGACCTGCATGGCCAACATCTGCGCGGCCGACATCACGCCGAACTCGTTTTCTTTCACCGCGTGCGACATGATGGCGCTCGAACTCGGCATAGCAACACCCATACCGAGACCGGAGAGGGCGAGGGCAATCACAACCACCCACGCGCCGGTGCTCGGCTGGAGTAGCGCGAACATGCCGAGTGAGAGAGTCAAGAAGCTCATGCCGGCAATGGCGCTGACACGCTCACCGATTCGTACCGCGATATAGCCAGCGATGGGCGAGGCAATTGAAAAGACCAGCGGTCGAGCGATTGAGATTGCGCCGACACGGCCGACCGAGTAGCCATATCCCTGCTCCATCAAGATGGGAAAGAGGAAGAAACCACCGAAGTAGGCAAAGTTGGCCGCGGCCCGCACCAGCATCGGCATGACGAAGTTGCGTTTCTTGAAGTAGTGGGCCGGAATTAGCGGATTGGCGGCCGTGCGGATTCGCCACACGAAGGTAGCGAGCATCACGACGGCGACCGACCAGCTCACCATGCAGAGCGGGCTAGTCCATCCGACGATGCCACCAAACGAGAGGCCCAGCATGAGGGCCGTTACCGACAGCGACAGCGTCCAGCTGCCGATCCAGTCCATCGTCTTGAACTCGAGACGGGCTTTGGTCTTAGCGGCCAATTCTTCTTCGGGACTTTGCCGTCGTCGAGGCAGGACGGTCGCAACGACGACCATGGCGATGACAATCAAGATGAGCTGGAACCAAAAGAGGGCTCGCCAGCCGTAGGCCGCGATGATGGGGGCACCAATCGTGACGCCCAAGACGGGACCACCAGCACCGATGAGTGACCACCAGCCCATGGCCTTAACCCGCTCGTCGGGACGGAAGGCCAGATTAATAAGTGCACCAGATGCCGTACCCGTTGCCGCGGCCTGAATTCCGTCGAGCGCTCGGGCGCCGAGCAGCAAGATGACGTTCGGGGCGAGGGCCGTCAAAATGGCCGACACGGCCGCGCCGGCCAGACCAAAGAGGTAGAGACGGCGGTGGCCGAGAATGTCGCCGGCCTTGCCAAAAATTGGAGCGGCCAGGCCATTGGCCAACAGTGGGCCGACCATCGTCCAGGTCAAGATCATCTTGCTGGTGTGAAACTCGTGGCTGACCTGTGGCAGGTCAACAATGAAAACAGTGAAGGTGAAGTTGAGCGCCAGCAGGCCGGCCAGCAGGCTCCACAGGACCCACCACTCGTAGCGGTCCGAGCCTTCGGCTCGAGCCTGGACACGATGGCGCACCATCTTGAACCAGTTCAGATCACTACCCGCTTCTCCCCCGAGTGCCCCGAACGCCGCAGCGCCGGGGTCACTCCGAGGGTTCAGCAGAACGTCTGGATTCTCTCGGAGACCATCATCGGTCCCGTCGTTGCTCACTTCAGCAGTTTGGGCAACTCCGCGGAAAGGTCCGCGACAGTCCAGCGCTCGTTCTTCTCAAGGGTTTCCTTCATGGTCCAGTTCTGGAAGCGGCGAACCGTTCCACCCTGCACGAAGAAGACTTCTCCAGTGGCCGGGCAGTCCTCAACGGCGAGGGCGGCCACGAGCGGCGAGATGTTGGCGGGGTCCCAGGCGTCAAAGGCCTCGGCGTCGGTCGGCGCCTTCACGACGTCCGAGAGACCAGGCGTCGACTCGGTCATACGAGTACGAGCGGCCGGGGCGATGGCGTTGGCGCGAACGCCGTAACGACCGAGCTCTTCGGCGATGATGACGGTGAACGACGCAATGCCGGACTTGGCGGCGCCGTAGTTCGACTGACCAACGTTGCCAATAAGGCCCGAGGTCGAGCTGGTGTTGATGATGCAGGCCTTGACCTGCTTGCCCTGCTTGGCCTGCTCACGCCAGTAGGTGGCGGCGTGACGCGTCGGGACGAAGTGGCCCTTCAGGTGGACCTTGATGACTGAGTCCCAGTCGTCTTCGGAGAGGTTGACCAAGACGCGGTCACGAAGGATGCCGGCGTTGTTAACGAGGACGTGGAGGTCACCGAACGTTTCGATGGCGGTGTTGATCAAACGCTGACCACCCTCCCAGTCGGTGATGTCATCGTGGTTGGCGACCGCTTCACCGCCCATGGCCTTGATTTCCGCCACGACCTGCTCGGCCGGGGTGCCCTCGCTCGAGGAGCCATCGAGGTTGCCACCGAGGTCGTTCACGACGACTTTGGCGCCTTCGGCGGCGAAGAGAAGCGCGTGCTCGCGGCCAATGCCACGTCCAGCGCCAGTGATAATTGCTACGCGTCCATCAAGCAGTCCCATGATGCTCCTAACAAATAAGTGGGGTTCGAAGTCCTACCTTAGTGGAGCACCTGCGCCCCGTTTCAGCCCTAGCGGAGCCAGAAATGGGGTGGCCGGGCGTGTGCGTGGTAGTGGTCGGGGATGTTGCGCATGTTGTCGTCAACCTTCCAGCCACCCTCCCCCAAGACGCCATCGGCCACGGCCCGGAGTCGCTCGTGGAGCTGAGCCTTGATCTCGTCCGATGGTTTGGCGTCGTGCTCGCGCCAGACCACCATGGGCACCAAGCAGATCTCGCAGTCAGCAATCCAACAGAGATCATCTTCGAAGTGGCGCTTGGTTATCGGCGCGGCCTCGCAGAGGTCGCAGTGGCTCACTTGACCCTCAAATACACGGTGCCGTGCCACTTCAGCATCTTGCCCGGTGCCGGGTTCTGAGCCAGAACCGTCTTCCACTTGTTCGGCACGTAGTCCGGACCGAAGGGCTGGTAGTAGAAACCGGCCGCGCTCAGGAGGGCATTGACCTGCGCCGGTGACTTGCCGGTGACGTCGGGAACGGCCCGAGGCTGCTGGCCCGATGGGG
>CANGMP010000033.1 GCA_947455165.1 Acidimicrobiaceae bacterium | reverse complement strand
CTGGCGGCGTACCGGTCTGAGCGTTTTCCGATGGCCCGAAAGTTCCTTCGTATGGCCTTTGAACTCACGGGCGATGCGCAGCACCTGCCCTTGGTCATGGACTCCGAGCGCGCTTCTCGCAGGTACACCTTGGTGGAAGGAACGTTTCAACAGCTCAACGATGCTGAACCAACGGCGGAGGTGCTCGCGGAGGCTCGCATTGTGATGGCTTCAACCTGGGCCGACCAAAAGCGCTACCAAGAGGCGATTGACCTCTTGATTCGAGCCGGTGGCTCAAAGGTTCTGCGCAATCCGGCCGCCCGTCACGTGCGTATGTGGTACGCGCTGGCCGACATTTACGATCGAGCCGGAGATATGGCTCAGGCCCGGGAGCTGTTTGCCCGAGTGGTGGCAGTTGACCCTGAGGCCTACGACGCGTTCTCGCGTCTCAAGGAGCTGGGCGGCATGAACATCGAGCGCAAGAACCGCAAGAAGCGCACGACTCCAGTGTCAAAGAAAAAGAACGTCGACTAGCGCTAGCTCGTCATACCCCCGAGACCCACCAGGGCTCGGGCCAGTTCAATCTCCCCCATGTGGCGCAGTCCGTGCTGATAGATCCAGCATTCGATGGCGTCACTGCGACTGATTCCGAGATCACCACCGACGCGCGCAGAAAAGGTTGATGCCACGCCGGGTCCGTAGGGGGCTGGCACCACGATTTCTCCAAGGCTGGCCGGGTCGACATCCTTTAAGAATCCTTCAGTCTTGGCAAAGACGAGCGCCTGGAGTTCCAAAAATGCCTCGTAGTTGCCGATTCGCTGGTGAACCATCTCGTCCACGGTCATGTGCTTGCCGTGGTCGGGAATCGCGAGGCCCATTTTGGTGGCCCACTCATCGTTAAACAACTGAGCCGGGCCGCCGGCAAAGGGGAGCGTGGTGTCTTCGATGAGAAGCTGGTGGATGAGAGAGAACGCGATTGGCAGGACCCCTGCTCGCTCGAAGTGGTTCACGTGCTCAAGAGTCATGGTGGCGCAGGCGTCTTCGTAAAGTGAGTGCATGGCGCGCATCCGGCGCTGAAGGGAGCGGAGGTAGTCGAATGTCATGGTCGTAGTCTGCCCGAAATTCCATGATTTCGAAGACTCTTGGGTGACTGGTCATTCCCGTTGACCCCGGAGTGCGCTTGGTAGCCTGCTGCCATGGATATTTCGTCTCTCCTCGGTGAAGAAGCCCCCTCGTTGTTGAACCACGTCGCCACGGCGTTCCCTAAGGAACTGCTGACGGCCCCTGGTCCCAACTTCATTGATGACGTGTTTGCCTACTCCGACCGCAGCCCATCGGTGCTGCGCAGTCTCGGCACGTTGTACAACCACGGCCGCCTCGGGGGCACCGGATACCTCTCCATCCTCCCGGTCGACCAGGGTATCGAGCACTCTGGCGCGGCCAGTTTCGCGAAGAACCCGACCTACTTTGACCCGGCCAAGCTCTGCGATCTCGCAATTGCCAGTGACTGCAGCGCCATTGCGACGACCCTCGGCGTCCTCGGCACCGTGTCGCGCAAGTACGTTCACAAGATTCCCTTCATTGTGAAGATCAATCACAATGACTTCCTGCACTACCCGTCGACCTACGACCAGATTCTCTTCTCGTCGGTCCGTCAGGCCGCCGACCTCGGTGCCGTGGGCATCGGCGCCACCATTTACTTCGGTTCGCCTGAGTCTGACCGACAGCTCCAAGAGATTGGCGCCGCCTTCGCCGAAGCCCACCGTTTGGGCATGTTCACCGTCTTGTGGACCTATCTACGTAATCCAGCATTCAAGGTTGGCGACGTCGACTACCACCTGAGCGCCGACCTCACCGGACAGGCCAACCACTTGGGTGTCACCATCGAGGCCGACATCATCAAGCAGAAGCAGGCCGAAAACAATGGCGGCTACAACGCCGTGAAGGTCGGCAAGTCCGACCCTCTCGTCTACAGCCAGCTCACGACGGACCACCCCATTGACCTGTGTCGTTGGCAGGTCGCGAACTGTTACGCCGGCAAAATCGGCCTCATCAACTCTGGTGGTGAGTCCAAGGGTGCGAGCGACCTCTCGCAGGCCGTGCGTACTGCCGTTATCAACAAGCGTGCCGGTGGCCAGGGTCTGATCGTGGGCCGCAAGGCCTTCCAGCGTCCAATCGACGAAGGTGCCGCTTTGGTGCACGCCATTCAGGACGTCTTCTTGGATTCGAGCATCACTCTCGCCTAAGGGCGTGAGACAGTTTGACCAGTTTCGTCTCGCGCGGTCGTTAGGCTGTAGCCAACAAGGTGCGTGAGATATGACGAAGGCAACTCAAACAACTATCAAGAACGTCGTGCTGCGTTTCGCTGGTGACTCCGGTGACGGTATGCAACTCACGGGTGAGCGATTCACCTCGATTTCCGCGGTCTTTGGTAATGACCTCGCGACGTTCCCAGACTTTCCAGCCGAGATTCGGGCCCCCGCAGGAACGCTGAACGGTGTTTCATCGTTCCAGGTTCAGATCTCGGACCACGACATCACCACGGCCGGTGACGCGCCTGACGTTCTGATCGCCATGAACCCGGCTGGCCTGCGCGCCAACATGGCCATTCTCGAGCCTGGTGCCACCATCATCGTCAACAATGATGCGTTCGACGAGCGCTCACTGACTAAGGCCGGCTACGCCGACAACCCACTCTCGGATGGCTCACTCGGCAAGTACACGGTCTATGAAGTGCCGATGACGACCATTACGACCGAAGTCTGCAAGGAGGCTGGCGTTAAGCCCCGCGACGCCGAGCGCTCAAAGAACTTCTTTGCTCTCGGCCTCGTGTCGTGGCTCTATTCGCGCCCGATTGATTCCACACTGGCGTGGATCGAGGCTCGGTTTGCCAAGAACGAACTCGTGAAGCAGGCCAACCTGCGCGCCTTCCGCGCTGGGTATGACTTCGGCGAAACGGCCGAACTCTTTGACGCTCGCTACGAAGTCGCCAAGTCGAACTTCGCCCCGGGTGAGTACACCAATATCACCGGTAACACGGCCATGGCATGGGGTCTCATTGCCGCCGCCAAGCAGAGTGAGCTGCCGCTCTTTTTGGGCTCGTATCCCATTACTCCGGCGTCGGACATTCTCCACGAACTCAGCAAGCGCAAGGAGTTTGGTGTTCGCACCTTCCAAGCCGAAGACGAGATCGCGGGAATTGCCGCAGCAATTGGCGCCTCCTACGGTGGTGCGCTGGGTATTACAACGACCAGTGGTCCTGGCCTTGACCTAAAGAGCGAGGCTATGGGTCTCGCTGTTTCGTTGGAGATCCCACTCGTCATTATCGACGTCCAGCGTGCCGGCCCCTCTACGGGTATCCCGACCAAGGTGGAGCAGACCGACCTGATGGCCGCGCTCTACGGTCGACACGGCGAGTCACCGGTTCCGGTGTTCGCGGCACTGACCCCCGGGGACTGCTTCTATGTCGCCATGGAGGCGGCGCGTGTCGCCATCGAGTACCGCACGCCCGTTATTGTCTTGAGCGACGCGTACTTGGCCAACGGCACTGAGCCGTGGCTGATCCCCGACGTTGCCAGCCTGCCGAGCTTTGGTCCCAATTTCGCCTCTGGTCCCAACCACGAACTGGCCGACGGCACGATGGAGTTCTGGCCCTACCTGCGTGACCCCGACACGCTGGCTCGTCCGTGGGCACCTCCGGGCATGGCCGGCCTCGAACACCGTGTTGGTGGACTCGAAAAGAGCGACGGCCCCGGCAACGTGGCCTACGACGGTCTCAATCACGAGCGGATGACGCAGCTTCGCAGCAACAAGGTCGCAGGCATCGCTAAGTCCATTGCACCCCTCGAGGTCGATGATCCGACGGGCGACGGTGAAGTCCTCGTCCTCGGCTGGGGTGGAACCTACGGTTCGATCGTGGCTGGTGTCTTGCGCTCTCGGGCCCGAGGTCGCAAGGTGGCCCACGCTCAGCTGCGCCACCTCAATCCCTTCCCGTCGAATCTTGGCGAGATCTTGTCCAAGTACGACAAGGTTCTCGTGCCAGAGCTCAACCTGGGTCAGCTCAGTCGCCTCGTGCGAGCCGAGTACCTCGTTGACGCGAAGGTGCTTTCCAAGGTCCAGGGCTCGCCATTTAGGGCCAGCGAGATCGAATCCGGTATTGAAGCCATTTTGGGAGGTGCCCTGTGAGCACGGTCGAAGTTCCATTAACTACCCGCAAGGACTGGGCCAGCGACCAAGAAGTTCGTTGGTGCCCCGGTTGCGGTGACTACTCAATTCTGGCCGCCATGCAGGGTCTCATGCCCGACCTCGGCATTCGTCGTGAGTCGACCGTGTTCGTCTCGGGTATCGGTTGCGCGGCGCGCTTTCCGTACTACATGAACACCTACGGAGTTCACACAATCCACGGACGCGCCCCGGCCATTGCTACTGGTCTGGCAATGAGTCGTCCCGACCTCAACGTTTTTGTTATTTCGGGTGACGGTGACGCGCTTTCCATTGGTGGAAATCACCTAATCCACGCGCTGCGACGCAACGTGAACATCACCATCATGCTGTTTAACAACCGCATTTACGGTCTCACTAAGGGTCAGTACTCGCCAACGTCTGAGACTGGCAAGATCACCAAGTCCTCGCCCGTTGGTTCTATCGACCAGCCCTTCAACCCGGTCTCCTTGGCGCTGGGTGCTGAAGCGAGCTTCGTGGCTCGTACCCACGACATGGACCGTGCTCACATGCAAGAGACCTTCCGTCGGGCCTTTGAACACCAGGGCTCGTCGCTCGTTGAGGTGTACCAGAACTGCAACGTCTTTAATGACGCTGCCTTCGAGGGCATCACGAGCAAGGAGAACCGTGGCTCAATGTTGATCAACCTCAATCACGGCCAAGCCATCACCTTTGGTGCCGAGCAGGAGTTTGGGGTCTTCAAGAACGCCGATGGCTCAGTCTTTACTGACCGCATCACCGACGCCAATCGTGCGGGCATCTTGGTGCACGACGAGAACGTCGTGGACCCGGCTTCGGCCTTCGCCATTTCCCGTTTGACGCACTCGGACCACGAGCCCACACCCATGGGTGTCTTCCGCTCGGTTCAGCGTGGGGAGTTTGGTTCGGCCGCTACGGCGCAGATCGTTCAGGCTCAAGCGAACAAGGGGAGCGGTGACCTCGGTGCCCTGCTCCGTTCGAACGGTTCGTGGACGATTCAGTAAATGAGGACGCAGGTTGGGCCACCTGGCCCAACCTCGTTACCTCAATCCGCCTGGCGCTGCTGCCGGTTTATGTGTGGCTTGTCGCCCAGACTGATCACCGGGCCGTAGCGGCGTGGCTGCTGGCGGCGCTGGGTGCCACGGACTGGGTCGATGGCTATCTGGCTCGTCGTTTCAACTCAGTCTCCAATGTCGGCAAGATCATTGACCCGGTCGCTGACCGCTTGCTCGTTATGACCTCGG
This sequence comes from Acidimicrobiaceae bacterium, assembly GCA_947455165.1. Lineage (GTDB taxonomy): Bacteria > Actinomycetota > Acidimicrobiia > Acidimicrobiales > RAAP-2 > RAAP-2. Next base: position 9,392 of record CANGMP010000033.1, on the reverse strand, counting down.
TCATCTCGGTAGCGGCCGTTGGAGCCGTGCCGTGGTGGTTCGCCGGTGCGACTCTGGCCCGTGAAGTCGTGGTGTCTGTTCTGACGATCACCCTGGCCGCACTCGGGGCAGCTCGGATCGACGTGCTGTGGTGGGGGAAGGTCTCCACCTTTGCCCTCATGGCGGCCTACCCACTCTTGTTGCTCTGCAGCAATCCTCACGGAGTGCCGCTAACGGGCTGGCAGCACGACATTCGGACCCTTACCTGGGTGATTGGTGGCTTCGGTTTGGCCCTGGCCTGGATGGTTTTGGCCGGTTACGTCAAGCCGGCGTTGACCGCCCTGCGCACTGGGCGAGAGGGTCGCGGTCTTTAGTAGATTTATCCCTTATGCGGATTCCTGACGAACTCAAATACTCGTCCGACCACGAATGGGCTGCGGTCTCTGACAACCGCGTTCGGGTTGGAATTACTGACTACGCGCAAGACGCACTGGGCGATGTTGTCTTCGTAGACCTGCCGAAGGTGGGCACCAAGGTCACGGTCGCTCAATCAATCGGTGAAGTGGAGTCGACCAAGTCGGTCTCCGAGATCTACTCGCCCGTCACTGGCACTGTCGTTGCCGTGAACGAAGAACTCTCGGGTACGCCCGAAGCAGTGAACCAGGACCCTTACGGTGCCGGTTGGATCTGCGAAATTGAACTCGACGGCACCGGCGGCGTGGATGCACTCCTCGACGCTGAGGCCTATCGCGGTCTCACCGACCACTAAGGACCGTTTCTCCGTGGCTCCATCAACCTGTCGACGCTGTGGCGAGATTCTTAACGCCAATGCCAACTTCTGTTGGTCCTGTGGCGCCCCACAGCACGACGCCGACTCTCCCGACACGGTCGCCGTGCCGGTAGTGGCGAGTGATGACCTAGTCCACGCTGAAGCCAGTTCGGCTCCGACGTCCTCTCCGGTCGATACGTTGGTCGTCGCGTCCGGTTCGCGGACGCTGGAGCGTTTTGAGCTAACCAAGGAGGTCTCGAGCGTCGGTCGTCACGAAACCTCAGATATCTTCCTCGACGACGTTTCCGTTTCTCGCCACCACGGTCTCTTTACGCGGACCGCTTCGGGTCGTATTACAGTTCGTGACTTGAACTCGCTCAATGGAACATACGTAAACGGTGCTCGCGTCGAAGAGTCGGCCCTTCGTTCCGGCGATGAGATTCAGATTGGGAAGTTCAAGTTGATTTTCTGGAGCGCCTCCTAATGGCCGCCCGGACCTATCGAATTGGCGAAGTTCACGCTCTGCTCCGCGCCGAGTTTGCCGACCTAGAGCTCTCCAAGATTCGCTACTACGAAAACGTCGGCATCGTTACGCCGAAGCGTACGAAAAGCAAGTATCGCGTCTTTTCGGCCGAGGACATAGACGTCCTGCGCGAAGCCTTGCGCATGCGCGCTAAGGACATCAGCCTGCCCGATGTGCGCCAGCGCCTCATTGATCGCGGAATGATTGCGACTCCATCAAGCCCGACGACTACGACTCACGCCCAAGCGGCGCGCGCCGTGCAAACTGGTTCAGTATCGGCCAAGGTGAGTGAGATTATTACTCCGGCGCCCGCCCCCAAGACCGCTCCGGTGGTGATGAACATCGTGTCTGATGAACCGAGTCGAACCTACGGCAGTGAAGAGTTTGTGGCAACCTCTGGCCTGACGCATCGCTGGATGAACGACCTCCAGGTGCAGAAGTTTCTCCTCCCGGCCATCGTCGACGGAACACTCCGGTTCAGCCACACCGATCTGGTGGTGGCCCAGCGAGCGCTCGTCTTGCTTGCACAGGGCGTTGGGGTTCACCAGCTCACGCCGCTTCGTCGAATTGTGGAGCTCGAGTTGGACTTTGTTCGAGACATTACGACGCCCCTTCGTTCGAAGCCTGCCGCCGAACGGATCGCCGAGACTCGCCGTGTCGCCGGTGAAATTGCCGCCCTCCGCTCCGCGGTCTACGAAAACTCAATCGACACGCTTCAGGGAAAGTAGCGGTCTCTTTCAGCGAGAGGCGGTCTAGTCTCTTTCTATGGTTGAAGTGGTACTCCGGACAGTCAGTGTTGACATTGCTTCCGCCACGCCCATTCTCTTGCTCGAAGAAGTTCACGGTCACCGGGTTCTGCCAATCTTCATCGGCCAGCCCGAAGCCGCAGCAATTGCGTACGCCCTTCAAGAGATTGAAACCCCTCGACCGATGACTCACGACCTGATGGGCGACCTCATTTCAACCCTCGGCGCGAAGGTTTTTGATGTCGAGATTCAGAGCCTGGTGGGCAGTACGTACTACGCCGCAGTTCGACTGGTTCAGGGCGAGCGCGAGTTCGTTATTTCGGCTCGCCCGAGTGACGCCATTGCGCTGGCCCTTCGGGTGGGCTCGCCAATTCTCGTTAATGACGAACTCATGGACGCCGAAGGGCAGATACTCGAGGCCGATGACGAGACTGACGACGAAGTCGTCGATATGTACGAGTACTACCTCGGTACCAACGACGGCGCCGACGATGAAAGTTCCGAAGAGGAACTCGTTGCTGAGCTGCATGAATTTCTCGATGGATTCGGTCGTGCGGAGGGCTCGGCGTGAGCCGCCGTCTACGGCCCGTCATCTTTCTGATTGGCTTCATCGTGCTGTTCGGTCTCGTAAAGAGCGGATGGAAACTCACTAGCCTCGATACCACAACGACTTCAACGGTTCCCACTGCGGCGATGTGTCAGAGTTCGGATCTTCGTGTTCGTTGGGTCGATGGCAGCGCCTCGGCCGGAACAATTCACGCTTGGGTCCGAATCCACAAGGCCTCTGGGCCGCTTTGCAAGCTCCCCGCCTACTTCACGGTGAATCTCTACGACAACGCCGGGGGAGCGCTCTCTGGAACGTTTAGCCCCATGACCGAGAGCGACTCGCTCACCGGTTGGTTTGGTCAGCCGCTCTCGCCACGTTCGACCGCCATCGACCTCAAGACGGGTGACACCGTGGGGGTGGCCCTGTCGTTTGGCAACGACTCCAGTTGCCCGGCTGTGGCAACGATGCAGTTCAACTACGCCGCAACTAGTGGTGCCAATCAGCAGTTCACCGTGGCGCCGACCTACATGTCGGCAATGTGCAACGGTGGCGAGGGGATTATTTCCCCCACCTTCACGAGCTAGCCGTTTACCTGAACGAGGATTCGTCCTCGAGTCGCTCCGCGGTCAATGATCGCAAGAGCATCTCGCACACCCTCGAGGCTCACCGTTGAGTCAACGAGTCCCTCGATGTCTCGGCCACTGATTGTCTGGGCCGCTAGCAACCAGGTGGCGGCACGCGTGTGTGCCTCGGCCTGGACCGCATCGATGCCTAGGAGGGCGACGTTGCGGGTAATGAAGGGGTAGACGGTGGTCGCAAGATCGGCACTGGCGACGAGACCGCTGGCGGCTACGGCTGCGCCATATCGCAGGGTTCGCAACACCTGGTGAAGCGTTTCGCCGCCGACGCAGTCAATGGCACCGGCCCAGCGTTCGCTCCCGAGGACCCGATCGAGACGGTCGCCAATGTCGTTTCGACCAATTACTCGGCGAGAACCTTGTTGCAGGAGCCACGACTCGGCCTCGGTCGAGCCGCTCGAGGCCACTACGTCATAACCAGCGGCTGCGAGAGCGACAACCGACCAAGAACCCACGCCGCCGGTGGCGCCCGTGACGAGTACCTCGCCCTTATCTGGCTTCAGTCCGTGATGTTCAAGCGCGAGGAGGCTCGCAAAGGCGGTGTAGCCCGCCGTGCCGAGAATCATTGCAGTTCGGGTAGTCAGTTCGGGCGGGAGCACGTTGACGCAGCGGCTCGGAGCCGCGACAAAGTCGGCAAAGCCTCCATCTCGGGCAACTCCGAGGTCACCTCCATGGACAACCACCTTGGCGCCGACGGCGATTGCTGGGTCGGTGGATTCGACCACCGTTCCGGCGGCATCGACACCACCGACGAGTTGTGGGCTTCGCCGGACGCGGCTCTTGGGTCGAACGACCATGGAGTCCTTGAAGTTGATGCCGCTCCACTCAACCCGGACGACAACCTCGCCTGGCGCGGCCGAAGGGGTGGGCAGGTCGTTCACGACGGACGTCGTGACCGCGTCGTTCGTCTCGCTAATCAGAAAGGCACGCACGAAAGCAGGTTAGGGGGTGTCTACGATGAAGGCGTGGAGCTGAAGCCGTTTGTCGCATGGGAGTCACCGCTGCGCATGGCCGACATGACGACCCCACAGCCCAACTTTGCCTGGATCCAGGCGTGGGGCAAGTCGCTTGGCGTCTTGCGGTCCACCGGACCCAGGGGTGCGCAGGAACTCTGGCGTTTCTCCAAGGGCCAGTGGCGGCGAGTCTCGCCATCGGGTCGACGTGTCGGCAGTGCGCTCTACAGCTACGGCGGTCGTCCATGGACGACCTTTGGCAAGCGCCGAGCCGTGGTGCTGACGACCGATTCGGCCACGGCCCTCCTCCTCGATCGCGACGGGACGGTGCTGCGGGAGTTCCCGCTCGAGGGAGAGGCGCAAGGCTTTCCGGTTCGCTGGTCCAAGCACGAGTTCGCCTACATCGCTGATTTCGGTCAGAACCGCGGCCGGGCCATTGTGGTGCTCGACATTGACTCCGGTCTCACTCGAATCGTGTGGCGCAGCGAGGAGTTGCTAGGCGGGTTGGTCGTGGACGTGAATCACGGCCACGTGGCCTGGCACGCGTGGCCGTCAGGCACGATGCCCTGGGATGCCTCGGTGGTCTATCGCGCTGATCGCAGTTATCTCTATCTTCGGCCGGAGCAAGTAGCGGGACGAGTTGGTGCTGCGGCCACCGATGCCCAGTGGCTCGATGATCAGTTGTACTTCCAAATTGAGCAGGGCGATCGATTTCTGCCGGCCAAGCTCCAGAACGACTCCATCCACGTTGCGTCGGCTGCTCGGGGTGAAGGTCGGAGCGAATGGTTTATGGGGTGGCGCTGGACCGACGCGCTCGGTAGCGGATCGGTCCATGTCACCACCGATCAGTCCACGACCTCGCTCCAGTACTGGCGGCGCGATGGAGGGGTCGAGCAGATCCCCGGAGCGCCCATGGCCATCCAAGAGCTTGCCACCGTGGGGGACGACCTCTTTGTTATCGGTTCTGACGGGGTGATCGGGAGTGGCCTGTGGCGTTATCGCCACGAACGTCATCAGTGGAAGAAGTTGAGCGGGTCGGTTTCGAGTGCGCTGGGTCACGACAGCGTGAGCGCATCAGAGCTGCGGCGGAGTGATAACGGCGTGCCCTTCGTTTTCTACGAACCGCGCAACGCCGCCATGGTCGCACCGCTCACCGATCGACCGGGGCTGGTGCTGGACATTCACGGTGGCCCGACCGGGTACGCCCGACGGGCCATGAAGCTCGGCATTCAGTACCTCACGAGCTCAGGGTTCGCCGTGGCGAGCGTTGACTATCGCGGCTCAACGACCTATGGCGCCACCTACCGGCGCAGTCTGAACGGTCACTACGGAGAGTTCGATGTCGACGACATCTGCGACGTGGCCCGGTCGCTCATTGCCCGTGGCGAGGTTGACCCCCGCCGAGTTTTTGTCCGCGGTGGCAGCTCGGGTGGCATGACGGCCCTACTGTGCGCCGAAGATCCGATGTTCGCCGGCGCAATTGCGCACTATCCCGTAACCGACGCTCTCTTGCTGAACGACGTGACGCATGAGAGCGAGGGTAAGTACCTCGAGCAGTTGATTGGACCGCTTCCCGAATCACTCGAGCAGTTCAAGCGCGTGTCGCCGATGCATCGAACGCAGCGACCACAACGACTGTTAGTCACGCAAGGAGACGTCGACCGTGTGATTCCCGTGGAATTGACGCGTAGCTACGTTTCGATGTTGACCGACTCGGGTTCGAACGTCACCTACCTGGAGCTGGCCAATGAAGGTCATGGATACCGCGACCCAGCCAACCAGGCACTCGTGCTGGAAGCCGAACTAGCCTTTCTTCGAAGCTAGATAAGGCTCGCGCCCTGGTAGAGACGAACGGTGTATGAAGTGCTTTGGCTGGAGTGCTGCGTGACAGTGATTCCCAAGATCCAGTAGAAGGTGTCTGATCCAGATTTTTGGAAGAGGAGCTGCGGGTTCTTGGAGTGATACGCAGTCCCGTTGCTAAAGAGCTTCCAGCCACGGGCCTCCACGCGAGCCTTGTAAAAGGAGATCAGGTCAGACTGGCTCGCGGAGACCGACAACTGGCGTGAGCAGTCGTACCCACCCGGACCCTGGCCCCGCCACTGGATCGCTGTCTTGGCCGTCGTGAGTTCGGGCACCAGGAGGGCTGCGCTGATGTCGGTCGGCGGGTTCCCCGGTAGTTGGCAACCGTCGAGCAACGTGGAGCCTTCGTCGACCGAGAGTCCACCGACCACAAAAGGAATGGTCGTTGTTGACTGCACCGTCGGGTTGGCGAAGATGTTGATGGCCGTAAAGAAGATCAGTACGAACACGGCAATGCCGAGAACCATTGCCGCAGGCAAAATGCTCGTCGTCGTGGTGACTGGTGGTTTGGGTGCGTCGCTCATTGATTCCATCCCATGTGGTCGATAGGTCCGTGTCCGGCCCCGAGGCGCCATTCGGCTCCACCTCGAAGACCGCGAAGTACAAACTCTTTGGCCGTGGCCACCGCGTCGCGCACCGAGGCCTCGAGACCGAGATTGGCTGCTATCGCTGCAGCCATAGAACATCCGGTGCCGTGGTCGTTTTGGGTGACCACGCGGGCGGCGTCAAAAATCTCTTCTCCGTCTCCCCAGAGCAACAGATCTGGAGCGTTTCTCTCGGTGACTGCTCCTTCGGCAAAATGACCGCCCTTGATGAGCACGTACGTCGGCCCGTAGGAAAGGATGATTTGGCCGAGCTCGCGCATCGCTTCGGTCGTTCGGACGTCACGCACATCGACATTGGCCAAGACGGCCGCCTCACGGAGGTTGGGGGTGGTGATGATGGCGTGGGGGAGCAGGGCTTCGCGATAGGCGTCTGCGCCACCGGCTTCCATGAGAGCGTGACCAGTGCTGCTGACGAGTACGGGGTCAACGACGAGATTGGGTAGTTGACCCCGCTCGGCCAGTTCGGCGACTTTGAGAATCGTGTGCGGACGGGCCAGCATGCCGGTCTTGACCGCCGAGACGGCCATGTCGCTTGTCACGGCCTCAATCTGAGCGGTGACCATTTCGGCCTCGAGGGCGCAGACGGCACTCACTCCAACGGTGTTTTGGGCCGTGATGGCCGTGATGGCCGAAGTGCCGTGAACTCGAAAGGCGGCGAAGGTTCGAAGGTCGGCCTGAATGCCCGCTCCACCTCCGGAATCAGAGCCCGCAATGGTCAAGGCGATTCGTGGTTGCACGTACGTACCCTACGGGTTCGCAATTGTCGCTGGGTACGATGCAGGGGTGAACTCTCCGTTCGTCGTTGGCTCAATCTCCTCCCCATCGCGGCTCGTGATGGGCACCGGCGGCCTGCGAACGATGGGGGATCTTCGTGCCGCACTCGTGGCCTCGGGCTCCACGGTCGCCACTGTGGCACTTCGCCGTGTGGATCCTTCGGCCGACGGTTCCATTTACGACCTCCTCCAGGAGCTGAAGTTCTCTCTGTTGCCCAATACGGCGGGCTGCTACACCACGGCCGAGGCCGTCAAGATTGCTGAACTCTCCCGTGAGGCCTTTGGCACGAACGCTCTGAAGCTCGAGATCATCGGTGACAACCTCACCCTCTTGCCCGACCCCATCGAAACGGTCACAGCCGCCAACGAGCTAGTTCGCCGTGGGTTTGACGTCTGGGCCTACACGACCGACGACCTCGTGGTGGCCGAGCGACTCGAACAGGCCGGCTGCGCGGCAGTGATGCCGCTAGGTTCGCCGATCGGTTCGGGGCTCGGCATTCGAAACCCCCACGCCGTGGCCCTGATCTGCGAACGGCTCACCGTCCCAGTCCTTCTTGATGCCGGCATCGGCACGGCCTCTGATGCGGCGCTCGCCATGGAGTTGGGCTGCGACGGAGTGCTGGCGGCCTCGGCCATCAATCGAGCGCTTAACCCTGAACTGATGGCAGCCGCCATCCGTGACGGGGTGCGGGCGGGGTACGCGGCTCATCGGGCCGGTCGAATCGCCATGCGCACAACGGCCGAGGCTTCGTCACCGGTCCTCGGTATGCCCGACCTGCATAACTAGGACATAAGTCCTGTTCATGCCGGAAATTACCCCTTGTTTCTTTACAAGGGTGTAACTACACTTATGTACTCCTTCGCCCCACCTCGGGGCGGCCTTGGTCGGAAGGTGGAAACTCATGTCTGGACTTATTACGGGATTTAGCGGTCCTGCGGTCTGTCGTATCACGGGCGTTACCTATCGCCAACTGGACTACTGGGCTCGCACCCAGCTCGTCACTCCCTCGGTTACGGCCGCGCAGGGTAGTGGTACCAAGCGGGTGTACTCCTACAGCGACCTCATCGAGGTCAAGGTCATCAAATCTCTCCTCGACGCCGGTCTGGCCTTACCTCGTGCGCGCCAGGCCGTCAACTGCCTGCGCGATCAGGTCGGCGGCGAGCTGAAGTCGGTCTCGCTCGTGCTCTCGGGTAGCAACACCGTCCTGGCCTACTCCGACGGCGAGATCATCGACCTGCTCAAGGGCGGCCACGGCGTCTTCAACGTGATCTCGCTCGAGTCGGTGACTGCCGATATCGACACGTCGCTCGCCAATGAACCCGAGGCTCCTTTCGACCGACGCCTGCAGTACGCCTAAGACGGGACTCAGAAATATCGAACGGTTGAGGCTCGTCGAGCCGTAGCCTGTTGGCGATGAGCGAGAATCGCCGGCCCTATCTCTATGACCAACACGTCTCACTGGGGGCGAAGATCGTTCCCTTTGGCGGCTGGGAAATGCCTCTCCAGTACGAGTCGGGAACGGTCGCTGAACACATGGCGACCCGCACTGAGGCCACCGTCTTTGACGTGAGCCACCTCGGTACGGTGCGAGCGAATGGACCCGAAGTCTTTGAACGTCTTCAGGCCACCCTCACCAACGATCTTCGACGCGTAGCTCCGGGGCAGGCCCAATACACCCACTTGCTCAACGACAACGGTGGCGTCGTCGACGACATCATTGTCTGGTGGGTCGGACCCGAAGAGTTCGACGTAATGCCGAATGCATCCAACACGTCTGGCGTCTTAGCGGTTTTGCCGGGACGCGACATCACGGCCGAGCGATGCGTTCTGGCCGTTCAGGGCCCCAAGGCCCGTGAGCGCGTAGCGCTTGTCGACGAACGTTTTGCCACCGTGCCACGTTTCGCGGTGCAGCGCTTTGATGTCCATGGCGTCGAGGTGCGCGTCGCCGGTACTGGTTACACCGGCGAAGACGGCATCGAAATCGCTGTCCCTAATGAG
>CANGMP010000032.1 GCA_947455165.1 Acidimicrobiaceae bacterium | reverse complement strand
GGCGGAGGGACTCGAACCCTCGACAACACGATTATGAGCCGTGTGCTCTGACCACCTGAGCTACGCCGCCGCGCGAGCCCTCTGTCGGGATTGAACCGACGACCCCTTCCTTACCATGGAAGTGCTCTACCACTGAGCTAAGAGGGCACACACCTTTTGGTGCGAATCGCCATGTTAGTGCGAAGAGCAACTTTCTTCCAATTGACCCCAACTAGCGTGTGCGTGTGCACATCCGTCCCGTCCAGCGAGCCGATGCCGAGGCCCTGGCCGCGATCTATAACCCCGAGGTGATCGAAACGACCGTCACTTTTGACCTGGTTCCTCGGACCCTGGAGGAGCAGCAGGTCTGGATCGAGGAGCACCTCGGAACCCATCCCTGCATCGTGGCCGTCAACGACGAGGACCAAGTGGGTGAAACGGGGGCCCAGGGCGACAAAATCCTGGGTTTTGCGGTCGTTACGCCGTTCCGGGCCCGCCCGGCCTACGCCACCACCGTCGAAAGCTCGGTCTACACCCACCGGGAAGCCCGGGGTCGGGGGGTCGGGGAATTGCTACTCCGAGAGATACTGGCTATGGCCTCTGACCTGGGATTTCACTCAATTATCGCCCGAATCGTCGGCGCCAACGAATCATCGATCAAACTCCACGAAAAAGTTGGGTTTTCCCTGGTTGGACGGGAAATTGAGGTCGGTCGCAAACATGGTAAGTGGCTGGACGTCGTCGAATTCCAGTACGTAATCCCCGACACCTCGCGATAACCACGTTTATCAGGGTTTTTAGGCGGTAGCCGTTTCGGCGGCGAGGCCTAGGCGAGCCCGCCGGTCATCGACCTCCGGCCAGGACCACTGGGTCCACCGGCCGAGTGGGACAAGCAAGGTCCCGAGCAGAATGACCAGAGCCACCGCCATGAGCAGCGGGTTGGCGTGCAACAGGCTGCGCCAGAGATCCTGGGCGCCTGGGAGGCCCAAGAAGGGACTGGTGATTGAAAGAGCCAGCAGCCAGAAGTGTTCGCGACCCTGGTACGAGGCGGCGAGAACGACGAGCCCCCAGACCAAGTACCACGGCTGAACAACGGGTCCCAGTACCACGAAAAGCAGGAGCGACATGCCGAGGGAGCGAACCCAGCCACGGCTCTGGGCCCGCCAGAGCAGGTAGACCGCGGCGCTCATGGCGCCCATCAGACCCATCAGGCGAGTTACCGAAAGGATGGGTCCCATCGAGACGTCGAAACCGATGAGATGACAGAGGCCCGTGATGGCCATGCCGAGACCGGTTGCCGGAGCGACCCAACTGCGGACAGTGCCCGGGGTAGCCAAGTTCTTGATCCAGCCAAACCCAAAGCCGGCCAGCTTCGTGCAGATGAGCAGCGTGATGGTGGCCAAGATCACCGAGAGCACAATCGGACGAATTCGGTACGAGACCATCTGCCACAACTGCTTAGGCAACGTGCGGACGGTGAGGTTTCGCTCTTCGAGTCGTGGCGACAGCCACGTCCAGGCGACATAGACCAGGCCGAGCGCCGCGGGAGCCTTGATGGCGGCCGCGAGGGCGCAGAAGATGAGTGCCAGCCAGAGTCGGCGGCGCAGCGCGAACATCAGACCGGTGCACAACAGGGCGACCATGATTGCGTCGTTATGCGCTCCCCCAATCAACGTGAGAATCACGAGGGGATTGAGTACGCCGAGAACAATGGCCTCACCACCATCGCGGCCAAGGGCGCGAGCCATTCGTGGCAGCACCAGGGCCAGCAGCGCGACGGCACCGACTTCGAGGAGTCGTAGTCCCACCGTTGAAAGCAGCTGGTGATGGTGCGTGGAGCGCACAATGAGGCCATCAAGATGCAAGAAGAGTGGTCCGTAGGGGGCGGGAGTGTTGCCCCACAGAGGATCGACGGGGTTCACGTACGGTGACGACCCGAGCGAGAAAGGCCCCATGACGTAAGGGGAAAGTCCGTGAGCCGTCATCTCGCCCTGGGCGGCGTAGCTAAAGACATCACGCGAGAAGAGGGGCGGTGCAATCAGCATCGGCACACTCCACAGCGCAGCGATGAGCGACAGCGAGAGATCGGACGCGCCGTGATGGAGCTTGACGACTTCGGCGAGACGCAGCCAGACCCGCAACAGCAAGATGAGTCCGCCGTAGGTCAAGACAATGGAGAAGATAAGGCGAGTTTCATTCGCCGGCAAGAGTGCTGCGGCCGCACTCTGAGGCACGCCAAAGAACCACGTGTTGGGCATCTCGAGCTTGAAGGGGCTCTCGGTGAAACAACTGCCAGCAAAGATCAACGACAGCGCGAGAAAACCAAGTAGTGCCGGTTGCCACAAGAAGCCCCAGCCCTCGAAGGGTCCCGGCTGAAATCGAGCGATTGGGGTGTAGCGGTGTTCGAGCGTGACGATAAGTCGTTCGAGCATGGTCGGCAACGATCGAACGGTGCGAGCAACTCGCGCGACGCGTCCATTCGTTCCCATCTCGTACTCCTCTGGGCAGTAGAAACCCCCGGCTACGAAATCGTAAGACATCGCGCCGGGGGCCTCTTGCGTGCGGTGCGAACACCGCGGTGGTGGGCCAGGAGGGATTTGAACCCCCGTAGCTTTCGCGTCTGGTTTACAGCCAGATCCCATTGGCCGCTCGGGCACTGACCCGTCGGAAATACTAGTGCCCGTCGGCGAACTCCTCAAAACCAAGGTCCGCTGACTACGCTTTTTCCCATGCCTACCTTTGACATCGTTTCGGAAGTCGACCTCCAAGAAGTACGCAACGCCGTAGATCAGGCCAATCGTGAGGCCAGTACGCGCTTTGACTTTAAGAACACCGATTCGCTCATCGAATTCTCGGAGAAGGAACTAACGCTCACATCCTCGACCGACGACCGCCTTCGCGCCCTCTACCAACTTCTCGAAGAGAAGATGGTCAAGCGCAACGTCTCGCTCAAGACCCTCGACGCCGGCAAGATCGAGGAAGCCACGAAGGGCACTGCCCGTCAGAAGATCACCCTGAAGGCGGGAATCTCCCAAGAAGTCGGCAAGAAGATCAACAAAATGATCAAGGACAGCGGCATGAAGAACGTCAGCTCTTCGATTCAAGGTGACCAGGTGCGCGTTACGGGCAAGCAGCGTGACGATCTTCAGGCCGTTATGCAGCTCTGCCGCGAGTCGGACATTGAGGTCCCGCTGCAGTTCACGAACTTCCGCGACTAGTTCGTCGGGTTCGCCTCTTCGGTAATTAAGTGCTCGTCGATTTCGGCGAGGTCATCCACGTGGAAGATGCGGTTGAAGACCTTCAACTTCAGAATCCAGAAGACACCAAAGCTCATGAGGTTGGCGAAGGCCACCACGCCCGTGTTGATGAGGTGGTGCCACTGGTGCGTCTCAACAATGTGCTTCGCGAACGTGGCACCGAGGATGGAAAATGCCGTGCCGAGAAAGGCCATTGACCAGAAGGGCACAATCTCACTACGGAAGTGGCTGCGACCCTTTTTACCCCACGTCCACGTGCGGTTGAGGTAATACGAAGGAATCGTCGCCACCATGTTGCCGATGACCGTGCTCGTAATTTCACCGTGGACCAGCTTGGTGCCGTACACAATCGAAATCGTCGAAAAGGAGACAACTGTCGAAATCGCCGAAACGGAGGTGAAGCGAATCAGCTTCTTTCCCTCATGGGTCTTCGACCATGCAATGAGGGCCGCTATCCGGTTTCGCATTGAGTTCACATTACTCGTTATGCCGATACCGACCCGAGGGCGTTGGCCTTTGCAATTGCGCCAAACCAGTGGGCCGAGGGCTTGGGCGTACGTACAAACGTGGTGCGGTCAACGTCGACAATGCCAAATCGCATGGAATAGCCGAGCACCCATTCGAAGTTGTCGAGCAGACTCCACTGGTAGTAACCACGCACATCGACCCCATCGGCCAAGCAGTTGTGCAGACCACGCAGGGCGGCGTCGAGATACGCAATGCGACGAGTGTCGTCAGTGGTCGCGATGCCGTTCTCGGTCATGATCACGGGAATGCCGGTGACTGATGCGGCGCGGCGAATGGTGTGCTCGACACACTCGGGCCAGTAGGGGTATCCCATGTCGGTGACGTCGCCCTCGAAGTTAAAGGTCGTGCCGGGAGGCGCGATAATTGACTTCGAGTAACACTGCACGCCAATGAAGTCGTTACCGCGAACCGCTTCGAGATACTTGTCTTCCATCTCGAGACGAATCTTGTGCATTCGGTCCTCGGCACCTTCGAGGGCCACGTACTCCGACATCGAGAGAGTGAGGCCGACCGGGTAGTTGCCGGCGCCCGACTTCAAGCCATCGACCATCGCGTTGTGCGATGCGCGCATCGCTTCGTGCACTGCGGTGTAACGAACCGGGTCGGTAACGGCCGGCGGGAAGATGCCGTGGCGATAACCCATGACAGTCACGATGTTCGGTTCGTTGATGGTGCAGCCCACACCAATGAGGTCACCGAGTGCTTGACCAACTTTGGCCGCGTAACGACCCAGCCAGGTGGCGATCTTCGGCGACTCAAAGCCGCCGGCATCGGCAACCCACTGCGGCAGCGTGAAGTGATGGAGCGTCACCACGGGCACGAGACCGCGGGCGATGCAGGCCTCGAGGACTCGGCGATAGTGATTCAGCGAGGCTTGCGAAAACTCACCTTCGGCTGGTTCTATGCGAGCCCACTCGATTGAGAAGCGGTAGCTGTTGAGACCGAGCGAGGCCACGATGTCGAGGTCCTGCTCGTAGAGGTGGAATGAGTCGCAAGCGTCGCCACTCGGCTCCTTCACGCGACCGGGCTCGTGCTCGAAGCGCCACCAGTCGGCGTTGGTATTGTTGCCTTCAATCTGGTGGGCCGCTGTCGCGGTGCCCCACAAGAAGCCATTTGGGAACGTTAAAGAAGTGCTCACGCTGGCAAAGATAGACCTTGGCGGGAGGCTTTGCCGTCTCCTCCTACGATAAGGGCGTGTCTGAATCCCTCGACTTCCTCGTTCACCTTCTTGACCTCGAGACCATTGAGGTCAATATCTTCCGTGGCACCCAGCCCAACGAGGAGCGTCAGCGAGTCTTTGGTGGACAAGTTGCCGCCCAGGCGCTTATGGCAGCGGGCCGCACCGTGGACCAGGGGCGTGTTCACTCCCTCCACTCCTACTTTCTGCGTCCCGGTGACCCCAAGGTCCCAATTTTGTATGAAGTAGACCGCATTCGCGATGGCAAGAGCTTCACCACGCGACGCGTTGTAGCCATTCAGCACGGCCGGGCTATTTATAACATGCAGGCGAGTTTTCACGTTGACGAAGATGGACTCGACCACCAGATCAAGGCCCCCGTCGTCGAACAGCCCGAAGAGATTCCGACCCTCTTCGAGCGCATAAAGGCGACGGGCAACGACGCCGGCATTGACGAATGGTTCAAGCGGCAGCACCCCATCGACCAGCGTTTCATCGGCGAACTCCCCTGGAGTCCGACCCGACCGCGCGAACCCGTCAAGCAGGTGTGGATCAAGGCTGACGGCACGTTGCCGAATGATCCCCTGCTGCACGCCTGCGTGGTGACCTACGCCAGTGACATGAGCCTCTTTGACGCCATCCTCGGTCCCCACGATGTTCGCTGGGATGACGGCACCTTCATGGGTGCGAGCATCGACCACTGCATGTGGTTCCACCGCGCCGTGAAGGCCGACGAATGGCTCCTCTACGACATGGACTCCCCCATCGCCCACGGCGCTCGAGGCCTTGCTCGTGGTTTCCTCTTTGACCGCTCCGGCGAGCTCTGCGTCTCGATGGTCCAAGAAGGACTCACTCGAATCATCACGCCGCGCGAGAAGTAATCACCCGTACGGTTACGCGCTTCGTTGAATCGGCCAACGAGCACACGTCTTTAAGAATCGTCGCAGCACTCGTGGGCGCACGCGCTCGAGCACGCCACTCAGTGAGTGCAACGTGGACACCGCACGGTCACGTTCGACGGTGAGGTTCGCCAACTGCTGTTCACACACTGCGAGGGCTCGCTCCAGTCGCACTTGATCACGCCACCCGTCAACCACGCTCTCGCCAAATCGATCCCAGCTGGGGTTCGTTGCGCTCGTGGATTCGAAGAGCCGCTCAATGGTGTTCACCGCCGAGTTCACCGCGGCGCGACTGTTCACCTACACGTTGAAGTGTGACCACGTCGTCAAGCGAAGGTGGTGAGCCCAGCCACTCGGCCAACTCCTCGTCGGTCGCGATGTGGCCGCGGCGCTTGGCGCTGAAACTTTCTCCGGCCAAAGCGAGTGAGGGTGATGCCTTGCTTACTCGCGACACGTCGCAGTTGGGCCCCGCGTTCATCGGGCCTGCGATTCGAGACGACCGACAGAGAGCAAGGCACTCGCGGCGCGAGCCTCCCCCGGTGACCAGGCCGTCCAGTTGCGCACCAGGGCGTGAGGCTGATCTGCCCAGAGGTGAAGGGTTTCAACATTGGCGACCTCTCCCTCAGAGATTCCAAACCACGAAACCGTCATTCCCGGTGCCAGTGGTGGTGGGTTCTCGAGCGGCGGAATGGTGCCTAAGAAGCCAAAGACCGAAGCGGCCTCAATGCCGGCCGTCTGCAACGCAAAGTAGTTCGGCCAGTGGAGGAGCACAGCACAATCAGCGGCAACGGTGGCCAGTGAGGCCACATCTTCGATGGAGCATGCCGTTACGGACGTATGCGAAGTGACCTACGAGCCAATTTTCATCGAGGTCAATGAAGCCGATGCACCACGCCGCCGTAACTCCTCGGCGATTTCAATAGCTGCGAGTGCTGAACCATCACGGTTGGCCAGCGAGGCCACCGTGATGAGATATTTCGCTGCCCTGCTACTAGCTGTTGGCTGAACGCTCCGACATCGCGACGTAGTCACGCTTGTCTGAGCCGGTGTAGAGCTGGCGAGGGCGAGCAATCTTGGCGTCTTGACCCAGGAGCTCGGTGTAGTGAGCCAACCAACCCGACGTGCGAGGAATCGCGAACAGAACCGTGAACATCTCAATTGGGAAGCCCATGGCCTGGTAGATCAGACCGGAGTAGAAGTCCACGTTCGGGTAGAGCTTGCGCGAGCGGAAGTAGTCGTCCTGCAGTGCAACTTCTTCGAGCTTGAGTGCAATGTCGAGCAACGGGTTCTTGCCAGTCACCTTAAACACGTCGTCCGCGGTGCGCTTGATGATTGAAGCACGCGGGTCGAAGTTCTTGTAGACGCGGTGGCCGAAACCCTGGAGCTTGCCCTTGCCGGCCTTGACGTCTTCGATGAAGCCCGGCACGTTGTCAATCGAGCCAATGTCGTTCAGCATTCGCAGAACCTGCTCGTTGGCACCACCGTGACGGGGGCCGTAGAGGGCGGCGGTGGCCGCGGCGGTAGCGGAATAGGGGTCCGAGTGGGCGCTGCCGACGACACGCATCGCCGTCGTACCGCAGTTCTGCTCGTGGTCGGCGTGGAGAATGAAAAGCACGTCAAGGGCGCGAGCCAAGACGGGGTCCGGCTCGTAACGAGGCTCGGCGACCTTCCACATCATCGACAAGAAGTTCTCGGCGTAGCCCAATGAGTTGTCAGGGTAGACAAACGGCATACCAACACTGAAGCGGTGTGCGGCGGCGGCCAACGTGGGCATCTTCGCGATCAGGCGAACAATCTGCTTGTTCAAGACCTCAGGGTCGTCAATGTCCTTCGCGTCCTTGTAGTACGTCGAAAGTGCAGCAACGGCCGAGACCAGCATGCCCATGGGGTGCGCGTCGTAGTTGAAACCTTCGAGGAACCGCTTGCGAACGTTCTCGTGAATGAAGGTGTGGTACGTCACTTCCTTCTTCCATGCATCGGCTTGCTCTTGGGTGGGCAGTTCGCCGTGCAGTAACAAGTAGGCGACTTCGAGGTAGGTCGACTTTTCGGCGAGCTGCTCAATTGGGTAGCCGCGGTAGCGAAGAATTCCGGCGTCGCCGTCGAGGTAGGTAATGGCGCTCTCGGCGGCTGCGGTCTGCATAAAAGCGGGGTCGTAGAACCAAACGCCGGGGACGGCCTTGGCAAAGTCCTTAGCGGCGATGCCCCCATTTTCAATCGGGAGTTCGTAAGACTCACCTGTCCGATTGTCGGTAACGGTGATCGTCTGTGGCACGGTTGCCTTCTTTCAACAAATAGCCACTACCTATCGTAGAGGTTTGCCACTCCCCTGAAAACCGGACTAGCCGGCGGAGGCCACTTTCACCGTGTACGTCCGGTTTGCCGCGCCCTTTGACGTGGGTGCCGCGCCAGATACCCAAATTCGCAGAATGGCTCGCTCGCCCGGGGTGATAGGAACTTCGGAAAAGAGCACGGCGGTGTTCGACGAGGCCCGCAGTGACGACGTTGCCCTCAAAGTGACGGCTTTACCGAGTCGATTCGTGGGTGTCAGGGTGGCGTGGACCGAGATTGTCGTATCGGTCGTCGAACCATTTCGGACCGAAACACCTAGCTCCACCGACGACGTAGGCAGCAGCACGAGTGCCGTCGCGCCGGCCGAGCCCGACGGGAGTGGTTGGGGGTTCACCGAAACGGCGTTGATGGCGACAAGGGCGTTAGGGCGCAGAGCCGTCGTCGTAATGGCGGCGTGAACCAACCCCGGAACATCCAGAGTTGGCAGCGTCCAGGCGCCCAGAGGTAGTCGGACGTGTCCGGGTCGATGACGCAGCGCACCGTGAGCCCTCTCCCAGGCGACATTGGCGGTTTGAAGATTCACGACGGCTTGGTTCAGTGCACCGCTCGGCGGTGTCGTGACATCGGGAACGCCGAGCGGACCTTCGACGGACTGTCGAATGGTTTCCCAAGCGGCGATTCGTAACGTCATGACGGACGTCAACTTTTCGTTGATGCCAGTTTCGATGGCGGGCTCTCTTGCGTGCTCGGCACTCTGCAAGACGTCACGGGCCCTCTCCTCCAGTTCGGTCCACGACGTGAGAAGAGTCGACCGAGACATCGAAGGAGCCGAGTCCAGCAACGAAATGGTGTCGCGATCGAGAGAGCTTGAACTCGAGATGATTGCCGTGGCCAGCGTCGCAAACGACGTATTTCGCGACTCGCGAGCCGAGCGCGAATCGTGGGCGGCCCGCAAGACGTCGCGCCCGAAGACCACGATGACGGCCAGAACGAGTAGCGCGGTCAGAACCTGAAACTGACGCTTTCGACGTACCGCACTCTTTCTGGCCACATGAAAAACCTAGTCAGCGTGAACTCACTCGTCGGTATCGGCTCCGGACGTTTCAGACTGGTCCAGCACATGGGCCGTCACCATGCCGGCTGGGAGGGCTTCAATCTGAGGCCACTTTCCCGGCGTCGGGTCGTGTGGAAGCTCCCCTAATGGTTCGACTGCCTTGATTTCGGCTTTGCCCTTCACGCCCTTTTCTTCCATTGTGCGCATCGTGACGAGGAGTCGTGACTCCATGGAATCGACCAACTGGTTGTAACTCTTCACGGTGTTGCCCAGTGAACGACTGAGATCAAAGAAATGGGAGTAGGCCACACTGATGCGGTCGTGCAGCGTGTGTGAGAGCTCAAGAATGTCGGACGCATTTTCTTGCAGCTGCGATTGACGCCAGCCGTAGGCCACTGACCACATCATGCCCATCAGTGACGATGGGCCACAGAGCAGCACCTTGTTGGCAATGGCGAAGTTCCACAACTCTTGATCACCACTTAGCGCGGTTGTCAGAACGTTGTCGCTCGGAATGAAGCAGGCCACAAAATCCGGTGACGGCTGCACGTAGTTCTGGTAGCCCTTGGTGGCAAGTTGTTGAACGTGTTTGCGAACGGTTCCGGCGAATGCCTTCGCGGCCGAGCTCTGTTGTTCCGGTGTCTCGGCGAGCAAATACGAGTCGTATTCCGCCAGTGGCGCCTTGGAGTCGATGGCGAAGTTGCCACGGTTGGGCAGTCGCACCACCACGTCCGGACGCACACTCTTGCTCTCGTAACTCACGGTCGACTGTGCAACGTAATCGATGTAGGGCTCCATGCCGGAAAGCCGAAGGATGTTTTCGAGCTGATTCTCGCCCCACGCCCCGCGATCTTTCTCGCGACCGAGGATGCGATTGAGGCGCTCCGTCTCCGAAATGGAACGGCCTTGCAGTTCGGTGAGACGCGCCGTTGTTTGGGCCAATGCTTCAAAGGTGGTCGCTTGATCGGTATTCATCTTGTGGACCTCGCCGCGATAGCTCTCGAGGGCGTCGGCCAATGGCTTCAGTCGATCATCGAGCTTGGCTTCGCGTTGCTGCAAGATCGCCTCTTGTTGGACACTCTGTTGCTCGACCACGGTGCCGAGCGCTTCGGTGGCGGCCACTTGAAATGCGTCGCGCATCGAACGCAGCGCTTCGGCGTGCTGCTCGCGTTCACGCTGCAGCTGTTCGGTGGTGGCGGTCGCCGAGGCCACGGCGGCCGCTCGCTCGGCTTCGGCCCGCACGGCGTTGGAGCGTTGCCGGTGCGAACGACTCTGCTGAACGACGTACGTGACAAGCGATCCCACAATGAGACCAAGGGCGGCGGCAAGCAGCGTGGTGGACATACGAACTCCTCGATGTGACTGAGACTCACCCTAGAAAACAAGTGCGACACCCGATAGCCTGACGCCATGAACCGCTCGCTCTTTTCGAGACGCGAAACTCCCGACGAAGTCCCGTCGATCATCACTGACCAACTACGCGGCCGCACGGTCCGCATCTTTGCGTTGGTCGGTGAGGCGATGACCGAAGCAACGTTGGCGCTCCTCGCGAGTGACCGGGAACTCGCCAAGAGCGTGGTTCGTCAAGACGACGAAATTGACCGCCTGGTGAAGTCGCTTATTCGCGATGTTGAAACGATGCTCATGGCCCCCGTGGCGCCCTCCGTCGAAGATCGCCAACAGTTGTTGACCCTCCTGCGCATCCTTCCGGAGATCGAACGCAATGGTGACCTCGCCGAACACATCGCCCGGCGCGCCGCGCGAGGCCTCGGGGCCGAAATGAGTCCGCGAAGTCGCGGACTCGTCGAGCGCATGGGGGAAGTCTGCACCAGTATTTGGCGGGCCGCCACTGACGCCATCCTCGATGGCGAGTCAACGACGACCAGTGACATCGAAACGATTGATGATGAGATTGACGAGCTGCACGTCGCCCTCACCGCTGAACTCGTCAGCGGTTCGATGAGTCTGCCGGTCGCCGTTGAAGTAGCAATGACGGCCCGCTTCTACGAGCGCTTCGGTGACCACTGCGTCAACCTGGCCCGTCGGCGCGTCAGTGCGCCGTCGGCCTAAAGCTTCGCGAGCTCTTCCGCAATCTGCACTGCGTTCAGGGCGGCGCCCTTGCGCAGATTGTCCCCGACCACGAAGAGGCTGAGTCCATTGCGCACACTCTCGGCGCGGCGAATTCGACCGACGTAGCTGGGGTCTTGGCCCGCGACCTGGAGTGGGGTCGGAATGTCAGCGAGGACCACGCCAGCGGCGCTCGCTAAGAGTTCGGTGGCCCGCTCGGGAGAAATCGGACGTTCAAACGACGCCGTAATGGCCATCGAGTGGCCGGTGAAGATCGGAACGCGGACACAAGTTGCCGCCACGAGTAGGTCTGGGATGTTCAGAATCTTGCGACTTTCGTTACGAAACTTCTGCTCCTCATCCGTTTCAAGACTGCCGTCGCCCACCAGCGATCCGGCGAAGGGGATCACGTTGTGAGCAATCGGGCGAGGAAACTTGTTCGGCGTTCCCGCTACGAGGGCGTCACCGTTAAAGGTCAACTCTCGAATGTCGCCGGCGCGGAGGGAACCCTCAACCTGACTGGCCAGCTCTTCGACGCCATCGCGTCCTGCACCCGAGACGGCTTGGTAACTCGAGATAGTCATCGAGACCAGTCCGGCCTCGTCGTGCAACGGCTTCATGACCGGCATCGCAACCATCGTGGTGCAGTTGGGATTGCCGACAATGCCCTTGGCAATAGAGCGCAGTTCGTCACCATTGACTTCGGGTACGACGAGCGGGCAGAGCGGATCCATCCGCCACGCCGAACTGTTGTCTACGACGACGGCACCTGCGGCGGCAAAGCGGGGTGAGAACTCCTTGGAGGCCGTGGCCCCGGCGGCGGCGAGAACGACGTCGAGTCCCGAGAGGTCGGCGGTGGCAACGTCTTCGACGACGATGGATTCGCCACGCCACTCAATAGTCGAGCCGGCGGAGCGAGACGATGCGAAGAATCGAATCGAGTCGACGGGGACGTTTCGCTCAATGAGCAGGCTCCGCATCACGGACCCGACTTGACCAGTTGCTCCAACAATGCCAATGCGCATGGCATCAGCCTAGAGACTTAGGCATCCAGTCCGAAGGCGGTGTGCAGTGCGCGAACCGCTTCTTCGACTCGCTCGGCACGAACGATGGTCGAAATGCGAATTGACGAGGTCGAAATCATCTCAATGTTGATGTCGCGCTCGGCGAGAACTTCGAACATCTTGGCGGTAATACCGGCGTTGGACTTCATACCCGCGCCTACGAGCGTGACTCGGCCGATTCCGTCATCGGCCGTGATTTCGCCGATACCGAGTTCGCCACGAACTGACTCACAAGCGACCCGAGCTGCTTCATTGTCGCCCTTTTCAACGGTGAAGGAGATGTCCGTGGTTCCGTTATCCGACGTGTTCTGCACGATCATGTCGATGTTGATGCCGTGATCAGCCAACACCCGGAAGAGGCGTGCGGCCACACCGGGACGGTCTGGCACGTGAGCCACAGTGATCTTGGCTTCCGAGGTGTCATCAGTGACGGCCGAAACGACAGCTTCTTCCATGGATACTTCCTCCTCGACAACCCAGGTACCGGGCTCCCACGTAAAACTTGAACGAACGTGCAGCGGCACGCCGTGACGACGAGCGAACTCAACCGAGCGCAACATCAGGACGCGACCACCGGTGGCGGCCATCTCCATCATCTCGTCAAATGAAATCTTGGCCAAACGACGAGCCTTGGGGACGACGCGTGGGTCGGCGCTGAAGACGCCGGTCACGTCGGTGTAGATCTCACAGACGTCGGCCTTAAGCGCGGCCGCGAGGGCCACGGCAGTGACGTCCGATCCACCGCGTCCGAGCGTGGTGATGTCACGTGTAGTCGACACCCCCTGGAAGCCGGCGACGACGGGGGTGTACCCATCGCGAAGGGCCTCTTCAAGGCGGTCGGGACGAATTTCGAGAATCTTGGCTCGGGTGTGGTCATCATCAGTGATGATGCCGGCCTGCGAACCCGTAAAGGAGGCCGTCTTCAAACCCTGCTCGGCTAGGGCCATCGAGACCAGCGACATGGAAATGCGCTCACCGGCGGTGAGGAGCATGTCGAGCTCACGCTTCGGCTTGACCTTACTGACCTGGTCAGCCAGGCGCAGGAGCTCGTCGGTGAACTTTCCCATGGCCGAAACCACGACGACGACCTGGTCGCCGGCACGGACGGTGCGGGCGACGTGTTCGGCGACGGCACGAATGCGATCAGCGTCACCGACGCTGGTTCCTCCGAACTTTTGGACCACGAGAGCCATCCTGTAAAACTACCCGCCCAAGAACGGACCGAATTTCGGGCGAACGGTAGGATGGCGAGCGTGCCAAATGAAAAGCGTGCCCGCCATAAGGAAGCTCGTCGTCAAAAGATTGAGCAAGAACGTCGCCAAGCCAAGCGCCAGCAGTTACTGCGTCGCATTGGATATGGCATCATCGCTGCCGTCGTAGTCGTCGGTTCGGTGATTTTGATCAACATGAACAACTCGACGTCACTGGTCTCGACGACCACCACGTCCTCAACCACCACGTCGACGCTGGCGCCCGGTGACACCACGACCACCGTGAAGGGTGCGAGTACGCAGGCCGAAGCCGATGCTCGGGCCATCGCCTCCGGGTGCCCCTCGAGCACCACGACCCGCGTGAACACCATGTCGTGGTCCAGCGAGCCTGCGGTGACCATCAACACACAGGTCGACTACATGGCCGACTTTGTCACCACGGCCGGCAACTTCACGGTGAAGTTGGATGCCGCCGCCGCACCCCACACGGTCAATAGCTTTATCTTCTTGGCGAAGAAGGGCTACTTCCACTGCGTCATCTTCCACCGCGTGATTCCCGGCTTCATGGCTCAGACCGGTGACCCCACCGGCAGTAGCACGGGTGGTCCGGGTTACACCCTCCCCGACGAGAACTTCCCCGCCAGCGGGTCGATTTACCCGCTGTACTCGGTCGCCATGGCCAACACCAGCTCGGCGCACACCGGCGGTTCGCAGTTCTTTATCAACACCGGCACCGCCGGTGAGTCACTGCCTCACAGCTACTCACTTTTCGGTCAGGTTGTCTCCGGCCAGACGACGCTGATCAAGATCAATGCCGATGGTGACTCGACCACGCAGGCCGGCACCAGCCCCGCAATTACGCACCGAATTCTTTCTGTCACCATTCACACCAACTAGGAGTCGCCATGACTGATTTGATCCCCAACCCCGACGGCAGTAGCGAAAAGCGCCAGAGCTTTCCCGCCGTCCCACCCATGGTGATCGACGTTGCCAAGACCTACGAAGCAACGATGGTGACCGACAAGGGCACGATTCAAATTCTGCTGGACCCACTCGCCGCCCCAAAGACGGTCAACAACTTTGTCTACCTGGCTCGTTGGCACTACTTCGATGGCATCATCTTCCACCGCGTCATCCCCGGCTTCGTGCTGCAGGGTGGTGACCCCACCGGCACCGGAACCGGTGGCCCCGGCTACCGCTTCGAAGACGAACTGCCTAAGCCCGGTCGCTACGAACTCGGTTCATTGGCCATGGCCAACGCCGGCCCCAACACCAACGGTTCACAGTTTTTTGTCATCTCGGGTCCCGACGGCGCCGCACTGCCCCCGCTCTACAGCCTCTTTGGCAAGGTCGTCAGTGGCCTCGACGTCGTTCAGGTCATCAACGACCTCGGTTCACGTTCGGGTCGCCCGAACGAGATCGTGACGATTCAGTCCGTCACTATCACTGAGCGCTAGAGACGTACCACTCGCCCGAGTGGTGATACAGACCATCTGACTCACCCACGACATACAGTTCGGCGTCGCTGGGCAGTAGTTCTCGAGTTCGCTCCACTGTTGGTGAGTTGACTGTCAACACCGCGTCAGTAAAGAGTCCCATCCCCGTTGTGGGCGCCCCGCCGCGGGGGTCGATCATTGGGTCACCAAAGACCGTGGCGACCGAACCAATCGCCACCACCAACTTCGCCTGCCGGAGTGCTGTTTCGAGCGCCGTATTGCGCAGCGTCGTTCGCAAGTGGAGCGCGGAGCCGTCAGTCATAATGACGGCGTCGGCGTCGGCGACCCGTTGCGCAAAGTGCGCCGTATTGGCACTTTCGCGGTCACTGACGAGCAGCACCTCCAGCGTGAGCGGGGCACCTTCGAGTCGCTGCGCCACCGCGAGAGCCGCTTGCGTCGCACCGGTGAAGGCGGCCGCGAGGGGAACAATCACGACGTCAGCGTTGGGCGGCAGTTGGGCCGTCAAACATTCAGCCAACGGAAACTCGGTTCCAACGGCCAGGAAGTCTCTCGGTGCGGTGCTCACCCCTTCAGTCTGCCCGCCGTCTACGGGAAGTGGCCACTTCTCTACGCCGATAGTGTTTAGCCATGGCTATTAACAAAGTTGGCGTCATTGGTTCAGGCATCATGGGCAGCGGAATCGCAGAAGTTGCGGCCGCCGCGGGATGCACCGTTATCGTTCGCAGCCGTTCGCAGGCAACTGCCGACGGCATGATCGCGGGCCTCGAGAAGTCGCTGGCCAAGCAGGTCGAGCGTGGCAAGAAGTCTCAGGAAGATGC
>CANGMP010000031.1 GCA_947455165.1 Acidimicrobiaceae bacterium | reverse complement strand
GAGCGAGTCGTGGCATCGGCGAAGCCATTGTCAAGACCTTCAGCGAGCTGGGTGACACCGTTATTGGCATCAGTCGAAGCGGTAATGCCGTGCCCGGTGCTAACGAAGTGTTTAGCGTTGATGTTGCAGACCGCAACGCCGTAACGGCCGCCGTGAAGCAGATCGTCGAAAAGCACGGCACCATCGATGTCCTGGTTGCCAACGCCGGCATCACGAGTGACGGTCTCGCCCTGCGTATGGGCGCCGACCAGTGGCGTGACGTTCTTGCCACCAACCTCGACGGCGCCTTCTTCTGCGCACAGGCCGCCATGGCCTCAATGGTCAAGAAGCGTGCCGGATCAATTGTGTTCATCGGTTCGGTGTCGCCGTTTCTTGGCATTCCCGGGCAGGCGAACTACTCGGCTGCCAAGGCCGGTCTCGTCGGACTGGCTCGGTCCCTGGCGAGCGAACTAGCCCGCCGCAATATCACCGTCAATGTGGTGGCACCGGGGCTCATAGAGACTGACATGACCAAAGATTTGGGTGCCAGTCGGGAGACGTTGCTCGAGAAGATTCCGGCCGGAGTCATCGGCCAGCCACGAGACGTTGCTGGCGTCGTTGCCTTCCTCGCCTCGCCACAGGCGCGCTACATCACTGGTGCCGTAGTTCCGGTCGATGGTGGACTTGGAATGGGCCTCTAAGCACGCCCAGAACGTTGGCCAGAACTACGCTTAGTTCAACCCTAAGGAGCACCCATGGACCGCACTGAAGCCCTCGAGAAGTTCAATACCCACGCCGTTGACGTGTTGGCCGTCGATGCCGCACAACTGACACCCGAGGCCACCTTCGGCGACGACCTGGGTGCCGACAGCCTCGACCTCGTCGAGCTCGTCATGGCTCTCGAAGAAGAGTTTGACATCGAAGTTGCCGAAGAAGAACTGAAGGACATCCGCACCGTCGGTCAGGCCTTCGAACTGATCTACGCCAAGCTCTAGTGCTACTCGGGTTTGACCCTGTCGCACCCATTCAGGGTCGCCGAGTTGTCGTAACGGGCCTCGGCGCCGTGTCGTGCGCCGGCGATGGAGTGGAGTCGCTGTGGAACGCCCTGCTTCGCGGCGTTGCACCAACCGATCGTCATGTACCCGAGTTTGACGCCTCACACCTCGGCGGCCCCAAAGAACTTCGTCGCCTCGACCCCTTCACGCTGTTTGGTCTCGCCGCAGCCGACCAAGCTTGGCGCCAAGCTGGGTTGCCAACGACACTGCCCAACGCCGCCAGCATCATCGCAACGGGCATCGGCGGACTTCAATCACTGACCGAGCAGCTCGACGTACTCCGTGAACGTGGTGCCAACCGGGTTTCGCCCTTCATGATTCCCATGATGATGCCGAACGCCGCAGCGGCTGCTGTCTCGATGCGATTCGGGCTGAAGGGACCCTGCGAAACCATCACGACGGCCTGCGCAGCGGGAACCCACGCCATTGGCTACGCCGCCCGACTCGTTGCCTCGGGACGCGTTGACGTCGCCGTCGCCGGTGGAGCCGAAGCCGTCATTACCCCCATCAGCGAAGCCGGCTTCGCCAATATGACCGCACTGTCGAACTCAGGAATCAGTCGCCCCTTCGACGTAGCGCGCGATGGCTTTGTCATGGGCGAAGGGGCCGGCGTGCTCATTCTTGAATCACTCGACCACGCGCTGGCTCGTGGTGCCACGATTTTCGGCGAAATCAAGGGCGCCGCATCTACGGCCGACGCCCATCACCTCACTGCCCCCGACCCCCAAGGCAGTGGCGCTATTGACGCCATCAACCGGACTCTCATCGACGCCCAGCTGTCCGCGACCGACATCGACCACGTCAACGCGCACGGAACTTCGACTCCTCTAAACGACCGGGCCGAGGCGCTGGCTGTTGCCTCAGTCTTTGGGTCGCACCGTCCGCCGATGACCTCGGTCAAGGGCTACCTCGGCCACTCTTTGGCCGCCGCTGGCGCCCTCGAAGCAGTCGTGTCCACCTTGACTCTGATGCATCAGATCATTCCGCCGACCGTCGGTACCACCGTCATTGATCCCGAGATTGACGCTGACGTCGTGATCGGTGAGCCACGACCCGCTCGGGTAGCCAACGTGCTCTCGAACTCCTTTGGCTTTGGTGGTCACAATGGCTGCCTCGCCATCGGCGAATTTCGCTAAGACGTACTTTCGCTCTCGACGTAGCCCTAGGCGACGTTGTCGAGCGCGGCCCGCATGGCCGAGATGAACTCTTCGACGCCCTTAGGGCCCTTGCCGTCGAGTAGTAATTGGACGAGTGCGGAACCCACGATTGCTCCATCGGCGTATTGACACGCAGCCGCGGCCTGCTCCGGCGTGGCGATGCCAATACCGACGTAGACCGGGACATCTGACTCGGCACGGATGCCTTGGACGACACCCTCTCCTCGTCCCGAGTCGCTGGCGACACCGGTGACGGCCATTCGAGCTGCGGCGTACGCAAAGCCCTGAGTCTGGCGAGCCAACTGCCCGACGCGGGCCGGTGGCGACGAGGGCGCAACCATAAGAATCGAAGCGATGTCGTTCGCGTTGCCCACCTCTCGCCACGTTCCGACCTCTTCAAGCGAGAGGTCGGGAACAATGGATCCCTTGACACCAGCCTTGGCGAGATCGGCGGCGGCTCGCTCCAATCCGTGGTGATGGAAAATGTTGAAATAAGTCATCACAATCAACGGAACATCGATATCTAGTGTCGCCAACTGCTCCAGCACCGAGGTCAGCGTCGTGCCTCGAGCCAACGCAAGGAGCGACGCTTCCTGGATGACAATGCCGTCCATAATCGGGTCCGAGAAAGGCACGCCGATTTCGATGGCGTCGGCACCGGCAAAGGCAGCCGCTCGCACGCAGTCCAGCCATTCATCATCGAGCCCCGCCACAAAGTAAGGAACAAGGACCTTGCGACCAGAGTCGCGGACCGCGCGCAGTTGGGTGTCGAGCGTGGTCACGCTTCTCCTCGGAGGATGTCGCGAACCTGGGCCACGTCCTTGTCGCCACGGCCCGAGAGGTTGATAAGGACTTTGGAACCCTTGGGGATCAAACCACCGGCCTCGCGGACAACCCATGCCACCGCGTGAGCAGTTTCCAGCGCTGGAATAATGCCCTCCATACGCGAGAGCAACTGCAGTGCGTCGAGAACTTCACTGTCGCCTGCGGCGTAGTACTCGGCGCGCTGCGTGGCCGCGAGATAGGCGTGCTCGGGACCAATTCCCGGGTAGTCGAGGCCGGCCGAAATTGAGTGGGCCTCTGCGATCTGACCCACTTCATCCTGGATCAACATCGAGCGCATGCCGTGTAGTACGCCCGGCATTCCAAACCCAATAGCCGATCCGCCAGCCGCCTCAACACCAATCAACTTGGCCGTCGAGTTGGCAAAACCCGAGAAAATACCAGCGGCGTTTGAGCCACCACCGACGCAGGCCACCACGAAATCAGGCGTACCCACACCGAGCGTTTGGCACTGCTCAGCCGCTTCTCGACCGAGGATGCTCTGGAACTCACGAACCATCCACGGGAACGGGTGAGGTCCCATCACCGAACCGAGGCAGTAGTGCGTGTCTTCTACGCACGTGACCCATTCACGCATGGCCTCGTTCACGGCATCTTTCAAGGTGCGTGAACCGGAAGTCACAGGCACGACGGTCGCTCCCAGAAGTTCCATGCGAAATACGTTGAGCGCTTGTCGCTGGGTGTCGATCTCACCCATGTAAACCGTGCACTCAAGACCCAGGCGGGCCGCTGCAGTAGCCGATGCCACACCGTGCTGACCAGCACCCGTTTCGGCAATCATGCGGGGCTTACCCATGCGCTTAGTGAGGAGGGCTTGGCCCACAACGTTGTTGATTTTGTGGGAACCGGTGTGCGCCAAGTCTTCACGCTTGAGATAAATCTCGATTCCAAGCTGTGCGCTCAATCGGGGACAGTACGTAATCGGCGTGGGTCGCCCGCCGAACTCACGAAGCGTCTCTTCAAACTCTTCATGGAATGCCGTGTCGGCCCACGCGTCTTTAAAGGCGGCCTCGAGTTCGAGGCAAGCGGGAATGAGCGCCTCGGGAACGAAACGACCACCGAACTCACCAAATCGACCAGAGCTGTCGGGCGCACCCATGTAGATCGTCATTCGTTCTCCTCTTGAACTGGAAAGACTCCCACTGACGCTAGGCGTTCGGCCCGTCCTTGACGCGCGGCGCGAATAAACGAAGCGACCAGAACGGGGTCCTTGCGGCCCGGCGATTCCTCAACGCCGGTCGAGACGTCCACGCCGGCAACGGGCAACGTCCGGGCGATTTCACCGACGTTGTATGGGGTCAGGCCACCCGCCGCGAGGATGGGAGTACGCAGGTGGTGGCGTCCGAGCGGCCCCCATTCGTGCAGCTCACCGCTTCCGGGATTCTCTCCATCGAGCAACAAGTAGTCAGCGTGCGAGCGATCAAAGTCGGTGATTTCACTGGATTCAGAGGCCAGCGCCTTGATCACCGTGGGTACGAAATCTCGAATATAGGCGACGTCTTCAACCGACTCGTAGCCGTGGAGCTGCACCGCAGCCAGACCCACTTCGGCCGCAATTTCAATAACTCGATCGCGTTCCTCGTTTCGAAAGACGCCAACGGCCGGATAGCCCGGTGGGAGACGCCGGACGATGTCTCGGGCATCCTCGGGGGTAATGAGTCGAGGCGACGGTGCAAAAACAAAACCAATGGCCGTGGCACCCTGGCTAACACTCATGAGAGCATCGGCCTCGGATGTGATCCCGCAAATCTTGACAATGAAGTCCGAGGTTCGAAGCATCAGTTTCGACCGCCAATGGGGTGTCCGACATACGAGCTGACGGTCTCAAGTGCACTTGGTGATGTCACGAATGATTCGCCAACCAAGACTGCGTCAAAGCCGGCTAAGGCCGCACTGGCTACCGCTTCGACCGAACTGAAACCCGATTCCGCTACGGCCACGACGCGACTAGGTAGCGATCCGGCAACCCGTTCGGCCCGTTCCCGATCTACAGCAAAGCTGTGAAGATCGCGCTGATTGACCCCAATCATGGATGCGCCGGCCTCGAGGGCTCGATCCGCCTCACGCTCGTCATGCACCTCTACTAATGCATCGAGACCAATATCGCGAGCCACCTTCGAGAACTCTCGCAGCTCATCGTCACTGAGGGCAGCAACGATGAGCAGGACGGCCGAGGCACCCATTTCAGCCGTGTCCAACACGTCATTGAGACTCACGGTGAAGTCTTTGCGCAGAATTGGCAATGAACTCGCACTACGAGCCGACTGTAAATCCTGAACGGAGCCGGCGAAGTGGGGCTCGTCAGTCAGGACAGAAATCGCGCTCGCACCGGCCCGCTCGTAGAGGGCCGCTTGGGCCACCACATCCAGATGCTCGGCCAACCAACCCTTTGAAGGACTCTTACGCTTGATTTCGGCAATCACCGCGTTCCCACGTTGACGATGTCCGCGAATCGATAGTTCGAGCGAAGGCCCGGTGGCATTGACACGACGGGTGCGCCAGTCCCGATCATCGGCTGCCGCACGGGTTCGATGGCTACTCAAGATTGCGTCGAGGTAGGTGCTGGCCATAGCGTCAGCGTACCGGTGGACTAGGCCAAAAATTGAAGCTCACCACCGAGCTCGTAGACGACGCGCTCCGCCTCGAGAGTGCGGTGCGCAAACCCGCGCCAAAAAAGCCTTCCATCAATGGCTGCCCAGGAAGTAACCCCCTGGGGACCTTCGGGCCCAACGGCCCGAAGAGCAACGTCAATCTGTTCAAGGTCGCCGCCACAGCCTCGTAGATAGCGCCAGGGCATCGAGGCGCCACGGGCATCGGCTCGACCCACGAGTTCCTGACCGGTAAAGCAGCCCTTCTGAAAGGAAATCGTGGCATCAACAATTTCCCGGCCAAAGCTGTGTGGGGGAAGGCCAAGGTCCCATTCGGCGCTACTTGGCCAGCCGCTCGTTACAAGTTCCGACGTGGTCAAGGGAGCCGGTACGTCGTCAACCACGTCGAGCACGACTTTGACGCGTAACAAGAAGCGCTGGAGTCGGGCGCGAAGTGCTTCGACGGACTCATTGGGCACGACCAAATCGATCCACTCGAGATCGGGTCGCAGGGCCGCGGCGACCAAGACTGCGCCATCGGGCTGGAGAACCATGGTCCACTGTGACCCGCCGGTCGCGACATCCTGGGTGAGCTGTCCCTGAAGAAAGGCGAGACGATCATCGCCCGAGACTCGAACTGCACACCATTGACCTTCGTGGAGCTCAATCATCCCTGTGCGCCACCCACGGCCCGCAGGATCGCCTCGGCCTTCGCCAGACACTCCTCGTCTTCGCTCCGGGGGTCAGAGTCCCAAACAATTCCTGCTCCGGTCTGAACCGAACCAACGCCGTCGGCTCCGACGACGAGCGTCCGGATCAAAATTGCGGCGTCGAAGTTGCCGCGCGAATCAAAATAGCCAATGGCTCCACCGTAAAGACCACGGCGCTGTGGCTCCATGTCAGTAATGAGCTCCATGGCCCGCACCTTTGGTGCGCCGGACAACGTACCTGCGGGGAACGTAGCCCGCAGGACGTCAACGGGATCGATACCTTCACGAAGTTCTCCCGAAACCTCACTCGTGAGATGCATGATGTGACTGTAGGTCTCGACGGTCATGAGTTCGTCGACGCGAACCGTTCCGTACTTGGACACCCGGCCAATGTCGTTACGACCGAGGTCCACGAGCATGACGTGCTCGGCGATCTCCTTGGGGTCTTCACGCAGCGATGCGGCGCGCTGGGCGTTCTCTAGTTCGTTAGACCCCCGAGGACGGGAGCCAGCAATTGGGCGAGTCGTAACCCGTCCATTTCGAACGTGGACGAGTGCCTCGGGCGAAGACCCAACGATTGTGAGTCGCTCCCCCACCACACCCTCGGTGTGGACGTAGTACAGGTAAGAACTGGGGTTGACCTGCCGCAGTACGCGATAGACCTCGAATGGGTCCTTGATCTCACCCATATCAAAGCGCTGGGAGAGAACGATCTGAAAGACCTCGCCAGCTGCAATCTGTTCCTTCGCTTCGAGGACCATGGACTGGAAGGACTCTGAACTCACGGTCCGTGAGTGTTTGGCAAGCGGTAACGACGAGCGATCGCGGTGAAGTCGCAAATATTCTGGCGAGGGTTCACCGAGTCGGCGAACGAGCGACTCAATGCGAGTAGCAACACTGGCGAAGGTCGGACCATTCGTTGTGGCGGCGTTCACAATCACCGTGATTGTCTGACGCCAGTGGTCGAAGACCAACATTTCGCCAACGGCCATCAAGACAGCGTCAGGATGGGCCGGGCCAGTGCCCTTACGGGGTGGCAACGTTTCGACCGCTCGCACACTGTCCCAACCAAAGACCCCAACGACTCCCGACACGAAGGGAAGGTGGTCAGTGTTGGCACCCAGCGTCGGCGCGACGGAGTATCGATCGAGGTAGTCCGACGTCATCCCAAAGGCGTCAGTAGTGCCTGTAAAGTCCAGCAAATCAGTGGCAACGAGGCCATCGTGACCTTGATAGGCAAAACCAATCGTTCCAAGACCCAAGAATGAGAATCGACCAAACCGTTGACCCTCTTCGACCGACTCCAGGAGAAACTTCTCGGAGACTTCGGCGAAACGCTCAAAGGCACCGACGGGAGTCAGGCTGTCTGCGTGAATCTCAATGGCGGTCGGCACGATGTCAAAGCGATTCTGAGCTTCCTTGAATGCGGCCTCAAAAGGCGCCAGATAGCCGTGAATGTCGGGGATCATCACAGATACATCCCCGTACCCTGAGTGGACTCATCTCGCTTTACGGCGTGGAGGTCGCGCTCGCGCAGCAGCACAAACTCCTCTCCGTCGATATCAACCTCGAAACGCTCTTCAGTGCCAAAGAGCACCCGGTCGCCAACTCGCACTGTTCGAACGTGTGGACCCACGGCTTGAACCCGAGCCCAAATGAGTCGCTTCGTGACCTGGGCGGTCGCGGGGATCAAGATGCCCGCACGACTGCGCCGCTCACCATCGTCATCGATTGAGACCAGCACGCGGTCAAACAGCACCGAAATATGGTTCAGCACGTCACGCTCAGTCATTACAACTAACGCTACTAGGCGTAAATACACCACATCGCACCCGAGTGCCACCAAACTGACACCGTGACTCTCCGCTACGAAATCGACACACTGACCTCCTCGATGACCGACATCAGTACTCGCATCTCGGCTCTCGTCGAAGATGGCAAGACTCTTTCGGGGGATGTCTACATAGAACTCGTCGCCGTTGAGCGCTCGGTCGGCACGTTGGTTCGGCGGCTCGAGCGACTCGCAAACCGGCTGAACTGAGATACCCGTAGATTGCTGTGGTGAGCAATGTCTGGCGTTACACAACGGCGCTCGACGCCAAGGAACGGGCGGACGCCCTGGGCCTGCTGAGCGCGCTTGACCTACAACTAGGTCGTGAAGCAATTGACGAAAACCGGCGGCGTCAGGTACAGCACAATCTGACCGGCCACTACTGGCTGGCCTACCAAGGCGGTGCGCTCACCCACATCGCCATTGAAGATCGCACCAATGGGCCAAGTATCGAAGTTGCGGGTGGCAACTTCGATCCGGACCTCGCCCGAGAACTGCTGAACCACCACGCTCACGTGGACTGGTGGCTGCGGGGCGACGAGGCCCTCGAAGTAAATGCCAGGCCGGCCCGGTCGCTGCGGTACCTCGAAACTGAAAATCTCCATCTCGAGACCCCAACTACCGAGATGAGCGTCAGAAACTTCCAACCTGGTCGAGACGACCAGCACTGGTTGGAGCAGAACAATGCCGCGTTCGCACACCACCCCGAACAAGGTCGCTGGGACCTCGCCACGCTCCAAGCGCGTTTGGCCGAGCCTTGGTTCGACCCGTCGGGTTTCCTACTCTTCTTTGACGGCGACAAGCTCGCCGCTTCATGTTGGACCAAGATTCATGAGTTCAACACGACTCGTACCGGTGAGATCTACGTCATCTCAGTACACCCGGAGTACCAGGGCCGTCGACTGGGTCTAACGATCCTGCTCCACGGACTTGCATCAATTCACAGTCGTGGCGTCCACCGTGCATCACTCTTCGTAGAAGATTCCAACACGGCCGCCCTCGCGCTGTACGAAGGCGTGGGCTTTACGACAGTGCGAACCGACCACGTCGTTCGCATCACGCGTTAACCGATCAAGTATCCAACGAGATAGGTCGTCGCTGCGGCAAAGCCCGATACTGCGGTGAATCGTATTGCTGATAGGAACGCGTTGCGGCCAGTCAGTACACCAATACCGCCACCGAGCGACGCGGAACCAACAGCGCCCAGGACAATCGACGCGAGGACGGGCTTGCCGTTTGAGCTAACGAGCCATGGCACCAGAGGAATGACCGCCCCTAGACAGAATGCGACCAACGAACTTCCCGCAGCCTTCCAGGGGTTTCCGATTGACGACGGGTCAATGCCGAGCTCCTCACGAGTGTGAGTCAGCAGTGCGAGTTCGGGGTCTTTCATCAACTCGTCGGCAATCTTGCCGGACAGATCCGGATCGATACCCCGACTCTCAAAGAGTGCGACGAGTTCATTGCGCTCTTCGGCCGGAGACTCCTGCAGACTCTTGCGCTCAACCTCGATTTCGCGCTCAAACAGTTCCTTTTGAGCCCTCATCGAGAGGTACTCACCACTCGCCATCGATAGACCACCCGCGACGAGGCCAGCGAGACCGGCCAGCCGAACGGCGGTGTGGGTGGCACTCGACGCACCGGCAATGCCGAGCATCAAAGAGACGTTGGTGACGAGCCCGTCAGCCATGCCAAAAATTGCGGCTCGACTCCAGCCATCAGCAAGTTGGCGGTGGTGTTCTTCGTGCGGAACTTCGGTCATAGCGTCAGGCTACCGGTCACGGGTTAGAGGCGGGTAGTCTGCCAAAGAGGAGGTAGTTATGACTACGCACGTTGAGAGCATCGAGGCATTTAAGGCACTCGTCGGAACCCACTTGGGTTACTCGGAGTACAAGACCGTCACCCAAGAACAGGTCAACCTGTTCGCCGACGCCACTGGCGACCACCAGTGGATTCACGTCGACCCAGAACGAGCGAAGCAAAGTCCCTTTGGTGGACCCATCGCTCACGGCTACCTCACCCTGTCGCTCATCCCCGTCCTCATGGGTCAGGTTGTAAAGGTCGACGGCGTGAAGATGGGTGTCAACTACGGAACCAACAAGGTTCGTTTCCCCTCCCCCGTTCCGGTGGGTTCAGAGATTCGCCTCGGTGCCGCTGTGGCCGAAGTTGAAGAGATTGCCGGCGGCCTGCAGGTCGCCCTCGACGTGACGATTGAGGTCAAGGGAGCACCGAAGCCTTCGTGTGTCGCTCAAGTCGTCTTCCGCTACTACCAGTAGTTGTGTCGCCATTTGAACTTCCCGAGGGGGAAGTCAAGACCACCACCGTTCGCCGGATGTTTGATGTCATCGCGCCGCGTTACGAGCTGGTCAACCACATCCTGACCTTTGGACTCGACCGCCGCTGGCGTCGTCGAGCAATGAGAGACCTCGCCCTGCCTGAAGGAAGCACGCTTCTCGACGTGGCGGCGGGCACCGGAGATTTTTGCCGAGAGGCCAAGAAGCACGGTCACATCCCCTTTGCTACCGATCTGAGTTTCGGCATGATGGACGCCGGTGGCGACTTTGCACCCCGAACCCAAGCCGACGCGGCCCACCTCCCCTTTGTTGACGGCGCCTTCGACGGGCTGACGTGCGGATACGCCCTTCGTAACTTCACCGACTTGGCTGGCGCAATCTCTGAAATGGGCCGGGTTGTTCGACCCGGTGGTCGAATTGTCTTTTTGGAGGTCGCCGAGCCGAAGGGTGGACTGTGGCGTCTCGGATTTCGAATCTGGTTCCGCGGGGTCGTTCCCATCATTGGTGGCCTCTTATCGGACCGCAAGGCTTATCGCTATCTCCCAAAGTCCACCGCCTATTTGCCCCCAACCGACGAGATCATTGAGCTCATGAGGGCCGGTGGTATGTCGACGGTGAATCATCGACTGATTCTTGGCGGTCTTTCCCAACAGTTCACGGCTACAAAGGCGCTATGAGACTCGTCAGCGAACTCGCTGACGAGAACCTCGTCCGCCTTTTCTTACAGCAGGCCGCCAACGACGGTTGGTTGATTCAAAGTGAAGCCGAGACTCGCTGCGGCTTCGGCGATCCCTTGGTTTCACTCGTGGTCGATTCCTTAGATGATCTCCCCTCGCTTGATGCCCTCTTTTCCGGTCTAGATTTCCACGACGCAACGCTGCTAACGGCCTTTGCCGCCGTGCCATTCAGTCACGATGAAGCCTTTGCTCTTGTGGTGCCGACCTTCCAATTGGTGATCGCTCCGGGCCAACCGGCCCGCTGGATACACCCCGAACACGTCTCCCTCCCGGCATCGACGTTTGACGCTCGTCCAGCCGTCGTACCACGACCCGTGAGCTTTCGTCTCGAGCCTTCGCCGGATGCCTACGCGGCCGCAGTGGCCTCAGCGGTTGAATCACTCCGTGCGGGCGACATTCAAAAGGTGGTTCTGGCGCGCAGTTGTCAGGGCGAGCTTTCGGCCGACATTTCATCTGCCCCAATCGCCGATCGACTCCACCAACTCGAGCCCAGCTGCACCATCTACGCCGTGCCGACCATGGCGGGTGCACGATTCACGGGGGCGAGCCCGGAACTCTTGGTTTCGCTCCACGGTGACCAAGTCGCCTGCCACCCACTCGCGGGCACCATCAGCACGGAGGGGCTCACCGACACCAGCGCATACACGACCTGGCTGCGGGGATCAAACAAGAACCGTGTTGAACACCAGATTGTTGTCCACGACATAGTCGAGCGGCTGACCCCCTACTGCGTCACGCTCTCTGCCGATGCAGAGCCCTCCATTGTCCCGCTGCGTTCGGTCGCCCACCTCGGTACCAACATTGTCGGCAAGGTGCGCGAAGAAGTTACGGCACTGAATCTCGTCCAACTCTTGCACCCAACTCCGGCCGTCGGTGGCCTACCTCGACTCGAATCGGTTCACCTCATTGCGCAGCTCGAGGGTCGTTCACGCGGCGTCTACGCCGGCGCCGTGGGCTGGGTTAATGCCGCGGGCGAAGGTGCGTGGTGGGTGGCCATTCGAGGCATCCTGACCCAAGGTCGCCATTTTGAAGTATGGGCCGGAGCGGGCATTGTGGCCGACTCGGATCCAATTGCCGAACGGGAAGAGACCAAGTACAAGCTGGACTCAGTGCTCCACGCCATAGGCCTCGGAACGCTTAATTAAGTCGTGGGCCGCCTACGAGCCGAGCGAGACCCCACTTGGTCACCATCCAAAGCGCCTCGGTAACAATCGCACGCGACATCTTTGATTCACCTTCGGTTCGGTCGGTGAAAGAAATTGGGTGTTCGACAATTGAAGCCCCACCACGTCGAGCGCGGTAGGTCATCTCAATTTGAAAGCCGTAGCCGTCGGCTTTGACGTTGCTGTAGTCGATCTTTTCGAGTGCACTCTTGCGATACACGCGGTACCCGGCCGTTGAGTCCGAGACACCGAGACCGAGCATCATCGACGCGTACCGGTTACCGCCCTTGGACAAGAGGAGCCGGCTGGTCGACCACGAAGGAATTGAACCACCGGGTATGTAACGGGAGCCAATGACGACCTCGTTGAGCTCCGCCAGACCAATCATGGTGGGTAGTTCGCGAGGGTCGTGAGAGAAGTCGCAGTCAATCTCGACAAAGGCGTCGTATCCACGCTCCAAGCCCCAAGCGAAACCGGCGCGATAGGCACTGCCGAGGCCGCCCTTGCCCTGACGCTCCAAGACGCTGGTTGACCCGACTTCCGCACCGGTCTTTCGAGCTGTTTCAGCCGTTCCATCGGGACTGCCGTCATCAACGACCAGAATGTCCGCGTCGGGTGCCGACATGCGAACCGCCCGCAGCATTCGGTCAATGTTCTCAATCTCGTTGTAGGTAGGCAGAACCACCAACGTCTTCATTTATGCAAATCTACTCGCACTGTGCGGCCAAAATTGCCAGCCTCTAGCCTGCGGTATATGCAAGTCTGGAAGCGCCATGCCTGAAGAACCCGCCCAGAAGCGTCGTCGACGGATTCCCCGTCAACTGCGTCGAGTTCTCAGCCTGGTCGCGGTCGCCTTCATGATTGAGTACCTGGTCATACCTCAGTTCTCGTCGGCCAAGAAGTCGATCCACTTGCTCAGGGACGTCAATCCTCTCCTTCTGATTCTGGCCGTCGTCGTAGAAGCTGCGGCAATTGCCTCCTACTCCGAGCTCACCCGGACAGTCTTTACTCCTCACGCACCGAAGCGAATCGACACGTACCGGATCAACCTCTCCACCCTGGCGCTTAGCCACGTCGTTCCCGGCGGCACGGCTCCCGCCAGCGCGTTGTCATATCGACTCTTCGCCGATGCGGGCGTCCCAGCATCGACCAATGCCTTTGGTCTGGCGGCTCAAGGCAGTGGCTCGGCCGTGGTGCTCAACGTAATTTTCTGGATTGCTCTCGTCGTTTCCATTCCACTGCGTGGATTCAATCCCGCCTACGGGTTTGCGGCCCTTGTTGGCGTCTTCTTGATGCTCGCCTTCTTTGGCACCATTGCCCTTCTGACCCGCGGGCAGCGGCACGCTGACGCATGGCTTCGCTCTACCGTGGGGCGACTTCCCCGGGTCGACCCCGAGGGCATTAGTCGTCTGCTGGCCCACGTCGCTGAACGTATCAACATGCTCACCGCCAATCGAGCCACCCTCTACGGGTCACTCGGTTGGGCCGCGGCCAACTGGCTACTCGATGCCGCCAGCCTCTGGGTCTTCATCTACGCCTTTGGTTACGCCCTTTCGCCAATTGACCTTTTGGTGGCGTTTGGTTTGGCCAACGTTCTTGCCGTCGTCCCGATCACTCCCGCCGGCCTCGGCGTGATTGAAGGAATCCTGATTACGACCATCGTGGGGTTCGGCGTTCCGCACCAGCCCGCAATTCTCGCGGTGTTGGCCTATAGGTTTATCAACTTCTGGCTGCCGATTCCCGTCGGTGGCGCGGCGTACCTTTCGCTCGAGTGGCGCCGCAAGCCGGATAACTCCGCTACTTCGTAGAAGCGACCGCAATCTGGCGAAGCTCGGCGTGAACCGAGCGGCCTTCAATCGTGGCGATACGGCGCCACCGTCGATCGGCACCAAGTTGCCATGAGTTCACGTCGTCAGCCAGTGTCCGCTCTATCGAATCAATCAATGGGGCGCGAAGCGCGCTGTCTTCGATGGGAACCAATACTTCGATTCGACGCTCGAGATTGCGTTCCATCAAGTCCGCTGAACCCATGAGGATTTTGGCGTCGGGAGATCGCAGCGAACCAAAGATGAAAACCCGACTGTGTTCGAGAAACTCACCAACCACACTTCGAATCTTGATGTTGTCGGAGAGACCCGCTACTTGCGGACGCAGACAACAGAGAGTGCGGACAATGAGCGCGACCGAACAGCCGGCCTGGCTGGCTCGATAGAGGGCGTCGATTACCTTCGGGTCAGTAAGACCATTGACCTTGATTGTGATTGATCCCTGGCTGCCGAGGGCCGTTTGCTCGTCAATCAGGGAGATAATTGTTGAGCGTGCGGTGACCGGGGAAACCACCAACTTGCGGTATGCCACGTGGTGGGAGAAACCGGTGAGGAAGTTAAACAGGTCGCCAATATCTCTCGTGATGGCGTCATCGTCGGTGAGCAGGCTGAAGTCCTCGTAGATGCGGGCGGTCTTGGAGTTGTAGTTGCCCGTCCCGACGTGGGCGTATCGGCGAATTCCATCTTCTTCGCGGCGCAGAACCAATGCCGTCTTGGAGTGCGTCTTGAGACCCACAACGCCGTAAACGACGTGGACCCCAGCGTCTTCGAGTCGCTTAGCCCACTCGATGTTGGCCGCCTCGTCGAATCGAGCCTTCAGTTCGACCAGCGCGACAACCTGCTTGCCGGAACCAGCGGCACGAATGAGCGAAGCAACAATGGGTGAGTCACCACTCGTGCGATACAGGGTCTGCTTAATTCCGATGACATCGGGGTCATCGGCAGCCTGAGCGATGAATTCCTCAATTGTGTCGGCGAATGACTCATAGGGGTGGTGAATGATCATGTCCGACTCACGAATGAGTTCAAAAATATTTTGTGGCCGACCATCACTTAAGACTCGTGGTGGCGTAACCGGAGTCCACTTCGGCAGCTTGAGTTCAGGTCGGCTCAGACCACAGAGCTGCCAGAGGTCGCCAAGTCCGAGCGGTGTATCGGTGACGTAGACATGGTCGGCATCAAGCTCGAGCTGCTCAATGAGCAAAGCCAGAAACTCTGGACTCATAGCCCTTTGAATCTCGACGCGGAGCGCTTTGCCGAAACGGCGGCGGCGCAGCTCTAGTTCGAGGGCAACCAGAAGGTCGTCGGCCTCATCTTCTTCCAATGAGAGGTCAGCATTGCGGGTGACCCGAAATAGGTCGGCGTGACCGATTTCCATACCGGGAAAGAGCACGGAGAGATTGGCAATGATTAGCTCTTCCAAGAGGCACCACTGACTGCCATTTGCCAATGGAACAAACCGGGGCAAGGAACCAGGCACCTTCACGCGTGCCGCTCGTTCGTCGCGAGTCTCAGGATCAGTCACCGTTACGGCGATATTGAGCGAAAGATTGGAAATCTGAGGAAACGGGTGGCCGGGGTCGACGGCCAGCGGCGTCAGCACCGGGTGAACGTGCTTGATGAAATACTCCCCGAGGAACTGCCGGTCAGCTTCAGAGAGGGTCTCGTAGGAAATGATTTCAATGTTTGATTCAGCGAGGAGCGGAAAGAGACTCTCGTTGACGATTTGCTCCAGCCGATCAGTCAGCGTGAGCACGCGCTCGCGAACCGCACGAAGCTGATCCAACGGACGAAGTCCGTCCAACGACGGAATGGTGATGCCAGCGGCAATCTTGTCTTCCAGGCTGACAACACGAACCTGGAAGAACTCATCCAGCATTTCAACGTAAATTGCCACGAATTTACAGCGCTCCAGCAGAGGCAGCGATGGGTCGTCGGCGAGGTCGAGCAGTCGAGAGGCGAACTCCAGACGTGAAAGCTCACGATTAGAGAAGCGCTCAGAGCCAAAATTCTCAACAGCAGTTGTCACAACGGCCTTCCCTGTGTGGTCGCTCAAAGTCTAGAAGGGGCGGTACGCTGACGGCTGTGACGTCCCTGCGACCAACTGCCGAAACCCTTGAAACAAATGGGGGTTCGCGACCCCGTCGCACCGAACTTGGACTCCTCGTACTCGTCGACGTCCTCATTGCCGCACTGTACGCACTGGCGTCACTCGGAGCCAAAGGCCACCTACCCCCGCGCTTGATCTTCTTTCTGACCTTCATCATGGGTCTTTCATTGGCCACCCACGTCGCCGTTCGGCGTCTCGCACCGCTCTCAACACCGCTACTTCTTCCCCTGGCTTCACTCCTCAATGGCATTGGCTACGTGGAGATTGCACGTTGGAATCCGGCCCGCGCGACGAACCAAGCACTCTGGTCAACCCTAGCCAGCGTGGGCTTCGTGGCCGTTCTCTACTTTGTAAAACGCAGCCGCGACCTCGACCGGTATCGCTACATCACTCTCCTGACAGCGGTCGTGCTCATGGTGTTGCCCCTGATTCCCCATGTCGGTCTCTCCCTTAACGGTGCCCGACTCTGGATCGGGGTCGGCTCCTACACCTTCCAGCCGATTGAGATCTCCAAGATTCTTTTGGCCATCTTCTTTGCTTCGTACTTTGCCT
>CANGMP010000030.1 GCA_947455165.1 Acidimicrobiaceae bacterium | reverse complement strand
CTACGTCTGCTCGACGTGCCGCGTGATGCGGTCAACCTCTTTGATCTCCTTCGCGCCCCCGGTGGTGAGTGGTTCGTGACGCTCCACGCCGAGGTGCAACCCCGGTCATTCGCCCTGCGACAGACCCGACGGGCCACTCACGCAGTGCGAAGTAACAACTACATCGCCCACGCGTGGGGTTTTCTCACCGGAGCGTCTGAGCAGCGAGAAGCGCAGATCATTGCGCTTCGTGAATCGAACGTGGCTCACGGCGAAGCGCTGCTGAAACTCACCGCACTCGTGGTGGTTCGAGCGCCCGGTGTCGCGCAACTTGCGGACAACGTCGAGGCTCTGCGGGCCCGAGCGCGTGACGTGGGCTGCACGTTGCAGCGCGGTCGTGGTCAACAGGTTCTGTGGTTCGCGACGGCCTTTGGTGGTGGTCCGACGTGGTGAAACTCTGGACCCACTGGGCCACGAGCTCGCAACTTACGTCGGTCCGTCTTCCGCGACACGATGGAGGAACATCGATCGAAGGAGAACCACTCGGGCGAGCGCAACGGGGTGGCCCCTTCGTCTTTGACCCGTTTGACCTCTACGCCGCCGGCCGAGTGACGAGCCCCAACGTCACTGTGCTGGGGGCGCTCGGATCCGGGAAGAGCACGGTGGTCAAGATGATGGTGAGTCGCGGCCTCGCGCGCCAGCGCCGCGCCGTCATTTTGGATCCGAAGTCTGAGTATCGTGATTTAGCGCGAGCATTTGACGGGAGTGTGGTGGCCCTAGGGAGCGACGCGTGGTGTAACCCCTTCACCGGCGAGCCGGTGGCCGACCTCGGGTTTCTGGTCAGCCTGCTCGCCACGACGCGCAACGCCCCACTCGACGATGTGCAGCGAGCGCAACTCGAACAGCTATGGCTCGACTCACGTGCCGCCTCGACGCCTCGGCCGATGACCACGCTCTTCGACCAACTTCGACGACACGATGACGAGTCCAGTCGATCGCTCGCCGCGACGGT
This sequence comes from Acidimicrobiaceae bacterium, assembly GCA_947455165.1. Lineage (GTDB taxonomy): Bacteria > Actinomycetota > Acidimicrobiia > Acidimicrobiales > RAAP-2 > RAAP-2. Next base: position 15,938 of record CANGMP010000030.1, on the reverse strand, counting down.
GCGACGCTTCGTCAATGGCGACCTCGCCGGTGTGCTGGACGGAGATGGGGAACCCCGAGTTCTCAGTGGTGCAGTCGTGGTCTTAGACATGTCGCGTTGGTGGCTGAGTGATTCGGTGGCGGTCCTGGCTCTGATTGCTTGGCGTATTGCCGAGACCGCGCTTGGCTCGAGTGCACACCGTGGTTACATCGTGATTGATGAGGCCTGGGCGCTGTTGCAGAATGAGTTCGCCACGCGTTGGCTGCAGGGGTCGTGGAAGCTCGCCCGATCGCGCGGTATTGCTCACGTGGCCGTGGTTCACCGTCTCGGCGACACCGAAGGAGCGAGTTCCGCCGTCGCGGCGCGAGCCAAAGGGCTCTTAAAGGACGCCGACAACTTCGTGATCTTGCGCCACCTCGAAGGCGACGCCCTCGCCCTACGCGACGAACTCGGCCTCGTGGCATTGGAAGTGAGCTATCTGCCACAGCTGCCCCGGGGCGTCGGCCTCATTCGCTACGGGCCAGCTCGGTCAATCGTCGAGTTTCAGCCGACCGAAGCCGACCGGGCCATCATCGATACCGACCAGGCCATGCGCGGATGATTCGCTGGCATCTCTACCGGCGAAGTGACGGCCCACCGCTCGGACGGGTGTGGAGTCGGTGGATCAGCGTGGGTCCCGAGCTCGAACTCCCATCGCGTTCGTCCCTCCTCGTCGTCGGCCCGACCCAGGTCGGCAAGACGAGCGGCATCGTTGTTCCCGCCCTCCTGCGCTGGAGTGGACCGGTGGTCGTGACCTCGGTGAAGCGCGACGTCTTGGACGTCACTGGTCGGTGGCGTTCCAGCCAGGGCCGCGTGGTCGTCCTCGACCCCTCCAGTGACGAGGGGTTGACGTGGGATCCCCTCGAGGGGGTATCGACCCTTCGACAGGCCCTGGCGTTAGCGCGCGACTTGGTCATCACCAGCAGGGAGCGTTCCTCGAGTGAATCAGATTTTTGGAACTCGCTCGCCGTCAAGGTGCTCGCCGCGGTCATGGTGGCGACCCTCCAACGGGGTGGCTCCATTTTTGACGTGGTGGCCACCATTGAGCAACGCGACTTCTTTGCGTTGCGCAGTACCGAGCTCAATTCTGACGTCGATCGCATCTTGAGTTCGGCCGAACGAATGGAGCCACGAACACTCGACTCGGTCTGCTCCACGATTGACGCCATGCTGTTGCCCTGGCAGATTCGTCAACCGCTGGCCCGCGTCACGACGCTGCTTGACGGCAACAACACGTTGTATCTCTGCGCTCCGCGTACCGATCATCGTCACTACGAGGGGCTCTTTCGTGGGGTAGTGCGCACTCTGCTCGACGAACAGCAGCGTCGCGCACACGGGGAAGCTCCACCCCGTCTTCTCGTTCTCCTCGATGAGGCGGCCTCGATTGCGCCGCTGGATGATCTTGATCAGTTGGCCGCCACGGTGAGTGGCATGAACGTGACGCTCCTCACGGTCTTTCAGGACTTCGCCCAGATTCGTACCCGGTGGGGAGAACGGGCCGCCACGATTGTGAATAATCACACCACGAGGGTGGTGATGGCCGGTCTCGTTGATTCTTCACTCGCGGAGTTCCTCCCTCCCGCGCTTCGTCCTTCGGCCGAATCTCCCCACGAAGCCAGTGAGGAGATTCGTCAGCTACCCAAGAACGTCGGCGTGTTGATAAGTGGCCAGTTCCCGCGAACGCTGGTGCGATTTCGACCTTGGTTCCGTCAACGCTTGTTGCGCACTCGAAGCGGGGCACCCGATGTCACTACGATGCAGGGATGGTCCACTACGACCCCTCCGAACCTGGCTGGTCTACCAATCCCGGCCCCCTCTTTGACCGCATTCGCGACGAGAACCCCATTCACTTCGCCCCCGGCGGATACTGGGTCGTCTCTCGACACGCCGATGCATTGGCCATCTTGCGACACAAAGGGGCCTCCTCGGACGCCATGAACGGTGATCCCGCCAAGCAGCCGCAGAACCTTCGTAAGGACTCTCGCGCCCGACAGTACGAAGAGATTCGCGCCACCGGTGTGGACACCCGCCCATTTCTCTTTCGCGATGCCCCCGACCACACGCGCCTGCGCGGACTGGTGCAGCGGGCCTTCACCCCTCGTCGCGTCAACGAGTTGCGCCCCTTTATCGAGAGCAAGACGGCCGACATCATTGCTCGACACCTTGACGGCGCACCCTTTGACGCAGTACAGGAGTTGGCCTGGGCTATTCCCGTTGCCGTGATCTGCGAGATGCTCAATATCCCCGAAGAGGATCACGAGCGTTTCCAATCGGAGTCAGCCATGTTGGCTCGAGGTCTCGATCCCGACTTTCTCCTCACCGATGAGGATCGGGCCGCGCGTGACCAAGCGATCATGCACTTTGGTCTCTACTTTCACGAGCTTTTTGCCAAGCGTCGGGCCGAACCGGGCGACGACCTCCTCAGCGCTCTGGTCGCCGCCCGCGATGGCGAAGACCGACTGAGTGAGGGCGAGTTGCTCTCGACGGCAATCTTGTTGCTGGTGGCCGGCCACGAGACGACGATGAACCTCATCTCGGGTTCCATGCTCGCCCTCGCCAAGGACCCCTCGGCCCAAGCGCACCTTCGGGCCCACCCCGAGCTCGACCGCACGGCCACTGATGAGTTTCTGCGCCTCGTCGCACCGGTGCAGTTGACGGGTCGAACCCTGACCGAAGATATTGAAGTTGACGGTCACGTTCTTGACCAGGGCAGCTTCGTCTTTATCTTGATCGGTGGCGCTAATCGTGACCCGGCAGTGTTTGAGGACCCGACCACGTTGCGCCTCGACCGTGAGCCCAACCCCCACCTGGGATTTGGATTTGGCATGCACCACTGCCTCGGTGCGCCGTTGGCCCGACTCGAGTCCAGCATTGTGATGCGACAGTTGCTCGACGCGACCTCAGAGTTCACGCTCGCCGATACCGAAATTCGCTATCGCCCGAACGTCATTCTGCGAGGGCTCGAAACCCTTTCACTCTCGCTTCGTCCGTGAGCGACGGGCTCGTCGTTGACGTTGGGGCGACGTCAATCAAGTGGCAGTCGTTTCGCAATGAACTGCCCGTCGGTCCCGCGCGCCGTCGCCGCACACCACGGCCCTGCACACCGATTGACCTGCTAGAGATTCTCGAAGAGAGAGTCCGCTCACGGCACGCCGAGAGCTTGGCCGTCGGCTTTCCCGGTGACGTGGTGGAGGGTGTCATTTTCGATCCGGCCAATCTGGCCCGGGTCGATGGACCGGGATCGACCACGAGTACTGATGTGCTCGCCCAGTGGGACCGGTTTCCCCTCGAGGCCGAACTGCACCGCCGACTTCAAATTCCCGTCGTGGTCGTCAACGACGCGCGGGCCGCCGCGTTGGGGTGCGACGTGGCGCAGGGTCGCCACCTGATCTTGACGCTCGGCACCGGCCTCGGTGTCGCGATGGTGATCGATGGCGTTGTTCAGAAGATCGACGACGTGGGTGGAACATCGTTTGGCTCCAGCACGTTTGACGAGCACGTGGGGGAGCGAGCCCGAGCCGCTAATGAGCGACGTTGGTTGGCCGACGTAGTGGTCGTCATTCAACAGCTCCGCGAAACCTTCGCCACCACGACGATTCATCTCGCTGGGGGTAACGCTCGGCGAATCTCGGGACAGGAGTTTGCGTGGTTGGGTCTGCCGGTCGTGGTGGAGCGCGAAAATCCCGCGCTCCGGGGCCTCAATCGCCTTCGACTGTCCCGCCCCTAGAACTGCCGGGCACCATCGGCTAGACTGACTACTCGCAGTACTGGCAAGCGTCTGTAGCTCAGCGGATTAGAGCATCGGTCTACGGAACCGAGGGTCGGGGGTTCGAATCCCTCCAGACGCACCAAAACTCTTTTGGGCTTACGATTCGTCCGTTTCTCGCACTATGTGACGCGTAGAAATCAATTCTTTTACCGGTCCGCCCTGTCGCTTTGGAACCCTTGGTCGGTAGGGTAGTTGTGTGAAATATTCAGTCTCTCGCCGTTCGACCGGGTTGCTCCTGGCCGGCGCGCTGTTGGCGTCCATCGTGGCGCCGACCGCAGCGATTGCGTTTTCACAGAGTCCCGTACCGAGTTCAATCCCCTCGTTCGCGACGGTGCGCGCTGCCGTCACCAGCTCGGCCTTGGTTAAGACGACACCGGCAACCTCGACGATCCTGCCCCCATTGAACAACATCGGCATGTGGTGGAAGAGCATCAATCCCCATGAAGTGACCGTGGGTCACCCCGCGTGCAGCCCTAAGGACGCAACAATCACTATTCCCGCTTCACCGGATGTCAACTGTGCCTACGGCGACCTCACCGCCTCACGGAGCATTTTGTTGACCGGTGACTCCAATGCCACGATGTGGATTGCCGCCTTTGACACGTGGGGCTATCTCCACCACTGGAAAATCATCGCATTGAGTCACTCGGCGTGCACTCCGTGGGCTCGCCCCTGGCTGTCAAAGACCGCAGTTCTGTGGGGTGGCGTAACCGTTGGCAACTGTGAAATCTTCCGCCAAAACGTGCTGACCTTTGTGAAGTCCTATCGACCGAACTTCGTCATACCCATCGGCATTATTGCTGACACCGAATCCTTAAAGCCCGCACAACCATCGCAGTTGCAGGCTGCCCTCAATTCGGAACTGACTGACTTGAAGCGCAATGGAGGAACACCGCTCGTCTTAGAGCCGGTCCCGGCGTTCGCTTTGGCCGCCAAGATGTTGGCCTGCGTCTCGATGTCCAGCACCAATCTCTCTTCGTGCGAAGTGACGACCAAGGCAGTTGGTACCAGCAAGCTGAACATTGCCTACGCCGCCGCGGCCGCCGCCACGCGCACGCCGTTGATGGCAACGCGACCCCTGTTTTGTGGCGCTCTGGTCTGTCCTATTTTCGTGAAGCTCGGTTCGACGAACTATCTCGTGTACGAAGACGGCTACCACATCACTCACCAGTATTCCCAGATTTTGGGCAGTGCCCTCGATGCCCTGTTGAGTCCCTACGTTCCTGCTTGAGCGAACGCTCCATCGCAATACTCCTAATCTTGGAGTGTGTTGAGCACCTTGCCATCCTTTGAATCACGGGACCCCGCCGCGCCTGTTTTTTATCGCGAGCACGGGTGGGTATTGATTGACACGCTGAGCCCCGAACAGACCGCCACGTTGCAAGGCTGGGTGGACGAGGTGGCCTCGTGGCCGATTGGCGGGGGCGAGTGGATCCATCACCGCGAACAAACGGCTACCGGGCCACAGTTAGCTCGAACGGAAAACTTCACCCCCTTCCACGCGGGCCTACGTGAACTACTGACTCAAGGCGCCATGGTTGAGGTCGCTGGTGCGCTACTCGGAGAGCCAGCCGTGCTCTACAAAGAGAAGGTCAACTACAAGTTGGTGGGTGGCGCAGGGTTTGCGCCGCACCAAGACGCCCCGGCCTACCGATTCGTCAAGGATCACATCTCGTGCATGGTGGCCGTCGACGACTCGACGTTGGAAAACGGATGTCTCGACGTCGTGAGTAGTCGCTACGACGACATCTTGCCCATGGATGAAAAGGGCTGCATCACGAACAGTGTCGTTGAGAGCATGGCCTGGCAGGCCGCTCCAATTCGGGCCGGCCAGACCCTGTGGTTTCACTCTCGGACCCCACACCGCAGCGGACCAAACACGTCGCAGAAGAACCGACGTGCCCTCTACCCGACGTACAACGCTCGGCGCGAGGGCGACCTCCGGGAGGCGTACTACGCCCAGAAGCTCCGCGAGTGGCAGGATGCTCGCGACCGCGGTGAAAAGCCCGGCCTCTCTCTTATTGGTGATTTTCAAGGAGTGTTACTCGATGAGTAAGGAACTACCCCAGGCCCAAAGTGTCGAAGAGGTTTTCGCGCTCTACGACCGACACGGCGAGGTCTACTACGGAGAAGGAATCAACCAGAATCAGCACGCCGTTCAGTGCGCCGAGTTGGCTGAGCTCGAAGGTGCCTCGCCGGCCCTCGTGGTTGCCACGCTGCTGCACGACGTCGGTCACCTGCTTCATCTCGATCTCGGACTTGAACACAATCAAGACGTCGATGACGATCACGAGGCCACCGGGGCCAAGTATCTCGCGAAGGTCTTTCCGCCCGAAGTGACGCGAGCCATTGCCATGCACGTCACCGCCAAGCGGTATCGCTGCGCAGTGGAGCCCGAATACTTTGGCACGCTGACCGAGGCCTCGGTGTTGAGTCTGGCCGTGCAGGGCGGTCCACTAAACGCCGAAGAGACCGCCCGTTTTGAACGTAATCCCGGCAGCCAAGACGCCTTGGCCCTGCGGGAATGGGACGACCGGGGCAAGAGTCTCGAGTTGTCGAATCGGACACCACGTGACTACTTCGAACTGGCCATGTCCGTTGCTCGTTAGTGAGTGATTTCGTAACTCGTTCGTAATGAAACGGGGGGATTTCTCCCTAGAAGAATTTCCGTTCAGAAGTAGAATTTCAACGTTCTTTGTGCTGTTCGGCCGAAGTATCTACCTCTGAATGGGAGCGTGTCGTGAAGGTTCTAGTACTCGGTGGTGACGGTTTCTGTGGTTGGCCTACGGCGCTGCACTTGTCAGACATTGGCCACGACGTCATCATTGTCGACAACCTCAGCCGTCGCGAGATCGACCTCGAACTCGAAGTTGACTCGCTGACGCCAATTCGCCCCATGGGTGAGCGCCTCCGCGTCTGGAAGGAAGTCAGCGGCAAGACGATTGGTTTTGAGAACCTCGACTTGGCCGAAGAGTACGACCGCTTCTACGACCTGCTCAAGACCGAGCGCCCCGACGCCATCGTTCACTTTGGTGAGCAGCGCGCCGCGCCTTACTCCATGCGCAACGTGCCGGCGAAGCGCTACACGATCGACAACAACATTCGCGGCACCCACAACGTGCTGGTTGGCATTGTCGCTTCTGGTCTTGACATCCAGCTCGTTCACCTCGGCACCATGGGCGTGTACGGCTACGGCTGGACCGGCACGACGCCGATCCCCGAGGGCTACCTCACCGTCAAGGTTCCCACCGAGGAAGGTCTGCTCGACCGCGAAATCCTGCACCCGGCCAACCCCGGTTCGGTGTACCACCTGACCAAGACCATGGACCAGCTGATGTTCGCCTTCTACGCCGCGAACGACCAGTTGCGCATCACCGACCTCCACCAGGGCATCGTGTGGGGAACTCAGACTCCCCAGACCGCCCTCGACGAGCGCCTGATCAACCGCTTTGACTACGACGGTGACTACGGCACCGTTCTCAACCGTTTCTTGATGCAGGCGGCTATCGGTCACCCGCTGACGGTGCACGGCACCGGTGGTCAGACTCGTGCCTTCATTCACATCCGCGACACGGTGCGTTGCATTGAGATTGCACTCAACAACCCACCGAAGGCAGGCGAGAAGCCGACCGTGTTCAACCAGGTGACCGAGACGCACCGCGTGCGTGACCTCGCCACCATGATCTCGGGACTCACTGGCGTCGAAGTGGCCAACCTGCCGAACCCCCGCCGCGAAGCCGCGGAGAATGAGCTCAACGTGAGCCGCGACCGCTTCTTGGCGCTGGGTCTCAACCCCACCACGCTGTCCGAAGGCCTCTTGGAAGAAGTCCAGCAGATTGCGGTTAAGTACCGCGACCGCGCCGACACCTCCAAGATTGTGGCTCGTTCGACCTGGCGTGCGGGCATGGAGACCGCTGACGATCTGGTCAAGTAGCGGGTGGGTTCCCGAAGGGGAGTCTGCGTGCGCAAGCTAGTAAGTGCCGCACTACTGCTGGCGACGTTGGTCGTGGGCAGTGGCGCAGTTCGCCCAGCCACGGCTCACGCCCAAGCCACCTGCGGCGCCGTTCTGCTGCGCGGTTCACAGTGGCTGCAAGGTGCTGGCGTTGACGTCCACAGCAATGGTCCGGGACAGTTCACCGGACAGTCCTGTGGCGGCGTCTCCACGGTCACGCCAGCGGCTCAGTACGGGTACGGCTGGCAGTGTGTCGAGTTGGCGGCGCGCCTTTACCAAGTACGGGGTTGGGGTCGGGTCTACGCCAACGGCGGACCAACGGCCGGGGACTATCGCTACGGAGCGCAGTACATTCCCGAGGGTTCACCGAGTCTGATCTTTCATCCGGTGACGACGAACTATGTACCGGTGCCTGGCGACCTCGTCATTGAGGCCGGGGCTACGTACGGACACGTTTCAATCGTTGACCACGTCGAACCCGCGAGTAACGGTCAAACACGAATCATTGCGGTCGAGCAGAATGCCAGTCTCACCGGGTGGCACATCTACCAACGTTCGAGTGGTGCCATGACCGGCGGGTATCACCCCCTCAAGGGTTTCCTGCACTCGCCCAAGAACACCCACGTTGACCACGGGGGAACGCGGCGCGGCTACGTAGCGCTCGGCATCACGTCTACCGGTTCGCTCATGCGTGATGGCACCTTTATCTCGCTGCCGCTCAACCTGGCGGTGCACCGGGGAACATCTCCTTCAATCGTGCCAACGTCGAAGGGTTCCTACGCGGCGGCTTACGTGGACGTTGATGGCTACGTCTACTTCGTTGACGGCCAAGGACGAAGGCTCTCGACCGGTTTGAAACCCGCGCTCGGCACCAGCGCGAGCCTGGCTCTTGACCCCGACAACAACCCGTGGATCGCAATCCAGAACTCGCAGCACGCCCTCGTCGTGTGGAGCTCCGGTGGCGCACAGACGCTGCCATCAACGCTGGCCCCCACGGCAACACCTTCACTCGTCTTCACTCTGTCCGGCTCCTACTTTGTGGCCTTCCCTGACAACACCGGTCACGTTCGCGTTGAGACGTCCCAGGCGACCTACGACACGGGCTTGGTAGCTCGCAGTGGCACCAATGCTTCATTGGCCGTACTCATCCAAGCCCAACAGTTGGTGGTGGCCTCGGTCGACGTAGCCGGAAAAGTACAGGTCGCCTCCTCACCGGGCGGGTCGTCTCCCTACGCCTTTAGCACCGCTTCGCCGCTTGGCATTTCGGTGCTGGCCGGAACCTCACCTTCGATTGTGAGCGTGGGTACCTCCGGCTATCAAGTGGCCGCTGTTACGACGCAACAACAGGTCCGATCAATGGGAACGCTCGGGCCGATGTCGTCAGTCCTTGGCACACTTCGGGCCACGAGCAGTCCGTCACTTTCTGTGCGAGATGACGGGATGATTGACGTGGCCGTGCGGGGTAGCGATGGTTTCCTCTGGGTTATCACCAAGGGCGGAACCACTCGCCGACCGCTGCAACTCGCCACGGGCGTTAACCCGGTGATTACGCTGCTGCACTAGTGCTAAAGAAGTACGTGTGATACGTACTGAACGCTCCGCCGCACTGGCCACCGTAACGATTGATCGCCCCGAAGCGCGCAACGCCCTCACGGGAGAAATGATGCGTACGCTCATTGCCACGCTGATTGAACTCGATGAAGACCCCAGTGTCCGAGTAATCATCTTGACCGGCACCGACCCCGCATTCTGCGCCGGTCTCGATTTGAAGGATTTGGCCAAGACGTACGACGACGCCACCGTTCGACGCTCCGAAACCACCCGTGAGATTCGCAGTTTGATGCCCATTACGCAGACGCCAATCATCGGCGCCATCAATGGCGCGGCAGTCACGGGTGGGCTGGAGTTGGCTCTGGGCTGTGACTTTCTGATCGCGTCACACCGAGCCACTTTCGCCGACACGCACGCACGCGTGGGTGTCATGCCCGGTGGCGGAATGAGCATTCGCTTGCCCCAGGTAGTCGGTATAAATCGGGCTCGCCAGATGTCGCTCACGGGCAATTTCGTCGATGCGGCGACGGCCTGTGAGTGGGGACTCGTCAATGAAGTTGTGATGCACAGTGTCTTGATGGACCGAGTGCGCGAACTGGCCACGGCGATTTCTGAAGCCGACCCGCTCGCTATCTCGGAGCTTCGACGGATGTACAGCACGCTGGCTCATCGAAGTGACCCCGAGGTCTATCGCGAGGAGTCTCAGTGGAGCCGCCGCTGGATGTCCGAGCGATTTAACGCCAGTACCTTTGAAGCTAACCGCGCCACGATTATTGAGCGCGGATCGTCGCAACAGTAAGGCAGACTCATGACCAAGCACGTCATCACTGATCACCCCCACGAACTTCGTCGCCAAGAGCGAGGGCCAGTCAAGACGCACGATCAGTTTCGTGACGACAAGGTGATTCATCGCGTCAATCGGTTTCTGGCCGTCAAGATCACGGGAGCCGTCGGCACCATGTGGTGTGCCTACGCGTTCGCGCTCCTGGCGCTCGTCAGCCTGCCCCAGGTCCTCAGCTCGGGCTCACTAAAGGATCTCGTCGCGTGGATTGCCCAGACGTTTCTCCAACTCGTCCTGCTCTCCATAATCATCGTGGGTCAGAACATCTCTCAAGTAGCCGCTGACAAGCGGGCTGAGGCCACCTTTGAAGACGTGACGATGTCCCTCGACAAGGCCAAGGAGATTCAGGCTCACCTCATTGACCAGGACAACGAACTGGAGAAGATTTTGGGGATGGTCCGGAACCTCGAGGCCCAGTTAATTGCTCGGCTTGAGGCCAAGTAGGGAGCCCTTCCACCGAGCCCTGACGGGTTCTAACATGACAGCAAGACTCCTACCGGTGTCAAAGAAAGTCCGTCATGTCGCTCTCATTTCGCATTTCGAGTGCCCGCATCGCCAAGGCCACACTCGCGGCAGCACTCTTTGTCGCCCCAACCTTCGTAGCGAGCGCGGCCTTCGCTGACCCGAGCGCGCCGAGCGCGCCTCTCTCGGTCCAGGTCACACCCTTAGACGGTGCACTGTTGGTGACGTGGTCGGCACCAACTGACGATGGCGGCGACACAATTACTGGCTACACCGTCTACGCCGATGATGGCGTCAGTCCGAGTACGTGTGCTTGGACCTCGGGTTCACTGCAGTGCACGGTGAGCAGTTTGACGAACGGCACCACGTACGCCGTCACGGTAACGGCCACCAACAGTGTCGGTGAAGGCACGGCCTCTTCGGCCGTGAATGGAACCCCCAACGTGGTTCCCGGCGCGCCGACGTTGAGCAGCGTGGTTCCCCAAAACGGATCAATTGTGGCTAGCTGGACTGCCCCGTCGAACAATGGAACGGAAATTACGGGCTACACCGTGAGCGTAACGGACGGCACGACGACTACTACCTGCACCACGACCTCGCTGACGTGCACGGTGACGGGGCTCACCAATGGTGTTGAGTACACCGTGACCATGGTGGCTACCAATAGCTTTGGAAACTCTGATGACTCGAGTTCTCTGTCGGCCACACCTCGAACCACACCGACGAGCCCGACGCTCGACACGTTGACGCCAAGTAACGGAACCCTGCTCGTGACCTGGTCGGCGCCGAGTTCAAACGGTGGCGCCGATATCACGACCTACACCGCCACCGCGTCCGATGGAACGACGTCAAAGACGTGTGGTTGGACGACCGGTGACCTCGAGTGCACAATCACTGGGCTGTCCAACGGCACGGAGTATTCCGTCACCGTGACAGCGACGAACGCCGCGGGAACGTCAGACCCGTCGGGTACGGGAGCGGCGGTGCCCCGCACGACTCCCGACGCACCAACCATTGGAACCGCTACTCCCGGTGACACCCAGATTGTCGTCACGTGGTCCGCCCCGAGTTCAAACGGTGGTGCAACGATCGACAGCTACACCGCTACGGCCACCGACGGCACGACGAGCTCCACCTGCGAATGGACCACCGGATCGCTGCAGTGCACGATTACGGGTCTTGACAACGGAACCCAGTACTCAGTATCGGTGAGTGCCCACAACGCTGCCGGAGACTCGGCGTCGAGCACATCTGTAAACGCCACTCCTCGTACCGTGCCGGGTGCTCCAGACATTGACACCATCACAGCCGGAAATGGCCAGCTCCAAGTGTCGTGGACTGCCCCTACCGATGACGGTGGTGCGGCTATCTCGCAGTACACCGTCGGCGTTACTGACGGAACCACCACCACGACGTGCGGTTGGACGTCGGGTCCCTTGAACTGCACGGTGTACGGACTCACCAACGGAACTGAGTACAGCGTGACGGTAACGGCCACCAACGTGGCCGGAACGTCTTCGCCATCAACGTACGAGAACGCCTCTCCACTTACGGTGCCGGGCGCCCCAACGGTGACCTCCGTTACTCCGACGGATGCCGGATTGACCGTGACCTGGAGTGCACCCGCCTCGAACGGTGGATCGAGCATTGTCGCCTACACCGTGACGGCCGACGATGGCACGAACACGACCAACTGTGACTGGACCACGGGTCCGCTGACGTGTGACGTGGTGGGCCTTGACAACGGAACCTCGTATTCGGTCACCGTGGTGGCCACGAATGCCGCGGGTGATTCCGTCGCTTCAAGTTCCAGCTCGGCAACGCCTCACACGACGCCGGACGCCCCGGACGCCCCGGATGTCACGGTGGCTAACCAATCCTTGGTGGTGAACTGGACTGCTCCAGCCAGCGATGGTGGTGCGGAAATCACGGAGTATCTCGTTACGGCCACCGCTGGAAGCACCGTCAAGACGTGCACGACGAGTTTGTTGACGTGCACCGTTACTGGCCTGACGAATGGCACGGAGTACTCCGTAACCGTTAGTGCGACGAATGCGGCCGGTTCATCGAGCGAATCCAGTCCGACCCTGTCGACGCCGAGCACGATGCCCGGGGCACCGACGAACGTCGCACCGAGTCGCGCACTCGACACCATCACCGTGACCTGGAGCGCTCCTGCTTCCAACGGTGGTGACGCAGTAACTGGTTACACCGTCACGGGAGTTGCCTCTGACGGCTCAGACGACGTCACGTGTTCTTGGAGCGACGGCGATGGTGCGTTGACCTGCGATCTCGCTGGTGTCGTGAACACTGCGAACTACCAGATCACCGTGGTGGCAACCAATGGCAACGGCGACTCAGCGGCGAGTTCTTCGGTCACCTCGACGGGCTACTCGGTGCCGGGTGCACCAACGATTACTTCAATTACTCCTGGCAACACTCAGTTGACGGTGGTGTTGACGCCCGGCACGACCGGTGGTCTCGACATCACGAACTACGTCTACTCACTGGACAATGGCGTCACCTACATCGCCTTTGACAGCACGACCGGTCCGTTCATCATTGATGGACTGACGAACGGAACGACCTACCGAATTTCGGTTGCCGCGGTCAACGACATCGACACGGGCACGTTTTCGAATCGAGTTACCGCCGTACCGGCAACGGTGGCGACCGCGCCACGTTGGCTGCACGGCGTCCGAGGCAACATGTCGGCCACATTGGCCTGGAACCCACCATTAAGTAATGGCGGCTCGGCAGTTCTTAGCTACACCGTGACTGACTTGCACGGGCATACCTGTACGACGTCGTCATTGACCTGCACCGTAACGGGCCTAACGAATGGCACGGCGTACCAGTGGTACGTCACTGCGACCAACGCCCGAGGTGAATCACCTCGCTCCAATGCCAACACGGTTATCCCCGCAACGAACCCTGGTCTACCGACGATCGTCTCGGCCGTCGGTGCGAATAAGTCGATTGTGGTGACGTTCACGCCCCCGACGCAAAACGGTGGCGCGGCCTTGGGCTACTACGACTACTCGCTCACCGGTGGCACGACGTGGCTCTCCGGGCAGTACCGCACGGTTGGCAACGTCATGACCATCACGGGACTCGTGAATGGCACGGCCTACCAGCTCTCTCTTCGTGCCCGAAACACCGTCGGTCCGAGTGCTGGAACGTCGACGCGAACCATCACGCCGTTTGGCACACCGTTCGCACCCGTCATTACGAGTGCCACGGGAATCAGCCATGGCGCGACCATCAGCTTCACCGCCCCCAACACCAACGGCTCGGCAGTGACGACCTACCAATACTCGCTGGATGGCAAAACGTGGACAACACGTTCATCGGGAACGACGAGTCGTACCCTGACGATCACGGGCCTCGCCGCCGCGAAGTACTACTCGGTGATGGTGCGAGCCGTGAATGCCGCCGGTCCGGGATTGGCCTCTCCGCCATTCCGAGTGAAGACTCACTAAAGCACCACTGTGTCGTATATCCCGCTTGACGGGAAGCCCTTCCGTCTGACGATGGGGCTGCGACCGCTTGACCTCGCGGTCTGGCTGGAGCGGGACGAATCCAGCGAAGCGCAACGGCGGGCCAAAGAGGTCTTGCTCGCTGATCACTTTGAAGATGTCGTGGCGTTCGAAGATGATGCACGTTCTGCGTGCGAGGAACTACTTCTTGAAGTTGAGCGGGCCTGCGGGCGTCGTGCGGAATACCTCGAGGAACATCCCCTGGTGACGGCGAGTCGACTCGTGGCTGACGATCTCTGCGTTATGGAGCAGCGCAATGGGGAGTGGGTGCTGACGGCCGCGGTTGTTTGTGCCCCGTCGAGGTGGGTGCTCGCCGAGAAGCTGGGCCAGTCTGTTTCTGCGATTCACGAACCCGTGCCGGGCTACGCCACCGACCTCGACCAGTTGGTAGCGAAGTTCTTCGATCGTTTGAGTGTAGAAAAGCCCGTGTGGCGTCTCAACTGGACCCTGGTGGATAGCCCCGAGCTGTTCTTGTGGCCCCGTGCGTCGATACCACCGCGCCCACGATCATGGTTCTTTCGTGTGGAGCGTCAGACGCTGCGTCGCTTGGCTCGCAGCGACGCAATCGTCTTTACGATTCGAACCTACGTGACCTCGCTCGACGATCTGCTCGTAGCGCATCGCGAATACGGCGCGAATCTGCTGCTGGCCTTAGAGACGGCTCCCGAGGCGACTTTGGACTACAAAGGCTGGCGGGGCGTGGCCGATGAGTTGCGCGAACGTCTTAACGAAGTGTCTTAACAGGCACCGGCACTAAATGAGGTGCTCGAGTTAAACGGTGCGTTGGCGTGAATGATGTGGTCGGCGTGAGCTGGCTTGGTGGGATTAGCGAGCGCGTCGAAGGCGTCACGGGCATCGTTGGCGAGAATGAAGGTGTAGCAGCCATTTCCAAATTCGTACTGGTCGATCGTGGCGTTCCACGACCCCGACTGGGTGGCCGTGACAACGGCATTCGCGGTCCCGGTTGAACACTGGGCCGAGTTCGTGGTACTGGCGCCGCTCGTGGTGCGACACGTCGTCGCGACGACGGTGCCCAGGCTCAGACGAGGCAGGCCAAGCCCACTAGGCGGCGCCACGTAGAGCTGGGCAACGTTGGTGAAGTTCTTAACCGAGTCGCTCATCGTGGCGCGGGGCTTCAAGGAGAAGCAGATACTCGTGGCGGTGGTCGTGTCACAGTTCGGAGCGTTCAGCGCAAACGTCGTATCGCTGGTGGGGTAGGTCAGTCCGTAGCCGAAGGGGAAGAGCACGGGCCAACCCGCGCTTTGGTACCAGTTAAAGCCCAGCGAAAGACCCGACTGGGGAGCCTTGTCGAGGCGGGCGACTCCGTTGATACCGGGCCAGAACTGAGCGTTACCCAGACCCGAGGGGCTCAAGGCCGTGGACTGCGGGAACGTAATAGGCAGGTGTCCCGTGGGAACGGTGACGCCAGTGAGTAGGTCGCCAATGGCCGGTACGAGGCGAGTAATTGCCGTATCGGCCGTCGTGTCACCAGTACCGTTCCAAAACTCAAAGACACCGTTCACCGAACCGATCCACGGCATGGTTACGGGACCGGTTGTAAAGAGCGCCACCGAGGTGGGCTTAAGGCTGGCGGCGTACTTGATAATGGAGTCAAAACCGTAGGGAAGTTCCAATGTTGATCGGTCGGCACCCTCGCGCCCAACGTCGTTGGCCAGAACGAGAACGCGAGAAGCACTCGCCACGGCGGTCTGGGTCGTTGCCAGCACGTTGGCCAGCGACCCAATCATGAAGTTGGGAGCCTTTTGACTCCAGGTCAGGTTCAAGTTGAAGGACTGTCCGGCCTCG
>CANGMP010000029.1 GCA_947455165.1 Acidimicrobiaceae bacterium | reverse complement strand
CGGCCGCCTCGTAGTTGCGACAGGGCTGACCGCGGTTTGAGGTGCATGCGGGCTGAGCATCCGTCGGCGTGATTCCGGCCACTACGGGCAGTACGAGCGACGAGGCACCAAAGTAGATGGTGTTCGTCACGGCGCCACCAGTGTCAAAGGTGCCAAATGCCCACGATGGACGATCTCCACCAGGCGCGCTGATCGTGATTCGAATCTTCGATCCCGAACGGAACGTGAAGGCAATCGGATTGATTGGGACCCGAACGTTCACTGGCGTGCCCGGGGTCAAGTTCTGCGCCTTAGCGGCCGTGTAGAGCGGCACGGGCGCGAAGACCGTTGAAGCCTTCGCGTCCAAAGTGCGGTAGCTAGCGCGAAGGAAACCGGACGTTACGTACATCTCTTGGCCGTTGGGACGGACCTCTGAGATGGTGACTTGGATGTCGGTGTTCGTCGCCGTCGAAGCCAGGCGGAGATTCAAGCTGGCTGGGCCGACGACGGTCGTGTTTTGACTCAGCGCACCGGAAATGAAGCCGGCACCGTTCGTGCCAGTCACGGGAGTCCAGTTGTAGTTCGGTGCAGCGGCCCAGGCGTTGAAATGACTTCCGGCCGATGTCGTGGGACGAGCGGAGGCATCGGGCTTGTACGTGGCACTTCCCGACGTCGGTGCGGACGAAACGAGCGATCCATTGGCGCCGAGGTAGTACGTAGTGGCTCGAGCCGTCGTTGGCGGGAAGGCCGCAAAGCCCCCTTCGTATGCCGGTGAAAGCACGCCGGCACCAGCCGATGAGTTGCCGTTGTCAAAGAGCACACGGATTCGCGCATCCTTCTTGAAGCTGGCCAGAGCGCTGGCGTAACTCGGAGCCGTCGTAAAGCGGGCCGCCGGGAAGGTGGCGCCACTCGTCGGCTGGGCACCGGCCATAAAGAGGCTGCCGAGTAGTCCAATCGGCGTCGGCTTGCGCTTGCCAACAAAGAGGTTGAGGAACTCGTACCAGCGAGGCAGGATCGCCGGCGAGAACGAGTCAACGTGGGTGCCGTTTTGCATTGTGACCCAGACGTTTGGATTCTTGGCGAGGGCTCCAATGAGCGCGGGCCACTGCGGACCGGTCTGCTCATCTTGAAGTCCACCCGTCAAGAAGACGGGGACCTTGATGGAGGCGGCCCACTTCTGTGGGGAGCGAACGTCGTAGAGCGCCGCCGTGCGGTCGTCGTGCTCGGCCAAGATCTGATTGACGTCTTGGGCTTGGCTGTGGAACTGCTGATTGGCGGCACAGACGGTGTCACCGGTGTCGATTTGGGCCTGCGTCCAACCCTGACCGAGTGGGGCCGGCTTTGCATCGCTAACGCGGTCGGCTACCCAGCCGGCCGCAAAGCCGGTGTTGCGAATACCACCGGGTGAGCCGGTGGCGAAGAGGTCGTTGGTCGGGCTCATGGGGGCAATGGCCGCGAGGTGAGGCGGCTGGAGGCCGGCCACGGCGAACTGACTAATACCCGAGTAGCTAATGCCGATCAGGCCAACTTGGTGGTTAGCAACCCATGATTCGCGAGCGATGCGTTCGATGGCGTCGTAGCCGTCGGTCGCGAGCGTCGGTCCGAAGAGGTCATAGGCGCCGCCCGAGCATCCACTGCCTCGAATCTGCAGCGACACGGTGGCAAAGCCGACACCGGGGGCCAGCAGGGCGCCCAGCGCGGTTGCCGACGATGGGAGCAACGGGTCGTTGCTCGGGTGGCCAGGACGACCAAGCGACGAATCGATGAGTGAATGCGGTGCGGCGGTGGCGTAACCCGAGTATTCGATCAGCGTGACAAATGGACCATTCGCCAGAGTCTTTCCGTCGGGCAGACGAACTGTGGCGGCCAATTTGATGCCGTCGCGCATGGTGATGTAGTTAAGTCCTGCATGAAGTGCCGTACCGGAGTAGAGCGAAGCGTTCGGAGCCTTCGTATCGAGGACCGAAAAGGCCGGAACCGACTGGCCGCCCACGGTGGCGCGATACCCCGCGCCGGCAGCGATGTCGTGAAAGACCAGCGCTCCGTGGTCATCGGTCGTGCCGGTAGCGACGACGGCGCCCTTGGAGTTGTAGAGAGTGGACGAAACACCCGAAGCAGCCGTGCTGCCCGACATCGTTGAGATGTAGACGGCATTGACCGATCCTCGAACTGAGACTGTGACGGTGCTGGCGACCGAGACGTGAGCCACGGTGAAAGTGGCGATGAGCGCCAAAGCCATTGGAGCAACGAAACGCGAAATCCACGTTGAACGAATCATGATTCCCCCCGGAAGTTGATGTCACTTTCATAGCACCACCAAGACGTCGCACAGGTTTTTTTTGCGATGTCAATTGGACGGACCGTGACAAAAATTATTTCTATTTCTTGGTACAGTTGGGCATGAAAAAAGCGCTCGTAGGACTCGCAGTTCTTCCCATGCTGCTTGCGAGCAGCGTCGCATTCGCCGTCACGACGCCTCGAGCGCAGTTGGTGTCCCAAATTGCTACGTCGGTCAAGCTGACGTCAATGCCGGCTGGACTCACCCCCTCGCTCGCCACGCTGGCCGGCGCTGGATACACCACCATGCGTGGCAGTACGACGCTCGCCGACTGCAATGCCGCAACCATGCCCAGCCAGATCAAGAACCCCACGCCTTGTATTCGTGGCAACCGCAGTGGCACCAAGACCATCGTGGTCATTGGGGACTCTACGACTGGCAACTGGGTGCCAGCCCTGGACGCTGGCCTGAAAAAGAGCGCCTACAAGCTTCTCGTCTACATGTACCTCGGCTGCCCGCCCGTCATGCTCAAACCGCTCCCGGCTGGTCTCACGCAGGCACCGACGGTGCCTGCCGACTGCGTGACCTGGACTCAGAACGTGATGACCCTTACCGGTAAGACCAAGGTCGCGGCCGTCCTTATCGCCGTAGGCCCGATGGGAACCTCATCATTGGAAGCGGCGATGGCCGTCGGAATGAAGAAGAGCTTCGCCACGGCGGCGCCCTATTCCACCGAACGACGAGTCGTACTCGGCGGAGTTGTCTACTTCCCGATTCCTAACACGCAGTGTTTGGCCAGTCGGATGAATCCATCGGCCTGCACGGTGGCGCTCTCCAGCGGAGCCAACCCCTTCATCTTGAGCCGGAGTAAGGCCATGGCCACCGCCGCGGCCGCCACGCTCATTAGCGCCCGTCAGTATCTCTGTACTGCGACGGTCTGCGCCGGTGTTGTGGGCAACACGGTTACCGCAATTGATAACGACCACTTCTCCGTGGACTTTGGTCTCAAGATTGCACCGTTTGTTTCAGCTGACGTTCTCACCGCCATCGGCGGTTAGGTCGCGCTAGGCGCGGCTGCGCAACGAGACCGGTGCCGGAGCCGAGGCGGCGGCATCACGAGCGTGATAGCTCGAACGCGTGAGTGGTGAACTCTGGACGTAGCTCAGCCCCAAGCGCTGTCCGACGGCCGCCAATTCATCAAACTCGGCCGGCTCCCACCAACGAGCCACCGGCAAGTGGTTCTTCGTGGGACGCAGGTACTGACCGATCGTGGCGATCTGCACCCCAACGGCGGCCAAGTCGGCCAAGGTCTCTTCGACTTCGTCACGCGTTTCGCCCAGGCCCACCATCATGCCGGACTTGGTCACGAGACCAGCCTGGGCACTACGGGCGAGAACGGTGAGGCTACGCAAGTAACCGGCCGAGGGACGAACGGCGCGCTGGAGTCGGGCCACGGTTTCGATGTTGTGATTCACTACGTCGGGCTTGGCGTCGAGAATCAGTTGCAGCGAGGCCATGTCACCCTTCACGTCACTGATCAACACCTCGACCTGGGTCTCGGGGCGACGGGCGCGAATCGCGCGAATGGTGTCGGCAATGGCACCGGCACCACCGTCGGCCAAATCGTCGCGGGCGACGCACGTAATGACAGCGTGGGCGAGGTTCAGCCGAACGACGGCCTCGGCGACGCGCTCGGGCTCCGTGGGGTCCAGGGCCAGGGGCTTTCGCGTATCGATCAGACAGAAACCGCAGGCCCGCGTGCACCGTTCACCGTTGACCATGAAGGTCGCGGTGCCGTCGGCCCAGCACTCAAAGATGTTGGGGCAGCCGGCCTCTTCACAGACCGTCACTAGTCGGAGGTCTTCGGTCAGTTTGCGCAGCGAGTTGAACTCGTCACCCATATGAGCCGGGATGCGAAGCCACTCGGGCTTACGCGAGGCGATGTCGAGTGCCACGTCGGGGTTGACTCCGGCCTGGCGAAGGCGGCGAATAAGCGGTCGTTCGCTGGAGAGTGACGCACCGGCTCGGTCCACGGCGGCCACCCGGACCTCACCACCGAGCTGTTCGGCGAGCTCGTCGCCGAGTCGCTCTTCAACCTCGAGAAAGTTGACCTCGGCTCCCAGGCTCTTTAGTGAACCGACGGGGAGCTCAGCGATACCGCACGGCACAATGGCGTCAAAGGCCGTCAGGTCGACGTTGACGTTGAGCGCAATACCGTGCAGAGTGCGGCGGCGGCCCAGGTCGTCACGTTCGGTCCGAACGCCGACTTGAGCAATCTTGGTGGGGTGGGTGTCGAGGTGGGCCCAGATGCCGGGGTAGCCCTCGTGGCGACCAACGACCCCGAGCTGACCGGCCGGATCAAAGAACCGCACCGTCCGCAAGACGGCCTCTTCGAGGCGCCCGACGTGAAGCCGTCCGGACGCGGGGTCATCGGCAACCGTGGCAATTACCCAGGCCACGATCTGGCCGGGGCCGTGGTAGGTCACATCTCCCCCACGGTCGGCGTCGACGACGTCGGCCTTCAGGGTGTCGGGGGCGACGAGAAACGAGTCGGCCTGAGCGCGAATTCCACGGGTGTAGGTCGGTGGGTGCTCAAAGAGAAGCAGGTAGTCATCATTGGCATTGAGCAGGGCGTGCTGAAAGTCGTTGACCTCCGCGAACGAAACTCGTCCGAGGTGGCGACGACGCAACATTTAGCGCTCCGCGTTGACGTCGATGGAGGCCAGCAGCTCGCCGACTCGCTCCAAGTACTTGGCGGCTGAACTGGGGTCAGCAACGCGGTGGTCAAAGGAGAGACCGAGCACGAGTCGGCGACCAACTTCCACTACCTCGACACCGTCACGAACCACGACGACGGGGGCGTGACGCACCGCACCGACCGACAGGGCGGCGACGTTGGGCTGAATCAACAACGGCATCGCAACCAGCGTCGAGGGCGTCGGGGCGGCCAACAGCGAGAAGGTGCCACCGAGCAGATCGTCGGTGCTCAGCTTGCGCGACTCCACGCGAGTGGAGAGATCGGCCAGACGGTGCGCCATGGCGCGCAGGGTGAGGCCACCAGCGGCGTGCACTACCGGCACCAACATGCCGGCCGGCTGCAAGCTGCGAACAAAACCCAAGTTGATGGTGCGGTGGATGATCAGATCATCACCGGCCAGCGTGGCGTTAAAGAAGTCGAACTCGGCTAAGGCGCGCACGGCGGCGAGGGCCACGAGGGCCTCGTCGTTGATTGGCGTACCGTCGCTCGTCGTGCGACCGACTGCGTCCAAGATTGCAAAGACCGAGGCGTCGACCTCGACGGCGACAAAGCCGTGAGGACTGGTGCGAACCGACTCGACCATGTGCTGAGCCATACGACGAAGACCGGGGGTCAGCGCCACGGGCACGTCATCGGTCGGACCGTTGGCCACAGCCGCTTCGGCGTCGCGGCGAGTAATGGCCCCGCCCGGACCAGTGCCCTGCAGTGCGCGGGGGTCTACGCCACCGTCGTTCAAAATGCGACGGACGACCGGCGAGGTGACGACGCCCTTGTCGAGGCCGCCACTGGCCGCAGCGCTCGGCGCCGGAGCGGCCTTCGCCTGAGCCGGGGTCGCAGCGGTGGGAGCGGTTGGGGCTTCAGCGGGCGCGGCCGCGGGAGCGGCACCATCGAGCTCACCGATTACGGCGACTACGGCGCCAACGCCGACGGTGTCGCCTTCGTTGGCCATGATCTTGAGCAAGACACCAGCGGCCGGGGACGGTAGCTCGGAGTCGACCTTGTCGGTCGAGATCTCAAAGAGTGGTTCGTCACGCTCGACGATGTCGCCGACGTTCTTCATCCAGCGGGTGATGATGCCTTCGGTGACTGACTCACCGAGCGAGGGAAGGGTTACATCAGCCAACGTGGAGTCCTCGTCCGGCCAGGGCGAGCAACGTCTCGCCGAAGGTCTCAGAAAGCGACGGGTGGGGCTGAATCAGGGCGGCGGCCTCAGCGGCGGTGGCCTCCCAGTTCACGGCGAAGTAGCCGGCGCCGAGCTGTTCGGTCACCCAGGGTCCGGCCATGTGCACACCGAGGAGCTGGCCGGCAGTGCCGTCGGCATTCTTCTCGGCGATGATCTTGACGACACCTTCGGTCTCGCCAATGATGCGAGCTCGGCCGTTTCCGGCGAAGGGGTCCTTCTTCACGATGACCTGGTAGCCACGCTCCTTGGCGGCCGCTTCGGTCAAGCCGCAGAAGGCCACTTCGGGGTTCGTGTAGATGGCCCACGGGACGCGGTCGTAGTTAACGGGCACGGTCGCTTCGCCCAAGATGGTCTTGATGGCCACGATCGCCTCGGCGAAGCCCACGTGGGCGAGCTGGGGCGTGCCGGCCACGACGTCGCCGACGGCGTAGACGTTGGCGGCGTTGGTGCGCATGTACTCGTCAGCCACGATGAAACCGCGGTCGTCCACGACGACACCGGTGCCATCGCTCAAGAGACCCTCGGTACGGGGGCGACGGCCCACTGATACGACAACCATCTCAACCTCAACGTCGTCCACGCCGTCGAGGTGCAGCGTGGTGCCGCCCTTCGCGCCGGGAGTGTGTCCGGTGACCTTGGCACTGGTCACGATGTCGATGCCGCGCTTCTTAAAGGAGCGCTGCACGACGGAGGCCACTTCGGTGTCGCACCCGGCGAGAATCGAGGGCAGACCTTCAACGATGGTCACCTTGGCGCCCATGTCGCTCAACATTGAGGCGAACTCGCATCCAATCGCGCCACCACCAATAACGGCGGCGCTGGCCGGCAGTTCGGTCAGGGCCAAGAACTCATCGGAGGTCAAGATGACCTTGCCGTCGACGTCAAAGCCCGGCAGAGTGCGGGGCACCGATCCAGCGGCCAAGATGACTGACTTACCGGTCAGGGTTGTGCCGGCATCGCTGCCCTCGACCACCGAGACGGTGAGGTTGGCGTCCAAGCGACCGGTACCCTCAAAGAGTTCAATCTTGCGGCCCTTCAAGAGGCCCGAGAGACCCTTGTGAAGTTGGTCCACGACCTCGTTCTTGCGGCTCTGGCTGACGGCGAAGTCAACGGTAGGGGCATTCGTCGAGATGCCAAAGGCCGAAGCGTGCTCGATGGTGCGACGGACATGGGCCGTCTCCAAGAACTCCTTGGCCGGAATACAGCCACGGTGCAGGCACGTACCGCCAACCTTGTCGCGCTCGACGAGGGCTACAGAAAGGCCAGCGGCCGCTCCGTAGAGGGCCGCGGCGTAGCCGCCAGGTCCTCCGCCAATGATCACTACGTCAAACTGCTTCTGCTCGGATGCCACGATGCGCCCTTTCCACGTCGTCACGACGAAACGTAGGAAATTCTACTAAGACCGACCGAGTTCTCAGTCGGGGCGATTAGGAGCGACGACCCGTTCCCTGGTCGGCCGCTTCGGTCGCCAGCGCGTCGACAAAGTCATTCATCGGATCGCCTGAGTGACCCTTCACCCAACGGAAGGTGATAGTGCGCCCCGAGTCGAGGGCCAGCGCGAAGAGCTGCTCCCACAGATCGCGATTGGCCACCGGCTGGCCCTGGGAGTTCTTCCACCCCCGGCGCAGCCACCCCTGATACCAGCGGTCGTGAAAGCACTTAATGACGTAGTTCGAGTCCGAGACAATCTCGACATCGCCTTCGGAGATTTCGCGCAGGGCCTCAATAACGGCGAGCAGCTCCATACGCTGGTTCGTGGTCTGGGGGTCGTAGCCGCTACCAAAGTAGGCGGCCCCTTCGGCCCAGGCCCAGCCACCCGGACCGGGATTACCGCGGCAGGAACCGTCGGTGTAGATCGTGCGACTCACGGCGTGTGGGTCGTCCAGGAGTCGGGGTCCTTGGTGAAGCGCGTCACCGCTTCGGGCAGGGTGCCGGCCGCGACGTCGGCCACCGTGACGTGCTCGAGCACCAGACGGAGGCTGGCGCGCACCGCGATCCAGACCTCCTGGAGGGCTGTGGCGGCGCCGTCGTAGTGGACGTCTTCGGGTCGATTCCCGCGAACACCGGCCATGGGGCCACCGACGACGCGCAGCACTTTGGCCAAGGTGATCTCAGTGGCCGGGCGGGCCAGGATGAAGCCACCGGCTGCCCCGCGATGCGAAATGACGAGCTCGGCTCGGCGCAGGTCCGACAAGATGGCGCCGAGAAACTTGGCCGGCAGACCCTGCTCTTCGGCCAGGGCCGCGGCGCTCATGGGCTCCTCGGAGTTGGCGAGCGAGAGCAGCGCACGAATGGCGTAGTCGGCCTTGGCGGGAATCTGCATTGTTCTATTCTGCCGTACGGAGCACTTAGTTCAGTTCCAACGTCGTGAGGTCCGGTCCGGCGACGATAGTGCCGGCGAAATGTTCACGAGCCGACGCCACCCACTCGGCCTCCGTGCCCGGGGCCGGCGAGGGCACGTAGTGCGTCAAGACCAAGGTGGCCACGTTGGCACGGGCAGCGGTTTGGGCCGCCTGCTCCACGCTCGAGTGATAGTCCAAGATGTCCTGCAGTCGCGGCACGGGAATCAGCTTCACGAGGTCGTCACGGATGACCGTCTGCACGTAAGCGTCGGCGCCGACCAGAAGTTCATCCAGGGTGTCGCAGGGAACGCCGTCACCGGCCATCACGACGTCGCGCTGGCCGTCGCTAATGCGAAAGGCGACCGAGGGGTGAACCGGACGGTGGTCAGTGGCCCCAACCCGAATCGTGAGCTCGCCAATGGTCGCGATGTCCCCCGGTGCAATCTCGTAGACGTCGACGGGCGGCTGGTCGTTGAGATCATCGTGGTGGTTCAAGCGATAGGTGATGTCCTCGCCCAGCATCTCGAGCATGCTCGCCACCATCCGCTTGGTGCCGGGCGGGCCGTAGATCGGGAGGCGGGCCGTGGAACCGGGGCCGCTCATGACCCAAAAGGTCGTCACCACGTCATTGAGATCACAGATGTGGTCGCTGTGTAAGTGCGTAATCAAAATGCCCGAGAGAAACGGGGGCATGACTCCGGCGGCAATGAGGCGCAAGATGACGCCCCGTCCGGCGTCCACGAGCAACGTCGTCGACCCACTCGCCACCAGCGAGCTCGGGCCGGCGCGGTTGGGGTCAGGAATTGGTGAACCAGTGCCGAGCAGGGTGATTTTCATGGCGCCTCGTTTCGTTGGGTCGAGACTAGGCGAAGCCTTCTCCTAGGGTGACTCTGTGTTTTCCATCGCCACCCGTCACCTCTACCTCTGCGTCGGTATTCGTTCGGACGTTCGGGAGTTTCTACCGGCCGTCTTGCGGGGTGGGGTCGACATCGTGCAGCTTCGTGAGAAGCAGGCCCCCGATGAGGAGCAGATTCGCGTCGGCACGCTCATGCGAGAGATCTGTCACGAGTTCGGCGTGCCCTTCATCATGAACGACTCGGCCGAATTAGCTCTCGCGACACGGGCCGACGGCGTTCACGTTGGTCAGGACGACGAGTCGGTGACCCACTGTCGTGCGCTCTTGGGTGACGAAGCCATCATTGGCATTTCGACCCACGCCGACGAGGAGTTCGACGCCGCCCTCCCCTTGCCAGTCACGTATCGATCGGCCGGTCCAATTGTCGCCACCCCCACCAAGGCCGGGCGGACACCCACCGGCGTTGAGTATCCCGTGCGCTGCGTGCATAAGAGCAGCGACCCCGTCTTTGTCACCGGTGGCGTCGACGTTGCGACCCTGCCGGGCCTCGTGGCGGCCGGGCTGCGTCACTTTGTTGTGGTGCGAGCCCTGACTGAAAGCACCACACCCGAAGCGACGGCTCGGGCCCTCCACGAGGCAATGGCGCCCCTGGCCTAGTGGCGATCGAGCCAGCCGAGCAGGGTGGCGACCATACGCGGATCGGCGCGCAAGGTGTGACCGGCCCCAAAGATGATGCGAAGTTCGGCGTGTTCTTCGGCCGCCGCGTAGAGATCGCGGGCGTCACTGACGGGAACATCGAGATCGTCGGTGCCGTGACCAATCAGCAGTCGGCGAGGCGGAATGGTGGCAATCGATCCCAGCGGATCGAGTGAGGCCACGTCGGCCCACAGCTCGTCGGCTTCGAGCAGTTGCTGGCCGCTCTGGACGACGCCGGCCCGGTTGAGCTGACCACGAAACTTGGCCGGCTCACCGCAGAGCACGTCGAGGTGGGCCGAGGTCGCGAAGGTGGCGATACCCCGGATGCGTTCGTCGAGTGCGGCCAGCCGAAGCGCCACGTTGCCACCGAGACCAAAGGCCGCCAGGGCAATTGGGTGGTCGTACTGTTCAAGGCGATCAACGATGGTGTGCAGGTCGGCCAACCACTGGGTCGCCGAAAAGGTGCCCGTGCTGTTGCCAACTCCCGACATGGTGCCGGTCGCGACCAACCATCCCGATTCGTGCGCCACGTGTTCGGCCAGTTCCGGGAGCATGCCGGCCGCGGTTCGACCCATGCCGAGGGCGCGTGGCAGACCGTGAACCAAGACGAGCGTTCGGCCAATTGGCGTTCGGCTCTCCGATTGGAAGATGTGAAGATCAAGCTCCGAGGAGCCGCTGGTTAGACGTTCGTGCAACTGCACGAAGATCAGATACCGAGCAGGTTCGCCAGAATCTCGCGGTGGTACGCGGGGTCACCGAGCAACAGTTCGCTCGACTTGGCGCGCTTGAAGTAGAGGTGTGCGTGGTGCTCCCACGTGAAACCAATACCACCGTGGATCTGAATGTTCTCACCGGCACAGTGGAAGTAGGCCTCGGAGCAGTAGGACTTGGCGAGGCTGGCCGCTACGGCGAGGTCCTCGTTGTTCTCCTGTGAGCAGTAGGCGGCGTAGTACGCAGCCGACTTGGCCGACTCGACCTCGAGGAGCATGTCGGCGGCCTTGTGCTTGATGGCCTGGAACGAACCGATGGGACGACCGAACTGGACGCGCTCCTTGGCGTAACCGACGGCGTTGTCGAGCACGCGCTGGCTGCCACCGACCTGCTCGGCGGCGAGGAGGGCGGCGGCCTTCTGCAGAGCAACGGTCAGGCCGGCCTCGGCGCCACCGTCGGTGCCGATGAGGCGGGCCGGGGTGTTGTTGAATTCGAGACGGCTCTGCTTGCGGGTCTGGTCCATCGTCGGGAGGACTTCGCGGGTCAGGCCAGCGGCGTCGCCCTCAACGGCGAACAGTGAGAGACCCTTAGCGGTCTTGGCTGAAACCAAGATCAACGAGGCGGTGCTGCCGTCGATGACGTAGTTCTTAACACCGGTGATGGTGTAGGCGTCTCCCGAACCAGTGGCGGTTGTCGTGGTCTCACCCAGGACCCAGCTACCTGAGTCGTCGGTCGTCGCGAGCGTCGCGATGGTCTCGCCAGCGGCGATGCCGGGGAGGTAGTCGGCCTTGGCCTTGTCGTCACCGGACTCGAGGAGTGCGTTAGCGGCGAGAGCGACGGTGGAGAAGTAGGGGGCGCACAGCAGCGCGGCACCCATCTCTTCGAAGACGACGTACTGCTCAACCGGACCGAAGCCCTGGCCACCGAAGGCCTCGGGAATTCCGAGAGCCTGCAGGCCGAGCTCTTCAGCCATCTGCTTCCAAACAGCCTTGTCATAACCCTCAGGCGTTGCCATCAGTTCGCGTACGGCCGTCTCGGGTGACTTGTCGTCGAGGAATCGACGCACCATCTTGCGTAGTTCGTCTTGCTCTTCGCTGAATCCAAAGTTCATGGCGGTCCCTTATCCCTCGGTTGGTTGGTCAAAGTACAACGTAGTGAGATTAGCGAATCTGAGCGGGGTCCCTCTCACTCGGCGCTCCCCCGCCCGGGCGGCGGCGTGGCATCCTGTACACATGCACGACGTAGCCCTCGTTTGGTCCGATGCCACCGCCGAAGTCCACCGTTTCGTGGTCGGACCGGTGGAAAACAACGTTTACGTGGTCCGGTGCCGGAGAAGTGGCGAGGCCCTCCTTATTGACGCCGCCAACGAGCACGACCGACTCCTCGAGGTCGCCCGCCACTTGGGGGTGCGCCAAGTCGTCGAGACGCACGGTCATTGGGACCACATCCAGGCTGTCGAGGCCGTCCGGGAGGCCGGCATTGGGGTCTGGGTCCGCCACGAGGACGCCGCCATGTTGCCCAGTTACGACGCCCTGCTCGAAGACGATGACATCATCGAGATCGGCGACCTTCGTATCCGGACCGCCCATACCCCCGGCCACACCCCCGGCTCGATCTGCTTCTCTCTCGAAAACACCCCAGTGCTCTTCACGGGCGACACCCTGTTTCCCGGCGGCCCGGGCAACGCCACCTTTGAGGGCGGGGACTTTCCGACGATTATTAACTCCATCGAACAGCGTCTCTTTCGCGTCTTTTCGGCCGACACTCTCATCTGGCCCGGCCACGGTGCACCGAGCACGATCGGCACCGAGTCGCCCAGTCTCGACAGCTGGGTCGAACGCGGCTGGTAATTGGGAGGGAGTTTCGGCCCTGCCGGTAGGCTCTCGGCGTGACGACTCCCCTTTTGGAACTCCAGAATCTCCACGTAGTTGCCGAAGATTCCCCCATCCTGCGCGGTGTCGACCTCGTCGTCAACGCTGGTGAGGTCCACGCCCTCATGGGCCCGAACGGTGCCGGCAAGTCCACGCTCTCAAACGTCATCATGGGCCACCCCGGCTACACGATCACCGAAGGTCGCGTCCTGCTCAACGGTGAGGACATCGCGACGTGGAGTGCCGACGAGCGAGCCCGTGCCGGCATCTTCCTGGCCTTTCAGTACCCCGAAGCGATCAGCGGCGTCTCGGTTATTCAGTTTCTCCGTCAGGCCATCGCCGCCCGCAAGGGTCTCGAAGAACTGAGCGTCCTCGAAGTTCGCCTCGACCTCATGGAGTGGATGGACCGTCTCGGCATGGACAGTGCCTTTGCCGAACGCCACTTGAACGAGGGTTTTTCCGGTGGCGAGCGTAAGCGCAATGAAGTGCTGCAGATGGCGCTTCTCGAGCCCATTGTTGCCCTCCTCGACGAGACCGACTCGGGCCTCGACATCGACGCCCTTCGCGTCGTGGCCAACGGTGTTCGGACCGTCAAGGCCGCCCACCCGGCCATGGGCGTCGTGCTCGTGACCCACTACGTCAAGTTGCTCGACGAGCTCGCGCCCGACCAGGTTCACGTGCTGATCGATGGCCGCATTGTTCACACCGGCGACGTCTCGGTGGCCGCCCAGATTGAACGAGAAGGGTACGAACCCTTCCGTCTGGTGCGCAGTTGAGCCTCTTTATCCCCTCGCAGGTGCGGAGCGACATTCCGTTGCTCCACCGAGAGGTCCACGACCGTCCCATTGTCTACTTGGACTCGGCCGCCACGGCCCTGACGCCTCGCATCGTTATTGAGTCCATGTCTCGCTACTACGAGACCTATCACAGCAACGTCCACCGGGCCGTGTACGTCACCGCGGCCGAAGCGACCGATGCCTACGAAGAGGCGCGCGTCGCCGTCGGGCGATTCATTAACGCCGCCCACCCCGCCGACGAGATCATCTTCACGCACGGCACCACGGAAGCTTTCAACCTTTTGGCCAAGTCCTGGGGCCGAGCCAACCTGACATCGAGCGACGCCATTGTGCTGACCGAGATGGAACACCACGCCAACCTCGTGCCATGGTTCCAGCTGCGCGATGAAATCGGCTTTGAGATTCGGTTCCTGCGGGTGACCGACGATTACCGCCTCGACCTCTCCACTCTCAACGAACTGCTGACTGGAGCCAAGCTGCTCTCGGTCACCGGCATGAGCAACGTGCTCGGGACTATCAATCCGGTGGCCGAACTTGCCGCGGCCGCTCACCGTCACGGTGCTCTTATTGCCGTCGACGGAGCCCAGTCCGTGGCCCACGGCGTCACCAACGTCCAGGGCCTCGACATTGACTTCCTGGCCTTTGGCGCCCACAAGATGCTCGGGCCGACCGGTATTGGCGCCCTGTGGGTTCGTCGGGAACTCTTGGCGTCGATGCCCCCCTTCCTCGGTGGCGGCGGCATGATTGCCGACGTCAGTCTCGACGGCTTTAGTGCGGCCAGCGGTCTCTCAAAGTACGAAGCCGGTACTCCGCCCATCGCCGAAGCCGTGGGCTTTGCCACCGCGGTTCACTACCTCGAAAGTCTCGGCATGGAGGCCATCGCCGCCTACGAGTCGCAACTCACTTCCTCGCTTCTCACGGGCCTTGCCACTAACTTCGCTGATCGCATTCGAGTAATCGGGCCGACCACCATGGAGGCACGAGGCAGCGTCGTCAGCTTCGACGTCGATGGCGTTCACCCCCACGACGTCGCCCAAGTGCTCGACCAGTTCGGGGTCTGTGTTCGACCTGGCCACCACTGCGCCAAGCCCCTCATGAAGCGATTTGGTCTGGCCGCCACGGCCCGCGCCAGCTTCGGCCCCTACTCCGATCAGAGCGACATCGACACACTGATGATTGCGCTGGAAGACGCCGTTAGGTTGTTTGCCTAATCATGTCGAACCTCGAAGACCTCTACCGCGAAATCATCCTCGACCACTACCGCAACCCGCGCAACCGTGGCGAACTCGTTACTCCCCCGGCCCATAAGACCGAGGGCTTCAACCCTCTGTGTGGCGACGAAATCACAGTCTTCATTCAGGTCGAGGGCGACACGCTGGTCGACATCAAGATCGCCGGCCACGGATGCTCAATTTCGCAGAGCTCGGCCTCGCTCATGAGTGCGGCCGTGAAGGGTAAGTCGCTCGAGGAAGTTCGAGCCACCATCAACACCTTCAAACAGTTGATGACCGTTCACGAAGCGACGCTCGATAACGAAGCTGAGCCCGAGCCGGTCAACCTGCGCGCACTGGGCGAACTCGCCGCGCTGCAGGGTGTCGTGAAGTTTCCCGTTCGTATTAAGTGCGCCACGCTCTCGTGGAACACCCTGACCCAGGGTCTCGACGAGCTCTAAGTCGCTTAAGCGAGTTCGCGGAACGGTTCGTAACCGTCACGCTCCAACTGCTCCGCCAGTTCCGGGCCACCTTCGGCCACGACGCGACCAGCGCTCATGACGTGAATCACGTCGGGCGTTAGCTCCTGGAGCAAGCGTCGGAAGTGAGTAATGGCCAAGACGCCAAGACCCCATTCGCGAGTGGCGGTTTCGATCCGGCGAGCGACTGCTCCGAGGGCGTCAACGTCGAGACCGGAGTCGATTTCATCAAAGATGGCGATGCGGGGTTGCAGCACACCAAGCTGGACGACTTCGGCACGTTTGCGTTCCCCACCACTCAGGTCGACGTTGACAAATCGCTCGAGGAGTTCTGGACGCAGACCCACGGCTTGCGCTTCGCGGGCAATGGCCGATTCGACATTCCCGCGCGGAGCACCGGCGGCCACCAGCATGTCGGCCGGGCGAACACCCGGAACCTCCATCGGCTGCTGAAGCGCCAGGAAGAGTCCAGCTCGCGTGCGCTCGGCGGGGTCAAGCGTTAAGAGCTCAACGCCGTCGAGGGTTGCTGAACCACCGGTGACACGGTAGCCAGGGCGTCCGGTGAGAGCGTGGGCCAAGGTCGACTTTCCGCAACCGTTCGGACCCATGATGATGTGGACTTCGCCACTGCGCACGGTGAGGTTGACGCCACGAAGGATTTCCTTCTCGCCCACTTCACAGTGCAGGTCAGTAATGATGAGTTCGCTCACGGCAGCTCCACTTCAACGAGTCCGTCAACCACGCGGGTCTGATAGGCCGCCACGGGTTGAGTGGCCGGAAAGGTGACCGGATCGCCGGTTTCGAGCGAGAAGAGGGCACCGTGACGGGCGCACTCAATCGTTAAGGCGTCAGGCTCCACTTCACCCAGGGCCAACGAAAAGTCCTCGTGCGAGCAACGGTCGTTCAAGACGTAGACCTCGTTGCCGAGGCGAATGACGGCGAGGACCCGACCGTCGAGGTGGACCTGCTGGGCCTCACCGTCGAGGAGGGACTCCAGAGGGGCGAGGGTGGTAAAGCTCATACGACGGCGACCTTTTCGAGTTGACCGGCGATGTCGGCTTCCAGCAGACGGGCCAAATTGTTTGGCAACACGTCGAGCATCTCGTTAAAGAAGCCTTGAATCATGAGGCGTTCGGCGTCGTGACGGGTCACGCCGCGCGATTCGAGATACCAACGCTGGAACTCGTCGAGAGGTCCGACCGACGAAGCGTGCGCGCACGTCACGTCGTTTTCTCGAATGTCGAGGTTCGGCACGGTGTCAGCATGGGCGTGGGGCGACAAGAGCAGGTTGTGGTTGGTCTGGCGAGCGTCGGTGCGTCGCGCGCCACGCTCAATCTCGATGAGGCCGGTGTAGATCGAACGAGACTGCTCCGCCACGGCGCCTTTACTCAGGAGGCGCGACTCGGTACGACCGACTTCGTGCATCTGGTGGCTTCGCAGGTCGTGGACCTGGTCACCCTGGCCCAAGTAGGTCGTCCATAGCTCGTTCTGGGCGCCCGTCCCCTGAAGCACGGCGTCATTACGAGCACGGTCGTACTTGGCACCCATGCCGATGACGGACTGGTGGACGCGAGCGTCGCGCTGCAACAGGGCCGTGGTTCGAGATACGTACCAAGCACTCTGTTCGAGGCGTTGGTAGGAGGCAATCGTGAGCGACCCGTTGTCGGCCACGTGATACTCCTCGCACGGTACGACGAGAGCGTCGGCCCCGCCGAACCAGACCTCGGCGACGTTGGCCGTGGCGCTGCGGCCCACGTGGATTGAAACATTGGGGAAGACAGCGCTGCCCGTAATGGCGTGCAGCAGAACAATGGTTCCGGGGGCGTTGACTCCCTCGGCCACCTGAATCGTCAGCTGGCCACCCATGAGGGCCCAGTTGAGTGTGGCGAGCGAGTCGGCGGCGTAACGCTCGGTGGCCGAATCGGCGCTGCGCGTTTCGCTCCACGTCACGGTGACACCTTCGATGTCGCCAGTGATCGCCTGTACGACGCCGTCCAGCGTGCGAACCACAATCGACCCCAGTGCGGCAATCGATTCGGTCAATGGTGTCGTCGGGGCGATGCCGGTAGGCGTGGCGACGCTGTAACGGTTGAGGTCAAAATCGGCCAGCGGCGCGTAGCGCCAGACCTCGTCGGTCGTGGTTGGCAGCCCGGCCGCCACGAAGGCGTCCAGAGCTCCACGACGGACAGATTCGTCGGTTCGGCTGGTCAACCAGGCGTTGGCGGTATCAAGAAATTGGGTCATAAAGGAGTGCTCACTAGCGTTTAAGAGTGTAAAGGTGAGACCCGCTCGGCCACCCGAAACGCCGTAGGCTCACGGTGTTCTTGAGACAGGAGCTCCCGTGGCATTTGAATCCTCAGTATTGACCCTCGACGTGCAGGGCCACGTCGCCACCCTCTGGCTCGATCGTGTCGACGCCCGCAACGCCATGGGACGTGACCTGTGGACCGACCTACCCCGTGCCGCCGCCGAAGTGGCTGGCAATGACGACGTTCGCGTCCTGATTATTGCGGCTCGCGGACCCCACTTCACTGTCGGACTCGACCTCAAACAGATGGGCGGAACGCTGATGGGTGGCAGTGAGCAGAAGTCACCGGCCCAAAAGGCCGAGACGCTGTACCACAACGTCCGTCAGATGCAAGACGCCATCACCTGCTTTGCCGAGTTGAAGGTTCCCGTCATTGCGGCCGTTCACGGCTACTGCATCGGGGGCGGTATCGACCTGATCTGCGCCGCCGACGTTCGTTACGCCAGCAGTGACGCAGTCTTTTCAGTGCGCGAGGCCAAGGTGGCCATCGTGGCCGACCTCGGCACCCTGCAACGCCTACCCCGCATCGTGAGCGCTGGCCACGTTGCCGAGTTGGCTTACACCGGCAAGGACATCGACGCCCAGCGCGCCGAACGCATCGGTCTCGTCAACGACGTCGTTGAGGGATCGGCAGACGCCGTGTACGCCAAGGCTCTGAATCTGGCACACGAGATCGCCGCTAACTCACCCCTCGTGGTG
>CANGMP010000028.1 GCA_947455165.1 Acidimicrobiaceae bacterium | reverse complement strand
TGCCGACGGCGGCGATGAAGGGGTTCTCGGCCAGCGCGGGCGCGCTCGAGGGAGTCGAGATATCGAGATCGTTCCAGGTGTAGACACCACCGCTCCCGACACCCTTAAAGAGCGTGGCGACGCCGCTCGAGGTGAGTCCCACTATGGCCATTCCCGTGGGCGTCGTGGTGGCCGACAATGTCGAGGCAATGCCGGGCGCGCCGGTGGCCTGGGTGAGGTCCTGGGTCGTGACCGCGCTACAGAGCGCTGGCGCGGCGAGGCAGTCGGCGCTTAATCGATATTGCACGATGTGATTCGTTGTGGACTCGGCCACGAACGTGGTCGTGCCGGGCAGCCACATGGGGTCGGCGCTGAGACCCGAGTCGGCCGCGAGGGCCGTGATGTCCTTGAGGTCGATGCCGAGTTGGGCTTGTCGCCAAGGGAGAGGTAAACGCATTAGTACGGCGTGATTGTCTAGAGAGCGTCCGATGAGGCTGAGTGCATTGCCCTGGTCGAGTACGCCCGGTACGCCCGTAAAACTCAGCCCGGTGAGGGCGCTGATGTCGCGCCACGTCCACGGTGTTGACGTGGACATCGACTTCGCGTGGAGTGCCCCGAGCGCGGTGTCGTTCCACGCCGTGGTCAAAATGAGTCGTCCGCCGGCGGCGACATAGAGCGTCCGTAGTTGTCCGGACGAATCGATCATCACGAATGGGTCACTTACGGCCTTTGGCGCTAGTGGGAGTTGCGCCAGGACTGAAAGCGTTGAACTCGTCGCGTCCGACGCAGTCGTGTTCACCATGACTTCTCCGGTCGGAGTGCGCCAGGCGGTCAACGTGGTGCCGTCGGACGTCGTGGTAACGAAGGGGGCGCCAGCCATGGTGGTGCCGGCCATCGTGGCAGCTCGTGAGGTTGCGTCCCAGGGCAGCGGACCGTTACTCGTTTGGGCGTAGGAAAAGATTGGGAGCCCGGTCGAGGTGGCGTGCGAAGAGACCGCGGCCGTCGAGTGGGAAATGGTCAAGGCGCCAAGCAGCAGCGCACTCAACGTGCACGCCAATGCATTGCGAACTCTCACTCGTCCTCTTCCTAGGTGCACTGCACCGAATCGGACCTCCACCATCAATCAGTCTAGGAACCGCGGGCGCAAAAGAGAGGTCAGCGCGCGAGTAAGAAGTACCGCGAACTGGCCGTGATAACGGTGGCATCACCATCTCCAAGAACCGTTCCACTCGAGGTTGGAACATTAGCCACGGCGCTCAGGGGCAGCATTCGCCAAACTGTCGTTTTAAACCAGACCGTCAAAGTGCCACCCTGCGCTCCGAGCACGATGTGACGCTCACTACCCATGATGGTCACCGGAGCGCTGGACGTTGATCCGAGGGTGATGGGACTGGCGTTCGAACTCGCGAGGAGTTGACCACCGCTCGTACGACCAACCAGGGTTGAGGTCTCATCGAGATAGGTCGCCGGCGAGACGAGGGTGCCAGATCGCAAGACGTTTGACGCACTCCACGTGCCGGTTGAGGTTTGGACGTTGGTGAAGTACCCCGTACTCGTGGTCACGACAACTCTCGGACGTCCATTGACGGGCGACAAGAACACGGGTGGCCAAGCCAGACTGGTGCCTCGATCGACGAAGCTCAGCGTGCGGTCCACGCTGTTCCATGTGGCGACGATGGCGTGTCGCGCGGTTGAGACGTACGCGAGCACCGTCCGATTGTTGGCAATCGTCTGGAGGCGAACCACGCCAAGGGCCTTTGGAAGGTTGGGTGCAATGCCTTGGAGATCGGTAATGCGTGGCGTGGCAGTCCATATCTGTTGGGCCACAATGACGTGACCACTCGAGCTCCACGACACGGCGCAGGACGAGAGGCACGAGATGTCAGGACTGAGCGTGGTTCGCCGACTCGCAACGCCTCGACTGAGATTTACGCGAGACGTCGACCCGACGGCGTGAACGAGAACAACGTCACCACTGGCCGTGCGACCCACAAGGTCGACGGCCTGCCCGTTGAGTGCGCTTCGGAGCGGACCGGTGGCGCCCAGCGTGCTTGCGGCGCGACTGATGTCGGTGGTTGGAATGGCCGCAACAAACTGAATCGCAGTCGTTCCAATGAGCGTTGCACCGACTGAGACTCGGGCACTCACGGTTCCCGGCCGGGTAGTTTGAACGAGCAGTGCGACATGTCCCTGGGCGTCGGTGAGTGCTGGCGTGCCAACGACCGTGGGGGCGCCGCCGGATTGACTTAGGACGACGGAGAGCTGGGCGCCCGCAATGGCCCGACGAGACTCGTCAAGCAACGCCACATCCAGGGTGGCTCCCGCGGCGTCGAGCGCGGTCGCTGAACTGGGCGCACTAACTGTGGAGTTAACGGCGGAGACCTGTTGGGGGCAAAGGCCCGCGGCAAAAGTCGCCGGGTCAGGGCTCCCGAGCCCGCTCGCGAGGTCGTAGCCGACGGTGGCGCTGTAGCCGCCGGCCGAAAAGAGATCATTACTCCCGCTCGTGATGTCGCGGAATCCCGAGCCCGTCGCGGCCAGTTGGTAGAGACGCGGGTTTATCGCCCCGAGTCGACTCACGCCACATCGTTCGGCCGCCACGGCGACGAGGGCGCTCACCAGGGGCGCACCAATCGAAGTGCCGCCGACTGAACTCCACGATCGATTGAAGTAGGAGAGAAAGCCCCGGCGAGGGTCGGCCATCACCGAGAGGTCGGGCACGGCTCGCTTCGTGCCACTGGGGTTAAGCCCGGTGGCGACCTGCCACGAAGGTCGGGGCGTCAGCGCGGAGAGGCCACCGCCCGTTGCCTGGGCGCCGTCGTTCCAGACTGATTCGACGACGGGACTCAGCGACGAGACGTAGGTGCCGCCGACGGCCGTCACGGTGGCCTGACTCGAGGGGTCGTCAACGGCCAGGGCGTCGCTTCCCGAACTGCCGTCGTAGCAGTCTGACGAGCCGTTGTCACCACTGGCCGCGATAACGGTCTGACCCTGGGCGGCCATCTGCTGGAATATTGGCTGCTCGGCCGTGGCATCGGACTGGGCTTCGCAGATACCCCAGGAGACCGAGACGATCGACGCGGAGTTGTCGGCGGCAATTCGAGCGAACAGATCGGTCGGACCCGTCACGGTGTTGGGAGCTTGGTAGACCAGAAGTTGGGCTCCGGGGGCGAGAGCCCCAGCCTCTTCAATGTCGAGCGTGGCCTCCGATGATGCCGGCCCGGTGACTCCGCCGTCCACGTTGACGACACTGAGTGATGGCGTTAGGCCGTGACAGGTGAAGTACGTCGAAACATCGTCCGGTCGATACGGAGCGAGTTCGTAAATGGCAATGGTTTGGCCAACCCCAAATGCTCCGCCCTGCCACAGCGACGAAAAACCGTAGAGCTGGCTCTGCTGGGCCACGGTGTACCCACTGCCGATAGAGCTCAAGTTGGCCGATGCGGCACACGTTGCTGGCGCTTGTGGCGTCGACTGGACCAGTGACCGGCTATGCGGCGTGGCCGTCCGAAGGCTCGAAAGCCCCACCACGCCGCGAACGTGAGCAGCGATGTCGGCCGGCAGTCTGCCGGGTGAAGTGAGTACGACACGACGCTCTCCGGCCACCTTCGTGGTGCGCAACGTGGCCGCCAAAGCGCCCGCCGCGTGGGACGCGTCGCCCCGAACGTGCAGGACGAGTCCGACGCGCTTGGTCGAAAGGATGTGGAGCCCCTGCGAGGTGAAGTAGGCGGAGACCTCGCGGATGGTGCGTCGTGATGCTCCGAAGTGTCGCTCAAAGTCACCCGGAGTTAGAAAGCGGTGATACATCGCGCTACCTGGCGTTTGCTGATCGTGAATGAGGCGCGAAAGTTGGTCCGCGTTTTGTGGCTGCAGAACGACGCGAAACTCAACGGGTGTGCGGGGCGATGTCGGCTGGCTCGCGAAGGGGAGGACGGCATCGGCGACTGCGACCCGTGGCGCGAGTGAGGCCTGAGCGATGTTCATGCTCGCGCCGCTCGCGAGTACGAGTGCACCGAGTAGTGCGGTGAGTCCTCTCCTCATGGCTGTATGGTACGAAACTTCTAACGAGTTGGGGCGTGCGCCGGCCGAACGTTATGGATTGAGCGATACCCACTTCGAGCCGTCGAGGACCGTCAGGCCTCCGTTGCCGGCGGCAAAGATTCCCTTGGCCGTCGTGTACGGAGCCGAGGTTGGAATCCAGGGCTGGGTGATTGAACCGGTCGGTAGCAACGTGACGACAGTGGTCCCGACGAAGAAGGCCACGTTCGTAGCGCTCGCGC
The DNA here is from genome assembly GCA_947455165.1 of Acidimicrobiaceae bacterium. Classification (GTDB taxonomy): domain Bacteria; phylum Actinomycetota; class Acidimicrobiia; order Acidimicrobiales; family RAAP-2; genus RAAP-2. Next base: position 16,553 of record CANGMP010000028.1, on the reverse strand, counting down.
CAAAGACGGTGATGTCGGACTTGGGCTTAACTGCGTTGTATTGAGCCGTGACATCAAACGTCGTCCAGAAGTCCGACCAGACCTCACCGGGGGAAATCGTGATGAGGTGGCTGGACGAGGTGCGCAGAAAGACGAGGGGCGTAGCGCCACTCAGCAGTGTTGGATTGCCAACAATGGCTCCCGTGCCGCTCGTGTTCCATTGGCCGATGTAGGAAAGATCGGTAACGGACCAGCCAAATGAGGAACCCTGGTTGGAAAGGAGGTAGGCGTTTTTGGCGACCCGCAGCGCAATGGCCGGTTGATTCGCGACGAGCGCCACTGATCCGGCCAGTGCGTACCCGGTGGTCGTTACTTTGGTCAGTCCGAGCAGCGTGGAGAGATTGGTTCGTTGGACCTGTGTCCCGCTGATGGCGTTGCTCCATAGGTAGCCAGTAGTTGCCAAGTTCATGACGTAGATGGTCGAGCCGGAAACCGTGATGCCCGGTGACACGACGGCGGCCTTGTCACTTCCGGCCGTATTGAGAATCAACAGTGAGCGCTGTGAACCGTTAATGGTTACGAGACGTACCTTGCCATCGGTCCCAACGTAACTAATGAGACACGTGCTTCCCGGTCCGTTGGCGACGTCCGGATCGGACGCGACGGCGGGAATTAATGAGGCACCCTTGCTTGAGACGAGCTGGTTGTTGACCGCACTCAGATTCGACGTCAGCGACGTCTTGGTGGTTCGAGCCACGACACCGCAGTTCGAGGAACTGGCAAAGACGCCGGTGAAGCTACCGCTCTTGGGGGCTACGGACTTGGTCGTGGTGGTCCATGACGAGGTAGCGGTCAACGAGAGTGTCGACGACGTTACGAGGTTGGCGGTGGCGCGAACTGACAGCGTGCCAGTCGCGCCCGAGACGACCCTAAAGGTGGCCACGCCATTGGTAGTGGTCACGCCACCGGCCGTGGGCACGACGGCGACTGCGTTGGAACCAGTCACGCTCAACGTGACGGCGACGCCAGCGAGTGGTTGGTTGGTGTCGTTCTTAACGGTGGCCGTAACGTTGGCGCCCGAGCCACCAGTCGTCAAGGTGGCATTAGGAGTACTCAACAGCACGGAGCCAACGATGGCCGGCGTCCAGGTCGATGAAAAGGTCACGCTGTAGGAGTTCGAGTCGACCAGGGAAATCTGGGCGGTACCCGTAGTCAGTCGATTCATGGCCCCCTGGGCGACGATGGTGACGGTCGCCAGCGGTGCAATTGAAGCACCGACAGTCAGAATGACTGACGAGCCCGAGACCACTACCGAACGGGGCGGCGTGCCATTGATCGTGTAGTCGCCCGTCGAGGAGCTAAAGCCCGGCGAGGCAAATCCCTGCAGGGTGATGGTGCCGGTTCCGCTAGTCAAGGTGGCCCCACTTGAGGGGTAGGTGAGCGTCCAGGTCGACCGTGCACCGATCTCGGTTGAACTCGCAGCGAACGTGGGAGCGAGCGAACAGAGCGACGGAAGAAAGGATGCTGGATCGGGCGAGCCAAGTCCCGATGCCATGTCGTAGCCCGACGTGGCGCTGTAGAAGCCGGTGTTGTAGACGTCGTTTGATCCCGTAGTCACGTCAATGATTCCCGTGCCGGCAATGCCCATTTGGTAGAGACGGGGGTTTAAGAATCCCAGGGACTGGGTTCCGCACGCCTGTGCGCCGACGGCCACCATGGCCGTCAAGATTGGCGCACCAATCGAAGTGCCACCAAAGCCGTGCCAGGCGCCGGCGTAGTAGGCAATCATGCCCGTACCGGGATCGGCCATCACTGAAATATCAGGAACCTGCCGATGATTCATTGAGTTAACGCCGGGCCCCACCTGCCACGTTGGCCGGTCGTAAAGCGTGGAGTAGCCGCCACCGCCACCACAGGGTGACGATGAGCCACAGGTGTTGCCCCAGACGCCTTGCACGAGTGGTGAAATCGAGTCAACGGTGAGGCCACCGATGCCCGTGACCCAGGGCGAGTTGGCGGGGTCATTGACCACGGGGCTGTAGTCGACGGTGGGATCACCGGGCGCGGCGCCGTACGCACAGCTTGATGAGCCAGAGTCACCGGCAGCAACAAAAACAGACTGGCCTTGTGCGGCCATCTGCTGGAGCAGGGGCTGCTGAGCGAATGTTGACTGTTCCGTTTCGCACGTGCCCCACGAGACTGAGAGTGCGCCCACAAGATTGTCATTCGCAATTCTGGTGAAGGTGTCGATCCAGCCGTTGGCGTCGTTGGCGTGCATGTAGTTGTAGACCGTGGCGCCGGGCGCGAGGCTGATGATCTGCTGGAGGTCGAGTTCGACTTCGTCGCCACCATCCGCGGCCGAGCTGGCCGGTGCTCCGCCATTTACGGCCACATCAACGATGGTTGAATGCAGGCCAAAGCAGTTCTTGTACGTCGTCATGTCGCTGCGGTAGTAGTTAGCGAACTCCACAACGCCCACAGTGCGACCAGTGCCGTCGTAGCCATTCGCCAAGGCGTTGGTTATGCCGTACGCGGCGGCGATTTCCGACGGAAGGTATTCGCCCCTGTTGGTAGCGGCCGCTGAGGCGGCCGAACAGGCCGTTGGTGGGGTGAGTGCGGAGCGGGCACTTTGTGGCGCGGTACGAGCCAGGCTCTGCGCGTGTTCAAAGGTCGACAGACCACTCACGCCGGCTACGAGTGGTGCCACGTTCGCCGGCAGACCGCTGCGCTGGGTCGGCAGATAGCCGATGTTGCCGTCAACTGAACGGAAGGCGTGAATCGAGGTGTGAAAAGCACGCGCCACAGCACTCGCTGGTCCGTCCACGTTTAACACGAGCCGATTCGCGCTCACCGGCGAGACGCGCAGTCCCGCGCTTCGAAGCGCGTCAGCGACCGTCGTAACTGCAAGATCGCTGGCCCCGAATGACGCCGCGAACTGCTGCGGCGTGAGGTAGCGGTGGTAGTTCACGCTGCCGGGCGTGGTGGTGCTCAAGATAAAGGCACTCAGCTCAGCTGGATGGCTCGGCTGCAAGACGACGCGCAGCGACATTAAGGCGCTGGCGGCCGGGGTGCCGAGGTCCTCCCCGCCGACGGGCGGGGCAATGGGGTTCGAGATCCACGTAGTTGGGACACGCTGGGCACTGGCACTGGCCAGTGTCGGAGCGAAGAGAACGACACTCAGGGCGGCCGTCAGCGTTACGCGGAGAGCGGTGGCTCGAACGTGGGAGCGATGGGGGCGGGGCGAGTGTGTAATAAGGAGAACTTTACGGCGAAAGTTCGGAGCCGACTAGTCGGCTAGGACGCCGTGGCGGCGTAGCGACGCGTGATGTCGGCGCAGTCGAGGCAGACCTCTTCGGGGATAACCCCTAGCTTCATGAGTTGGCCGAAGATGGCGCAACCCAGGCAGTAGCCGACGAATCCCTCGAGGGCCGCGGCCGCAATGAGGGGGAGCAAGATCCAGCGAGCGGCCGACCACCCGGCTACGGCCCACGTGATTGAGGCCGACACCGTAAAGGCGGCACCGATGGCCTGAGCGAATCGCTTCGGCGGTCCGGCCACCGTCTTTTCCCAGCCCTTGAGACGGGGCGCGGCAACGTGAACCGCGAAGCGGCCCAGCGGAGAGATCTTGGGGCCGGCGGCGACGCGAGCCAAGAAGCCGTAGGTCAGGGGAATCAGCATCCAGGCGAAGTTAAAGACCAGAGCGACGGTGGCCATTGCGACGACTCCGAGGGCCACGGTGCGAGCAGCGGCGTCATTCACGGGGTTCGGAAAAGTGAAGAATCGCTTCATATTTAAATCCTACCTACGCGGTAGAGATTTGACAAGTGCGCCTAACGCAACAGCAAGTTGATGGCCGTGCCAATGCCGATACAGCAGATGAGAATTCGTACCGTCATGGGCTTGAGACGCTTGATCAGCCGGGTGCCGAGGTAGCCACCAATCAACGTTCCGAGCAGGAGCATCACCACGGCCTCAATCACGAGGTGGCCCCGGACCAAGAAGATCAGGGCAGCGATGGCATTGATTATCGTCGAGAGTGCACTGCGCAGCCCCTGAAGGGTGTCGAGGTCATCAGGCAACGTCAGGCCCATCAGCGCCAAGAGCATGATGCCGAGACCGGCGCCGAAGTAGCCGCCGTAGATCGAGACGACGAACATGCCGACGTGGAGCGCGCGCATCCGAAGACCGTGGTGGCCGAGGTGAGCAATGCGCTTGGTAAGCCAGGGTCCGAGGGCAAAGAGCACGGTTGCGGTCAGGATGAGCCACGGGACGATAGAGCGAAATGTCCCGGGGCTACCAAGGAGAAGGAGAGCCGCACCCAGGGAGACGCCACCGAGGCAGGCCGGGAGGAGTTGACGGACAAGGGGCCAGCGGCGCGTCAGTTCGAGGCGATAGCCCCGGATGCCTCCGACGTAGGACGGCAGGACACCCACAGAAGATGAGACGTTTGCCTGGAGGGCCGGAACGCCGAGGGCCAGCATGGTGGGGAAAGTAATGAAGGTCCCGCCGCCCGCGATGCCGTTCGAAATGCCGGCCGCAATTCCGGCGGCGAGATAGATCGCCAATCGCAGTCCGATTGGCAGAGAAGTTGCGAGCACGATTACTACTCTACGAAGGTGAGCTTCGAGACAATTTCATCGTCATGATTGCCGAACTCATTGTCCCCGCCGATCAACCTCACGATCTCATTCGCGCGGCCGGCGGTGTCTTGTTTCGAATTTCACGCCGCGGTCGCTACAAGGTGGCCGTGGTGTATCGCGAGGCCCGTGGCGACTGGACCTTTCCGAAGGGCAAACTCGACGAGGGTGAAACCTTCGAGGAAGCGGCCCTCCGCGAAGTGTGGGAAGAAACCAGTATCACGGCTGAGATTCGTCGTTTTGTTGGTTCAACGAACTACACGCACCGCAAGGGCCGCCCCAAGCTCGTCGCGTACTACCTCATGGAGGCCATGAGTGGTGAGTTTGCCCCCAATGAAGAAGTTGATGAGCTGCGCTGGGTGACGCTCGACGAAGCGTTCGAACTGTTGACGTGGGACCGAGACCGCGAACTGGTCGAACTGCTTCGTCTGCTACCCGAGTTCCGCGCTACTGCGTCTTAGGAACGCGCGACAAGAAGTCGATGGTCGCCGCCTGCTGCGGACGATCAAAGAAGTCGGCCGCTGGCGCGACTTCAACGAGGCGACCTTCATCAAGGAGAGCGACCCGGTGAGCCACGTCCCGAGCAAACTGCATTTCGTGGGTCGCAATCAACATGGTGGTCCCTTGGCGGGCCAGATCGGTCAGTAAATCGAGCACCTCACCGACGAGCGTTGGGTCGAGCGCGCTCGTTACTTCATCGAGTAGCAAGACGTCGGGTCGCATCGCGAGAGCGCGCGCAATGGCAACGCGTTGTTGCTGACCACCGGAGAGTTGGTCGGGGAAGTCACCGGCCCGTGACTTAAGGCCAATACGTTCGAGTAGTTCGTACGCCTCGTCGAGTACCTCACTCTTGGCTCGTCCCCGAGCACGCAGTGGTCCAAGCGTGATGTTGTCGAGGACGCTTAGGTGGGGAAAGAGGTTGAAGGCCTGAAAGACGATGCCAATGTGGCGCCGAACCAGGTCTACGTCAATTCGCTCGTCGAGGAGTGACTGTTCTCGAAAGATGATGTCGCCCGATTCGATGCGTTCGAGCAAGTTGATGCAACGTAACAGCGTCGACTTTCCCGAACCCGAGCTACCGAGGAGACAGACCACTTCGTTGGGGGCCAAGGTCAAGGACACGCCGTGCAGCACTTCACGGTCGTCAAAACGCTTATGAACGTTCTGGAGTTCCAACATGTTCTTGGTCATGACAGATACGCCAGTCGACGGCTACGGTCCCGGGCAATTAGTCGGTCAGTGAGACGCGTCATTGGAATTGTCAGCAACAAGAACAGCAGTGACGCGACGGTGTAGCCCGCAAAGTTGAAGCTCTGTGAACTGAAGATGTGGGCGGCTTGTGTCGCGTCGACAATGCCGAGCGTTGACACGAGGGCCGTGTCCTTTTGCAGCGAGATGAAGTCATTCAGCAGGGGCGGTATGACGTTGCGAATGGCCTGGGGTAGTACCACGTAGCGCAGCGTGGCCCCTTGGCGGAGTCCGAGAGCGCGCGACGCCACAACTTGATTCGTGGGCACGGCGTTAATGCCGGCCCGATAGACCTCGGCCACGTAGGCGCTATAGGTGAGAGTGAGCGCGATGCAGGCGTACACCGCGGGCGATTGCATCGATATCCAGCCCAGACTCATACCGGGGAGTCCGTAGCCCACGATGAAGAGAACGAGGATGATCGGAATGCCTCGGAAAAAATCGGTGTACACCACCGAGAGAAGTCGCAGCGGCGTGAGAATCGGTGAACTACTGAGCCGCACCACTGCAATCAGGAGACCGAAGACCAAAACGAGAATCTCACATACGACGAACATCCAGATGTTCGTCAGAAAGCCTCGCCAAATGGCCGACAGGCCTTCGGCGGGGTCGCCAATGAAAGATCGCCACGCATGAGTAGGACTGAGGAAGAACTCTCGAACGGCTTTGCCGCCGGGGGCGGCCCAGAGCACCCACGCCACCACGGCGAGAACCATCGACGTTGAGAGCGCGCTGACGGGCCGGGCAAAACGACTCCCGGCGAGTCGGCGACGCCGGTCAGCAAAAAGCTGTGGCGAATCCGACGAGATGTCTCGGGTCGGATTCGCCACAGCTCTGAGAACTTGCTGGTTACTTAATCAGTGGAACTGAGGTGTAGTCCTTCAGATACTGCGTGCTGAGTCGCTTCAACGTGCCATCGGCCTTCAAGGCAGCGATGCCCGAGTTGACGCAGGCCACCAGGTTGGAGTTCTTCTGGAACACGACGCCGTAGTGCTCTCCGACTGACTTGAACTGACCAATCTGCTTGGCGAGTGCGGTGCCGTTGTCCGTGGTGATCTGGTAGTTGACCATGTAATTACCGGTGGGGGTGTCAACGACGATGGCGTCGATCTGCTTTGACTGCAGGGCCGCGACGGCGAGGTCGAGCGTGTTGTAGGAACGAGGCGTCGAGCTGGGCTTGATGTACTTGGTGATGTACTGCATGCCCGTGGTGCCGACCTGGTCGCCAAACTTGGCACCCTTCAGCGCCTTGAGGGTCTTGGCCGATGCGTACTTGCTCGTCTTCAAGACCACAACCGACTGCTGAACGTCGTAGTAGCTGTTGGAGAACGAAACGGTCTGCGCGCGCTCGGGCGTGTAGGAGATCTCGTTGATGTCAAAGTCGAAGCTCTTCACGCCGGGGGTGTAGCTCGAGTCGAAGGGGACTGTCGTCCACTGAACCTGCGAGTTGGTGAAGCCCAGCTTGTGAGCGAGGGCGTAGGTGAAGGCTGCTTCGTACCCGGCACCGTTGCTAGGCGTGTTGTTGGAGAACCAGGGTTCCCAGACTGGGTTGTCGGTACCGACGGTGAGCTTGCCCGACGTCTTGAAGGTTGCGGTGTTGCAACCCTTCAGCGACGTGGTGGCGCCGGCCGAGGTCGACAGTGAGGCGATGGTGAGAGCGCTAACGCTGAGGGCGCCAGCGAGTGCGAGACGAACAGTACGCATTTCATCAACTTTCTTCGGATCGATAATTCTGTAGCCCGATACTAATTACTACCGAGGAGGTCGAAAACTACGGCTGGGCAGGTGCCAGCAGAACATTTTCCACGACGGCGTTAATCAGTGTCACCCAGTCGTGAGCAGGGATTCGATTGGGGGTGATGTCGTCGAGCCAGACCCCCAAGGTGTAACTCTGAATTAGCAGGGCAACGGCCCGAGGGGAGAATTCCAGGCGAATCCAGCCTTTCTCTTGAGCTTCGCGAACTAAGTCAGCGAGACCAGCAGTCAAACGTTCTTGTTCGCGACCCAAGATCTCCTCAAAATACGGTCGTTGCGTGGCGAGGCCGAGTAGCTGCAGTCGGTTGCGGCGGTCTTTTGATCGCTGTTCAGACTGGGTGTCGGCGGTGAGAGCGCGCAGCGTTGTCTTGATTTCATCTGCTGATGCAGCGTTTTGGAGGATGTGGGCAATGGCGTCAATCGATCCGTCGACGTACCGTGAAAATCGAAGGACCTGTGCTTCATCAATGAGGTGGCCAAAATCTGGGAAGTGGTGGTAGAGGGATCCCTTGGAAATTTTGGATTTTTCAAGGACGAGTTCCGAGGTGACCTTCTCCATTGGCAATTCGTCAAGGAGAATGACGGCCGTGTCGATGAGGATTTGCTTCGTGGGGTGATTCATCGAAACTCCTGACTGATGAAAATCGTTACCACGTCTGAAAACATTGTTTTTGTGACGATGTCGAAACTTTAGGTGAATACTGCGCTGCCCGACTTTCCCCTTCCGTACCTCTGGTCTAGTATTGGGAGGTTGTTTTATCCGTGGAGGGCGTATGCCTCGTTCAATTTTTTCTTACCCAACCGTGCTGAAAACTGTTCAGCGCTTGATGACCGCACTCATCGCGGCAGTGGTGTGCATATCGGGTGCGGTCCTTACCCCGCGTAGCGCGTCGGCGACCACCCTGCACTCGCACACGGCAACATTGCCCCTGCAGGGTCTGAATCACGGCTTCGGCTTTGGTGCGAACTCGGGCATCAAGACTGACTACAACGACACCGCCTGGTACGCGACCTACGACAATGCCTCCACGTTGTCTCGGATTGCCTTTGCTGACGTCGAGGGCGCTGCCTGGACTCCGTCGAGCTCGGTGACGAAGATTTCCGTGAGCACTTCCGGACTCACCGTCCTGGGCCTGGTGGCCTCGAATACGTACGTCTGGATCTGGGGCTACACCTCACCAACGACCAAAGTCTTGTGGCGCTACGACGCTGCCACGCTAACCAACAAGGTTTCTACTTCCCTGACGGTGAACTACTCCGGTTCGGCATTCTTCGATGGGACCTATTTGAACTTTTTCCGATGGGACTCTGGTGCGGGCGTCAACTACATCGACCGTTTCAACCCAACGACGACTACATGGGCAACACCGGTCAACATTGGCTACAACTGGCTCATCGAGTCCGGCAGCAAGACCACCGGACCAAATATTTACGTCACCGGCTACGACCTCACGCACGGCACGATTTCGAAGCTCAACACATCAGACTTCTCGACAGTGTGGACGACGACCCTTCCTGACATTGGTGCTTCTCACTGCGGAATGCCCTCCAGTATCTGGGTCGACCCAACTCGCATTATGGTTCCCTGCGGCTCTGTCGCCGAAGTGCTCAGCACATCGGACCGCTCACTGATTGGCTACGTGGACCAAGACGGCCTCTCGGCGACTTACCGCAGCACGAACACCTTTAATGGGTTGAGTTCGATCGCGTTCTACCGTGGCCACTACGTCTTTCGCTGGTGGTGGGGCTCCGACACAATTTTCACCATCAAGGACCCCGCAGACTGGTCGACGGTTCAGCGAATTGACAGCACGCACCAAAACCCAGGTGTCGGGGCATGCTATGGAACGCCAGCATTTGCTACGTCAACGACTCTCTACCTCTCGGGCATCGGGAGTTCTTGCTTCGGTGAGATCACCGACGCCACCGTGCCTGGACCGGCCTCGCAGTACTACACCAACAGTGCGCTCTCGGGAATCAATGGCACGCTGTACGTCTCCTTTAAATACGCGGCCGACCAAGGCGGCGCGGCGGCGACGAGTTACGTCGCGACGCTGACCCCCGGCGGCACGACGTGTACGACGACTGACGTTGGTAGTTACACCGGGTATGCGTCCTGCAACTTCAATAACTTGACCGGCGGCGTGACCTACTCGGTGTCCGTGGTCACAATTAACCCCGTCGGATCGTCAGTGCCGTACAACATGGGAAGTTTTTACATGACGACCCCACCGCTGGCGCCACAGAACGCCTCCGCCACAATTTCAGGTAGCAACGCCACCGCGACATGGGCAACTCCGACTTCTGATGGTGGTCTGTCTATTACGAAGTACACCGTCAAGGACCCAATGACGAACACGACGCTTTGCACTGTCGACTTGTCCACCGTGCCGACGCCTACGAGCCCGTTCTCGTGCACGTTCACTAAGCCCTCCTCGTGGACGACCTCCTACATGATGTACATCTCCGCGTGGAACTCCAATGGCCCTGGAGCTAATGCAACAGTCGTCGGCTCGATTGCGCCGCCGCCGAGCCCACCGATGTTGCAGGTGACGATGGGTGCCAATGGCGCGGCGTACGCCCAAATTGGAACGTTTGGCCTCGTCACGTCTGGTCACGTCGATTTCGACACTGGTACGTCGTGCGACTTCTCGCAGAGTCAAATGACTATGTGCACTCTCAATGGCCTAACTGAAGGCCAAGTTGTTACGGCGACGTGGTACGGCGCGGGTTCCGGCGGGACTTCAACGACGACAGTGGGAACCTTCGTCTACGCCTCGCCGGGGGCCTACGCCAGTGCGCCCGCACCGGTCACGGTGACCAACGCCAATACGTCGCCTGTTGTGACGTGGACCGAAGTGACGGGTGCAACCCTGCCGGTCGGCAACCAGATGGTCATTGTCTGGGATGCCAATGGCCGCAGCCGTACCACTCGCTGTCAGACGTTGACGAGTACTTCGTGCACGCTGACCGGCGGCACCGTCGGCACGAAGTACTCCTTCACGTTGATGGCCACGACGACGGCCACGACGCACATCACTTCGGGAACAGGCATGTTGCAGGTGATGATCTCCGCTCAGATCGGTCCCGACCCGGGAACACCGCAAAACGTTCAGGTGACCCAAGGTGATGCGACCACCGCGACGGTTACGTGGACCGCACCGGTTAGTCCCGCGACGCCAATTCCTGGAATCACTTCATACCTCGTCTACGTGTTCAATAGGACCACCGGTGCTCTCGTTGGTGCCGGTACTACGAATGATGCCTCGACATTCACTCTGGACCTGACGAACTTGCCGACGGGCGCCGCTCTCGACTTCAAGGTCTACGCCCAGAGCATGGCCGGTAACTCGGCGACGCCGGGTATCGCATCACTGGAGGCACCAACCCCTCCTGACGCTCCAACGAACGTCACTGCATCGGCCGGAAACGGCAAAGCCACTGTCTCGTGGACTGCGCCCAGCGGCTCAGTTACGACCTACACCGTTACCGCCTACGACGGTTCCGGGAATACGGCCGGCACCTGCACTGCAACCGCGCCAAGCACGACCTGCGTGGTGACTGGCTTGACGAACGGTTCGTCGTACACCTTCAAGGTTGTAGCAACGAACGGCAACGGTGATTCGAGCGCTTCGGACCCGTCGACGTCAGTCACGCCCCACACCGTGGCACCCGGTGCACCGACTGGTGTGACCGCGACTGCTGGCAACGGTTCGGCGAATGTGAGCTGGACTGCACCGGTTGACAATGGCGGCGCCACCATCTCGTCGTACACCGTGACGGCGTACGACGGATCGGGCAACGCCGTTGGTACATGCACGTCGAGCACTCTGTCCTGTCAGGTCACAGGCTTGACGAATGGTGCTTCATACACCTTCAAAGCCACGGCCACGAACGCCGCTGGAACGGGTGTCGATTCGGCGCCCTCGGCAACCCTGATGCCGTACACCCGCCCCGGTGCGCCCACGGGTGTCACGCTTACGCCGGCCAATGGTTCAGTCACCGTGAACTGGACTGCACCTGTCGCTAATGGTGGCTCTGCGATTACCAGCTACACCGTCACGTTGAGCCCCGGTGGCGCGACCTGTACGGTCAACGCTCCAGCAACGTCGTGCGCTATCAGTGGTCTCACCAACGGAATCGCCGTGACGGCCACCGTGACGGCCGTGACGGCATTGGCCAACTCGCTGCCTTCCAGCGCGAGTGCGAGTGCCAGCCCACAGGCCACTGCGCCAGGTAGTCCAACCAATATCTCGGCGATACCTAGCGACGGTGGTGCCACCATCTCGTGGACGGCCCCGACGGATGACGGCGGATCGCCAGTCGATGGCTACATCATCACGGCGTCGCCAGGTGGAGCTACCTGCACGGCAGTTGCACCCAGCACGACCTGCACCATTACCGGGCTGACCAACGGAACTTCTTACTCATTCTCAGCCGTAGCGAGCAACGACATTGGTCTTTCCAACTCTTCGACTTCGTCGAACAGTGTCACACCCGCTGCGGTGTCGAGTGGTGCTGACAACTTCCAAGCAACCCCGGGTGACCGCAGCGCAACAGTGAAGTGGACGGCTCCGACGAGTGGTCCGGCGATCACGCGTTACGTGATTTCTTCGCCTGGCTTGCCCTCGTGCACGGTCGACGTTGTCCTGCACCCCGGAGCATCACTCCAGTGCGTCTTTAACGGGTTGACCAATGGTCAGGCGTACACCTTCACTATTCGCGCCTACGCGGCGAATGGCACCTCTTCGACGGACTCCATCTGGGCAATCCCGTCAAAGAAGGTTGTTTCGCCAAGCTCCCCACGCAACGTCAAGTTCTCTGGTTCGACCGCTGGTGTTGGCACTGTCTCGTGGCAGGTGTCGGGTTCCAACGGTGGATCGCGCGTCCTTAAGTACACGGCAATCGTTATCGGCCCTCGTTACTTCAAGACGTGCACGGTTAACGTGACGGCAAACCCTGCAGCTCCGCTGCGGTGCACCTTTACGGGACTCAAGGCTCGTCGCTTCTACATGTATCGAGTGACGGCAGTTTCGACGGCCGGTACGACGTATTCGGCACGCGCGAAGCGCGCGATCGCGATGAACGTCCGCATTACGACGTTCGCCCGCGGTAAGACGACCCTTTGGAGCGGCATGATTGCTCAGTCGGTTGTGACCGCCGGTTTTGCGAAGCAGTTCAAGTACGCCAAGATTGTGGTGACCGGTTATACGAATCCCGGAGGTTCGTCGCTAACACGTACGCGATTTACGCAGGCTCGCGCTTTGTCGGTGGCCAATTTCTTGACCCGCCGCTTGCGCAGTCTCGGAATCACCAACGTTCAGGTGGTTGCCGCCGGTACCGGTGCGTCTCTGTACAACGGCTCACACCTCACGACCAAGCAGCGTCGTTTGAACCGATCGGTTATTGCGACCCTGTCGTACTAGCTTCACGCTTTGCCACAAGACCCCGACCCACTTGGGTCGGGGTCTTGTGCCTTCTCTGATCAATTTCTCACTGGGCTCAAAGAGGGATAAGATAGGGAACCTGGAGAGGTGGGTGAGTACGGTTTAAACCACATTCCTGCTAAGAATGCGGCCTGCGAAAGTGGGCCCGAGGGTTCGAATCCCTCCCTCTCCGCCAGGCAGTATCGAGTTCAGCGGAACTCGTTGAAGACAAGGGGCACAATGCGTTATTGGGTCGAAACCCTTGGGTGCCCCAAGAACCACGTGGACTCGGACAAGCTTTCGGGACTTCTCGGGGTCCAGGGCTACGTACCGGCTGAATCAGCTGAGGATGCCGACCTCGTTGTCGTAAACACCTGTGCCTTCATCGAGTCGGCCCGCGAAGAGTCGATCGAGACCGTGCTCGACATGGCCGACCGCAAGCTCGATGGAGCACGGCTCGTCGTGACGGGCTGTATGGCCGAACGGTACCGCGATGAGTTGGCCGAGGCCCTGCCCGAAGTGGACCTCGTCGCCGGCTTTGGCGAGAGCCTGATTGCCCCGACGCCGGTTTCTATTGGTACCCGCCGGACATCAGACTTTGACCTGCTCAACCTTCCTAGGCCGGCGACGAGCGCCCCGTGGGCCTACCTCAAAATTGCCGAAGGGTGCGATCGTCGCTGTGGTTTTTGCGCCATTCCCACGTTCCGCGGCGACCAGCGGTCCCGTTCAACGAGTGACCTACTAACTGAGACTCGCGGTCTCGTTAGCAATGGCGTCAAGGAGCTCGTGCTCATTGCCCAGGACCTCGCCAGTTGGGGCAATGACCGCCGCCGTCACGCATTGGGTGAAGCCGTCGAAGTCCTCGACGAAGGTGGCACCCAGCCCCTCGTCGATCTAACGCGTCAACTGACGGGCGAAGTTGAGCGCCTGCGTCTCCTCTATCTCTACCCATCGGGCTTGACCTCGTCACTCATCGAAGCGATCCTCGCCACCGGTGTGCCGTACTTCGACCTCTCGCTCCAGCATGTCTCGCGACCCCACGTTCGCCGGATGAAGCGTTGGGGCGACGGTGACCGTTTCTTAGAGCGCATTGAGGCCATCCGCCGCGCCGAGCCATCGGCGGCCTTTCGCTCCTCGTTCATCTTGGGCTATCCCGGTGAGACTGAAGACGACCACTCCCAACTCCTGGAGTTCATCGAGGCCGCGCAGCTCGACTGGGCCGGCTTCTTCCCATACTCCGCCGAGACTGGCACGACGGCGGCGTCAATGGAGGATCAGATCCCAACCGAACTGGCCATGGAGCGTCTTCGTGAAGTCAGTGAACTGCAGGACGCCATTACGGCTCGCAAGCGTGACGAGCTGGTCGGTACGACGCAGCGACTCTTGGTTGACGAGCCCGGCGTGGCCCGCAGTGTTCGTGAGTGCCCGGAAATTGACGGTGTGATCTTTGTGGATGATCAGATTCCCGTTGGTTCGCTGGTTGACTGTGTCATTGTGGGAAGCCAAGGCACCGACCTCGAAGCGCAGGCACTATGAGTGAGCAAAAGCGCACGTATGGCGAGAGCGCTCTGCTCACGCCGGCCAATATCTTGACGGCCTTTCGTCTCGTCATCACTCCCGTCTTTATCTGGCTCATTGTGAGCCAGGGCGCGGCTTGGAGCACGACGGTCGTCGGCTTCGTCGCGGCGATGTCTGACTACTTCGACGGCATCGTCGCCCGCCGTCAGGGACCAACTCGCTCCGGCGCCTTTCTCGACCCGTTGGCCGACAAGGTCGTCGTTCTCGGTTCACTCTTTACCCTCGTGCACGAGCACTTCATGTGGTTCGTTCCCGTTGCGATCATCACAATTCGTGAGCTGTGGATGACCTGGTATCGCAGCAAGATGGGCAAGCGCGGCATCTCAATTCCGGCCGGTTCGTTGCCGAAGATCAAGACCATGGTGCAAGACCTCGCCATTGCCTTCTGCGTGATTCCCGGGGTTACCAACCAGCACTGGTTGACGGTCCCCACGTTGTGGATTGCCGTTGTTCTCACGGTCATCACGGGATATCAGTACTACGCCGGTGGCAAGAAAGCGCAGCAGGCGTGAGAGTCGAAGTCGTCGCCGTCGGCACCGAACTGTTGCTCGGTCAGATCGCCGACACCAACTCCCAGTGGCTCGGCGAGCAACTCGCCGCCAACGGCATCGCTTGCCACTTCCACCAGCACGTCGGTGACAACCACGACCGAATTGTTTTAGCATTCCGCACCGCACTCGCGCGTAGTGACGCAGTCATCGTCTGCGGTGGCCTCGGGCCGACCCAAGACGACATCACCCGTGAGGCCATCGCTGAAATCATGAACGTTCCCCTCGAGCGCAACGAGGAGCTCGTTGAAGCAATTCGGGCCATGTTCAACTCCCGCGGCCGTCAAATGCCTCAGAACAACCTGCTGCAGGCCGACGTTCCCCGAGGCGCCACCATTATCCCGCAGCGTCGTGGAACGGCCCCTGGGCTTATCTGCCCCGTGGGTCAAAAGGTCATCTACGCCGCACCCGGCGTGCCGTACGAGCTCACCGAAATGTTCGAGCGGGCCATCCTGCCCGACCTCAAGGCCCGCACTGGCGAATCCTCAGTTATTACCAGTCGCGTACTTCGAACGTGGGGTGCCAGCGAATCGGGGCTGGCCGAAGCATTGGCCGAACGGTTCACGGAGCTCACCGACGACAGCCGTGTCACCATTGCGTTCTTAGCCTCCGGTATTGAGGGCATCAAGGTTCGCGTGACGGCCCGAGGCCAAGACGCGGTCCACGCCGAAGAACTGCTGGCGGCCGAAGAGCGCGTCGTTCGTTCCATTCTCACCAAGGCCTACGGCGACATCATCTTTGGCGTTGACGATGAGACCATGGAGTTCGCCATCGCCCAACGTCTCATCGACCAGGGCCTCACCCTCGGCGTGGCCGAATCACTCACTGGTGGGCTCGTCGCGAGCCGTCTCGTTGACGTCGTCGGTGCCTCAATGTGGTTCCGCGGTGGCATCGTGAGCTACGCCTCCGAAGTGAAGTTCGATCTGCTCGGCCTCGAGCCCGGCCCCGTCGTCTCGGCCGATGCGGCTGAGGAGATGGCTCTCGGGGTTCGCCGAGCCCTCAAGAGTGATGTCGGACTCGCCATCACCGGCGTCGCCGGTCCGGACCGCCAAGACGGTCACGAGCCTGGCACCGTCTTTGTGGGCTGGGCGCTCGGAAATGAAACCGGTAGTTCGCAGCTTCGACTGCCCGGTGACCGTCCCCGCGTCCGGGCCTACAGCACTATTAGCGCCCTCGACGTGTTGCGCCGCGTCCTTGACGGTCAGCGATAGGTTTATCTAAACACGCATCAGGGGGATTTCTATGAGTTCGCTGCACCCGCACGCCACTCCCGAAGAGTTGGGCTTTGACGCCCATCGTCTCAGCCGAATCAATGACACGCTGGACGCTTACGTCGCCGATCGCCGACTTCCGGGCTATCTCGCCACGGTCTCACGTGGTGG
>CANGMP010000027.1 GCA_947455165.1 Acidimicrobiaceae bacterium | reverse complement strand
TTTGTCAGCTGGCCGTCGGTGACTTCGCATACGCCACGAGTTACTGGCTGGTCACCAACGAGCGCCTGGTCGAGGCGAAAGCCGACGAGACAGTTGTTATCGGCATGTTGCAAGTGATGACCGAGGGTCACCATGGCGTCACGGCCGTACAGGTCGTCGGCATTGCAAACGCCGAAGGGAACGGTGACGTCGAGTTCGGGCTCGGCCGATAGGACGGCGTGCACGGTGCCCAGGGGACGTTCTTGAATGGCGAAGGCGACCGAGACTGATGCCGGCCAGTTCGCGGCGATGTGCTCCTTGATGATGGGGCCAGTGTCAGGGTTAATGACGACCACAATGTGGCCAAATCCGGCGGCGACGGCGTCCGAGGCAATGAGGTCAATGACGCCCTCACCGTGGAGACCAATGGGGGCGAGGGGCTTGATGCCACCGAAGCGACGGGCCCGTCCGGCCGCCAAAATTACGAGTACTGGACCGTTCATGACCACCGCACCACCGCGCTCGCCCACGTCATACCGCCGCCAAATCCTGTCATGAGTGCAATCTTTCCTGTTTCTAGTTGATGGTTGTTGCGAGCTTGATCAACGGCCAAGGGAATAGAGGCCGACGAGGTGTTGCCGTACTTGTCGAGGGAGACCACAATCTTTTCGTGGGGCAGTCCCAGTCGATCAGCGACGGCGTGAAGAATTCGAAGGTTGGCCTGGTGGGCCAGAAGAAGGTCGACCTGGTCGATCGTGATTCCGGCCTCGGCGAGTGCTCGCTCCGAGGAGTCCACGACGACTCGAACAGCTCGTCGGAAGACTTCGCGGCCGTCCATCCAGATGTAGCCACCGTGGTCGCAACGGATGAGGTCGGCCAGCGTGCCGTCGGCACCGAGGTTCAGCGAGAGAACGGCGTCGTCGTCACTGGCCTCAATCACGACCGCGCCGGCGCCGTCACCAAAGAGCACCGCGGTGGCCCGGTCGTCCCAGTCCACCCAGCGGGTGAGGTTCTCGGCGCCAATCAAGAGAACGCGACGCGAGCCGGTGGCGATCATCCCGCGAGCAACGGCCACGCCGTACATAAAGCCACTGCAGGCCGCGTTTAAGTCGAGGGCGCCACACTTAATACCGAGAGCGGCCGCAATGGTTGGGGCCGTGCCCGGGATGAGTCGGTCACCCGTCGTCGTTGACAGCAGGACGAGGTCGATGTCCTCGGCGTTGATGCCGGCATCGGCGAGGGCGGCACGAGCGGCCACGATACCCAGTTCCGAGGCGGAGCCCCCAATGCGACGTTCGCGAATACCGGTGCGTTCACTAATCCATTCGTCGGACGTGTCGAGGCTGGTGCTGAGGTCGTCATTGGTGACGACTCGCTCGCCCAGTCCAACGCCCCATCCGGCGAAGCGAATCCCCATCAGCGGCTTCTCGTCAACATGATTAGAAAATCTTACGCCTTAGGGGCGTCCAAGACCGCCAGAGAACAGCGGGCGATGCAGATCATTCGACCCTGCTCGTCAGTGAGATCGATGCCCCAGACGTGGACGGTGCGCCCCGTACGAATTGGGCGAGCCGTCGCCGTGAGAATGCCCTCGCGGAGGGACCGCAAGTGGCTGCAGTTGAGTTCGGTGCCGACCACAATCTTGCCGGGTTCAACCGAGAGCGCGCCACCGATGGAGGCGGCCGATTCGGCAATTAGCGCACTGACGCCGCCGTGCAAGATGCCGTAGGGCTGATGGACCCGGGGGCCGACCGGGACCCGAACGACGACTTCTTCGGGCGTTGCCTTCACGACTTCAATACCGAGGGCTTCGTGGACGTTTTGGTTGCTTGGGCTTTCAAGTTCACTCACGATGATGAGCCTATGGCGGCTCGGTAGCCTCAAGGCATGGATCGAAGTATCGACGTACGTAGCGACACGCTCACCCAACCCACGGCCGCCATGCGCTCGGCCATGGCGAACGCCACTGTGGGCGACGATGGATTTGGCGCCGACCCCACCATCCAAGAGCTCGAGGTGCGCTACGCCCAACTCGTCGGCAAGCCGGCCGCCATCTTCGTGCCCTCGGGGGTTATGGCCAATCAGATTGCCATGCGTCTCCACACCAAACCCGGCGACACCGTGATCACCGGCCGCTACGCCCACGTCGTGGCCTTTGAGATGGGTGCCTCGGCCCGCAACGCCGGCGTGCAGTTTGCGCTCATGAACGATGTCGATGGCTACTTGCCACTTGATGAGGTTGCCTACGCCATCGAGGTCGAGGGCGACCATCAGGCGGCCGCTCGCGCCATCGTGGTGGAGAACACCAACATGTACGCCGGAGGCTTGGCCTATCCCATCGAACAGCTCCGTGCTCTTCGCGCGAGTACGTCCTTGCCGATTCACATGGACGGTGCCCGACTCTTTAACGCCCAGGTCGCCACCGGCATATCGGCCGCCGCCTACGCCTCCCATGTCGACACGGTGATGTCCTGTCTGTCTAAGGGGCTCTGCGCGCCGGTCGGTTCACTGCTCGCCGGTTCGCAGGAGTTGATGGAGCAGGGTCGCATTGAACGCAAGCGACTCGGTGGGGCCATGCGCCAAGCCGGATTCTTGGCCGCCGCCGGACTCGTGGCGCTGGACTCCATGGTCGAGCGTTTGGCCGAAGACCACCAGCGAGCTCGTCGGGTGGCCGAAGCCGTCGAAGCGCGATTTGGTGACACGGGATATCGCGCGTCACTCTGTGAAACCAACATCGTGGCCTTCAACCACCCTGACGCTCGGGGTCTCGTCGAGCAGCTCGAAGCTCGAGGCATTCTGGCCGGGACAGTGGCACCTGACCGTTTCCGGCTCGTCGTGCACGCCGACATCACCGACGACGACATCGAGCGCATCTGCCGCGCGGTTATGGAACTCTAATGCTGGTGCTCTTTGACGGAACGTGTGGCGTCTGCCGGCGCAGTGCCGCGTGGCTCGCGCGGCACAACCCTGACGTCTTTGAGTTCCGCGCGAGTCAATCAGTCTCCGACGAAGCGTTGGCCGACTTGGGCCTGACTCGCCACCACGTCCAAACGGCCGTCTGGATCGTCACACCGGAAGGACCCGTCGGCGCTGAACGGGCCATCGCCTTGATGTTGCGTCGTGCCCATGGGGCCTGGCCGGTACTGGGACTGTTGATGGATCTCCCTGGTGTGCGAAAGGTGAGCGGGGTCTTCTACCGGACCTTTGCCAAGAACCGCCACCGACTGCCCTCAAGCACCTGCGAAGTGGTCTAATTCGGCCCGGCGGGGTAGCCTGAGCGGAGCGAAAGCCCTGCAATGCAACAGATTCTTCACCTCTCCACCTTCTTGCGGCGCCCCTTCTACGACGTAGACGGCGACCGAATTGGACGCGTCCGTGACCTGGTCGCGCGCATTGGCGATGACGCCCACCCGCCAATTGTCGGGGCCGTTGTGAGAGTTGAGGGTCGTGACCTGTTCGTGCCGATTCGCAAGATCGGCGGTCTGGCCTCGGGTCGCATGACCTTTGAGGGCAAGCGACTGGATCTGCGCCGCTTCGAACGCCGTCCGGGAGAGATTCTCCTCTCCGAAGACCTCCTCGCCCGCCACGTCATCAACCTGGTTCACGGCCGCCTCATCACCGGTAACGAGATCGAGATTGCCGAGATTGAGGGCCAGTGGGAAGTCGTCGGTGTCGACCCCGGTCGTCGACCGATGCTGCGCCGTCTACTCGGACCCCTTGGTCGCGGTATTGCCGCCACCTCCATCGTGGACTTTGCCTCCATTGAACCCTTCGTGTCGCACATTCCGACGGCTCGTCTGCGAATTCCCTACCGCAAGTTGGCCAAGTTGCACCCGGCGCAGATTGCCGACCTCGTCGAGCAAGGTTCGCACGAAGAGGGTGAAGAGATCATTGAGGCCGTGGGTCTGGACCGTGAACTCGAGGCCGACGTCTTTGAGGAGCTCGACACCCAGCACCAGCTCGAGTTTCTCGAGTCGCGCACTGACGCCGATGCGGCGCGACTGCTCTCTCGCATGGCCGCCGACAATGCGGCCGACCTCATCTCTGAGATCGACCAGGAGCGCCGACTGGCCATCCTGGAAAAGCTCCCCGAGCCCCAACAGCTCAAGGTCCGCCAACTGCTGACCTACAACGCCGACACGGCCGGCGGCCTCATGCTGAATGACTTCTGTTCGCTGCCCGCTTCGTCCTCCGTCGAGGCGGCGTTACAGGCTCTCCGTGACTCTTCGGCCCCCGCCGAAACGCTCCAGACGATCTTCCTGGTCGACGGGGCGAATCACCCCGTGGCCGCCGTTTCCGTCGTGGCACTCGTTCGCGCCCGTCCCCAGGACCTCGCCCTGGGCGTGGCCCACACCAACTTCGCCTACGTCCGCCCCCACTGGGATCTGCACCGCGTGGCCCGCACGATGACCGACTTCAACCTGACGGTCTTGCCGGTCGTGGCGCAAGAGGGTGGCGCCATGATTGGCGTTGTCACGGTGGACGATCTCCTGGAAGATTTGATGCCCCAAGGCTGGCGTCGCGAATTCGGTATGTCGGCGGTCTCGGAATGATGACTACCTACTTTCTTTCCATTCGGGGGGTGCGATGAAACCCCCAAGTACCACTCCGGAGCGCAACAGCGCTCCAAAGCGGCTTCGTCGGCCGCGGTCTTTGGCGTAACTGCGCCGCCCGTGTCGACGTGGTCGTCGTAATCGCCACGACTAGATGACACGAAGGAGGTGAGCAGTGACGAGACGAGAAGAAGAAAACGACATCGCCGGAGCCTTCGGGACCATCCGCGCCACTGACACCGAATCGCGCCGTGGACTGCGAGCCCGCCTCCTTACGCTGCTCGCCATTGTGGGGCCAGGCCTCATCGTTATGGTCGGCGACAACGACGCCGGTGGAATTGCCACCTACGCCCAGGCCGGCCAAAACTTTGGCTACTCCCTGTTGTGGACGCTGCCACTCCTCATTCCCGTCTTGATGGTGAACCAAGAGATGGTTGCCCGTCTTGGTGCCGTCTCCGGTCTGGGGCATGGCCGTCTGATTCGTGAGCGCCTGGGACGACGTTGGGGCAATCTGGCCACCGGCTCCATCTTGTTGCTGAACTTCATGATCTTGATTACGGAGTTCATCGGCATCTCCCTGTCGACCTCGTACTTTGGCGTCCCGGCCTATCTCTCGGTGCCGCTCGCCGCGTTACTGCTCTTCACCATTACAGCGGCCGGCACCTTTAAGAGCTGGGAGCGCCTCATGATGCTCTTCGTGGCGGTGAATCTCTTAATCATTCCCTTGCTCCTCGTGGCGCAGGCCCACACTTCTTCGGTGGTGCACGGGCTGACCGTTCCCAGCATTCGTGGCGGAACGACGTCGAGCGGCGTCCTGCTGATTATTTCGATCATCGGCACCACCGTGGCGCCGTGGCAGCTCTTCTTCCAGCAAAGCAACATCGTCGACAAGCGAATAACCCCACGCTGGCTCAACTACGAACGGGTGGACACCCTGCTGGGGTCGGTCATCGTGGTCGTCTCAGCGTCGGCCATCATCATTGCGGCCGCCGCGGGTCTCGCTCATCACGGCGGTACCAATGCCTTTACTGACGCCCTGGGCGTGGCGCGCGGCCTGGCTCACTACGTCGGCCATGGTTCGGGCACCATGTTCGCCATTTTGCTCCTCAACGCCTCGGTCATCGGTGCGGCCGCAGTCACGCTGGCCAGTAGTTACGCATTTGGCGACCTCACCGGTTCGCGCCAGGGTCTCAACTCCCGCCTCAGCGAGGCCAAGGGTTTTTACGGCGCCTTCGCCGGCCTACTGGCATTGGCCAGCGCGGTCACGCTCATCCCACACGCCCCCTTAGGTCTCATCACGCTGGCCGTCCAGGCGATGTGCGGTCTCATGCTGCCCTGCACAACCATCTTCGTCTTGATGCTGGCTAACGATCGCGAAGTCCTCGGACCATGGACGAACACCCGCTGGATGAACGCCATTGCCACCATTGTGATTGGCGCCCTCGTGGTGCTCTCCATCACGCTGATGGTCTCAACGCTCTTCCCCCACGTCAACGTGAAGAGTCTGCTTATGGATCTCTCGGTCTTGGTGGGCGGGGCGCTGGCCATCTTTGTCCCGTGGGCCTTTGTGCACACCGGACCCGCTCCGATCTACGACGTGCAGCGAGCCGACTGGCGTATGCCTCGACTCGCTCTCGTGGAGCCCCTGCCCATGAGTCGCGGTCGCCGCATTTTGCTGCGCAGCATCGCGGTCTATTTGGCAGCTGCCGGCGTAATGCTGGTTTGGCGAATGATTCAACTGGGAGTCCATGCATGAGTGCTCAACCGACACTGGTCTGCGTCCACGCTCACCCCGACGATGAAGCGATCTTCACGGCCGGCGCCACGATGCTCTACGCCGAGCGTGGCTATCGAGTGGTGCTCATCACGTGCACGAACGGCCGACTCGGTATTGATCAGAACGGCCACGGGGGTAATCACCACGAGCACGACCAGGCCTGGACGATTTCCACTCGTGCCGACGAATTGACTCGAGCAGCGGTGGCGGTGGGGGTCGATCGCCACGTGCGCCTGGGATATGACGATTCCGGCATGGCCGGTTGGGCTGAGAATGAGGAGCCAACGGCCTTTGTGCAGATACCCGTTGAGCGTGTGGCTCAAGAGATTCTCGAGGTGCTGGACGAAGAGACGCCGGCCGTGGTGCTGACCTACGACGAGCGTGGTTTTTATGGCCACCCCGATCACATTCACACCCACCTGGCCACGATGGCGGCCGTCGTGGCCTCGGCATCAGTCCAACGTCTCTACTACCCGGTGATTCCACAGGCGGCCCGGGCGCACGTCCGCGAACTGGCGGCGGCCAACGAACTCGACATGCCGGCCTGGGTAACAACGGCCAAGGGCACGCCGGACGATCTCGTCGCGACGAGCCTGCCAACGGCACCGTACTCAGCTCGCAAGCAAGCAGCCATTGCGCTGCACGCCAGCCAGACTGATAACGCGGAGATTATCTCGCTCGACCCTTTACTCTTTGAGAACTTGTTTGGTCGCGAGTATTACCAGCGTGGGTGGAGTCGAAGCGACGCGCGGGGTGACCAGACCGATCTCTTTGGAGGGCTTTAACGTGACGCAGTCTTTGACCTTTCTGGCGGTGCACGCCCACCCCGACGACGAAGCATCGTCAACTGGTGGACTCTTCCCCCTCCTGCGCGATCAGGGCGTACGCACGGTGCTCGTTACCTGCACGAACGGTGAGTGCGGTGACGACCCAGCCGGTAACAAGCCTGAGCACGACGAGCACGACGGTGACGCCGTTGCGGCGCTTCGCAAGATCGAGCTGGAGCAGGCCGTTTCTATCTTGAAGATTGACCGCTTGGAAATGCTGGGCTATCGCGATTCGGGCATGGATGGTTGGGAGCACAACAACGACCCTCGCAGCTTTTGGCAGACGCCGGTGAGCGACGGGGCGGCCGCCCTACTGAAGATCTTGCGGGAAGAACGACCTCAGGTCATCATGACCTATAACGACTTTGGCTTCTACGGCCACCCCGACCACATCCAGGCTCACCGGATCACCATGGAAGCCATCAAGCAGCTGGATTACGAGCCAACCGTCTACTTCAACGCGATTCCAAAGTCGGTCTTTAAGGGCTGGCGCGATCGCATGCGCGAAGAGCAAGAGGCCAATGGTGACGAGCTGGACGAGGGTGTGGACTTTGGTACCGATGATGCCGACATCGCGGTCGCGGTTGATGTCTCGGCGACGACGCCGTTGAAGTTCGACGCCCTGTCGGCCCACGCCAGCCAGATCACGGAAGACTCGTTCTGGATGAAGATGGGCAAGGAGCGATTCACCCAGACCATGAACACCGAATGGTTCGTCCGCGCCACCAACCCCCTCGGCCTCGAAGGAGTGGCGACCGACATTTTTGCCGGTTACCGCTAGAGGTATTGGCCTCGCTGGGCGGGGTGCGATTCATCAAAGATGTTGACTTGCTCGTAGCGGGCACCCCAGATTTCGGCAAGCGTCATGCTCGTCTTCGGGTTGGGAATGTCTTCACCGAAGAGCTGGGTGATCTCCGACGGTTCAAAACGATTGAACTTGATGTGAGCCAGGCATCGACCGGGGCGCGACAGTGCGGCGTCGAGCTGATTGGGCGGAGCATTGGTCGTGAAGAGGAAGATCAGATCCTGATGAATTCCGAGCAGGCCGTCGGCCACGTTTAAGAGGCGGGCCATACCGGGGGAGCGTGAACCGGCTCGTCCACTCTCGACGAGCAAGCTGTCGCTGTCTTCGATGATGATGAGTCGAGTGCGCTGATCACGAGTACCTCGATCAATGAGTCGATTGAGATAATCCGTTCGCGTGGTGAGCATCTCGGGGTCACTCACGATTTCGGGGCGGGCCCAACTCCATTCGGTCATGAGGGCCCGCAGGGCGTTGGTCTTGCCGGTGCCGGGCTCGCCGTGCCAGATGATGATCTTGCCGCCGCGTCGGGCATCTTGCTTGAGGCGCATGAGCTCGGACAGCTTGTCGCGAGTCGCCTTGGGGTAGTTCTCGTCAATCGAAGCCCACTGCTGTTCGCGCATCCGGCGGGTGTTGTCGTCGTCGGCGGTCCAGACCTTGAACGAAACAAAGTTCTGGCGCACGACTTCGTACTTGAGTGCCGACCGAATGGCCTCGACCGTCATGGCCGCCCGCGTTGGCGTCGTGGCGAAGACTTGCAGATTGGCGTTGGTGTCGTCAATGTTGAGCGAGCCAATCCAGTAGTCGCCCTGGAGCTGGAGGGTGATCCACCGACCCGACTCCACGGTTGATCGCTGCACTATGGCGTCGAGGGGCAGGCGCCGCGCCAGGGACTCAATGGTCCACTCGATGGCCGGGTCAATTGGGAAGTGCAACGACTGCTGGTGGCGATAATCGTGAACGACGACCTCGTGCAAGAGGAGGGGCTTGATGATGGACGACTCGTATTCGGACGGTCGAAAGGTCACGGCTCCGTGGGTGCCACCATCGGACTCTCGACTCGGCAGACTGTTGAGTTCGTGCTTGATGTAATCAATCTGGTCGGTCATCTGGGCTCCTTGTCGCCACCGGGGTGGCGACATCTTGCCGATCGCCTATGACTTTGATGGGAGCTGTGCGGAGGATTCCCGTGCTGAGCAGGAAAAACAAACACCCCCGCCCTTTCGGGCGGGGGTGTTTGTGGACCCCGAAGGGCCAGGCGTTAGTAGCGGTAGGTGTCGGGCTTGTACGGACCCTCGACCGCTACGCCGATGTACTCGGCCTGCTGCTTGCTGAGCTCGGTCAACTTCACACCGAGAGCGTCGAGGTGCAAACGGGCCACCTTCTCGTCGAGGTGCTTCGGCAGAACGTAGACCTTCTTCTCGTAGCTGGCGTAGTTCGTGAAGAGCTCGACCTGAGCCATGGTCTGGTTCGTGAAGGAGTTGCTCATCACGAAGCTGGGGTGACCGGTGGCGTTGCCGAGGTTCAAGAGGCGACCTTCGGACAGCACAATGATGCAACGGCCGTCGGGGAAGATCCACTTGTCAACCTGGGGCTTGATGGTCTCACGGACGATTCCAGGAATCTTGGCGAGCCCGGCCATGTCGATTTCGTTGTCGAAGTGGCCAATGTTGCCCACGATGGCCTGGTGCTTCATCGACTGCAGGTGCTCGACCGTCAAGACGTCCTTGTTACCGGTCGCCGTGATGATGATGTCGGCGTAGGGCAGAGCCTCTTCAACGGTGGTGACCTGGAATCCGTCCATGGCGGCCTGAAGGGCGCAGATGGGGTCGATTTCGGTGACGATGACTCGGGCACCTTGGCCGCGAAGCGACTCGGCCGAACCCTTACCCACGTCGCCGTAACCACAGACGATGGCGACCTTGCCGCCAATGAGGGTGTCGGTAGCGCGGTTGATGCCGTCGATCAGCGAGTGGCGGCAGCCGTACTTGTTGTCGAACTTACTCTTGGTGACGGCGTCGTTCACGTTGATGGCCGGGAAGAGCAGCGAACCGTCGCGCTCCATCTCGTAGAGGCGGTGCACGCCGGTGGTCGTCTCTTCCGAGACGCCGAGGATGTCGGCAGCCATGGGCTCGAAGATCTTCTCGCCACTGGAGACGATCTTGTTCAGCAGCGCCAAAATCACGCCGTACTCTTCGGAGTCACTGGCGTCAGGGGCCGGCACGAAGCCCGCACGCTCGAACTCAAGACCCTTGTGGATGAAGAGGGTGGCGTCGCCACCGTCGTCCAAGATCATGTTCGGACCGTTGTGACCGGGCCAGCGCAGGAGCTGCTCGGTGCACCACCAGTACTCCTCCAGGGTCTCGCCCTTCCAGGCAAACACGGGGGTTCCCTGAGGGTTGTCGACGGTGCCGTTGGGGCCAACCACAACGGCCGCAGCGGCGTGGTCCTGGGTCGAAAAGATGTTGCAGCTCACCCAGCGAACGTCGGCACCGAGTGCCACGAGGGTCTCGATGAGAACTGCCGTTTGGATGGTCATGTGAAGAGAGCCTGCGATGCGGGCACCCTTCAGCGGCTGGCTGGCGCCCAGTTCGGCGCGCATCGCCATGAGGCCGGGCATTTCGTGCTCGGCCAACTTGATCTCGGCACGGCCGTAGTCGGCCAGTGAAAGGTCAGCAACTTTGAAGTCAAAGGACGCAGAGGTCATCTTTTACTTTCTCCTTATAGATGGATTGGTGAATCGAAAGTGGCGCCGACCTCTGTCGTTCAATCGCCGGTCTCCATTGTAATAGGGAGTCGGCAAAACCCGAATCCCTAGTTACGTGGTTGAGTACGAAACAGCAGGTGGGGGGCGAGAGGGTCGTCGGGCTGGAGGTTCGGGTGCATGAAATCGCCCTGCGGGTCGCGCACAAGGCCAATCTTTTCCATGACCCGTTGCGAGGCCAGGTTTTCCTTCGTCGTCATGGCCACAATCTCATCCATGCCGAGCATCTCGTGGGCGTAAAGCAAGACTTCCGTTGCCGCTTCGGTCGCCAGGCCGTGCCCCCAGTGCGATGAGGCCAGTCGCCACCCAATTTCTACGCACGGGGTGAAGGATGCCTCAAAGGTCGGTCGGTTCAGGCCAACGAAGCCCAGGCACGCCGAAGTCTCCTTGAGCTCCACGCAAAACAGACCCCAACCCTGTTCGTCAAAGACGGTTACGACGTTGTAGAGAAAGTCGTTGGTCTGCTCTGGCGTCATCAAGGGACCGAGGTACTTCATAACGGCCGGGTCTTGGTGGAGCGCAATCATGGCCTCGAGGTCGCTGCCCCGGAACCGGCGAAGGATGAGTCGGTTGGTCTCGAGCGCAAGACTCATGCCAGGGTGGCGAGGTGGCTCTCAAAGGAGTCGAAGTAACTCTCGATGCCGGCCTTGGCCTGCTCGGCCTGCCCCTCGGGGAAGGTGCCGATCTGTGAGAACGTCATGTGAACGCCGCCCTCAACTTCGTCGAGCGTAATGACGACTTCGTGAGCCTCGCTCGAACGGTCGCGGGCCGCAAAGACGTCATCGTCGTTGGTGTAGCGCATTGAGTAGTGCAGCACGTTGGGCTCAGAGATTTCTGTAATGACACCGTAGAAGTGGTGGTGGCTGCCGTCCATGGGGGCAACGACCGTCGCGCTCCAGGCACCGCCGAGGTGGGGCTCCATCGTCACACTCTCGCGGGGAGAGTTAAATCCGACGGGGCCGTACCACGCGGCTAGGTGATCAGGGTCGGTCCACAACGTCCAGAGTGAAGCAATGGGTGCGTCAATGACGCGCTCAACGGTGTAGAGAATGTCAGCCATTTACTGCCCAATCCTGAATTCGACGACGTCACCATCTTGCATGACGTACTCCTTACCTTCGATCCTAGCCTTGCCGACTGAGCGAGCATTGACGACCGATCCCGTTTCGACGAGGTCGGCGAAGGCCACGACTTCGGCCTTGATGAAGTGCTTTTGAAAGTCCGTGTGAATCACGCCCGCCGCAACTGGTGCGGTGTCGCCCTTGTGAATCGTCCAGGCGCGCGCTTCCTTAGGTCCGGCAGTGAGATACGTCTGGAGACCCAGCGTGTCAAAGCCAATGCGAGACAGTTGGGCGAGGCCCGACTCGGTCTGGCCGTAGGAGGCGAGCAGTTCGGCCGCTTCGTCGTCGGGTAAGACGGCGAGTTCGGCTTCGAGCTTGGCGCACAGGACAATCGCCGGTGCTGGTGCCACGGAGGCCAACAGTTCACTCCGGCGAGCCTCGTTACTGAGCGTGTCTTCATCAACGTTGAAGACGTAGATAAAGGGCTTGTCGGTCAAAAGGTGCAACTCGGAGAGGGCAGTGCGGTCCAATTCCTTGCCGACGGTTGAGACCACCCGTCCAGTGTTCAAGATCTCACGCGCCTTTTGCACTTCGGCGAGGCGAGCGGCAGCCGCGGCGTCCTTCTTGGCTTCCCGCTCGAGGCGCGTGATGGCCTTTTCGACGGTCTGGAGGTCCGCGAGGATGAGTTCCGTTTCGATGGTGGCGACGTCGCTCGATGGGTCGACTCGGCCATCGACGTGGATGACGTCGTCGTCCTCGAATGCTCGGACGACTTCGCAGATGGCGTCAGATTCACGAATTGATGCCAGGAACTGGTTACCGAGTCCTTCACCCTCGCTGGCACCCTTCACGATGCCGGCGATGTCGACGAAGTTAACGACGGCCGGTAGCTGGCGTTCTGACCCAAAGATCTCAGCGAGGATCGCCAGGCGAGCGTCGGGCACGGCCACGACGCCGACGTTGGGCTCGATCGTGGCGAACGGATAGTTGGCCGCCAAGACATCGTTCTTGGTGAGCGCGTTAAAGAGCGTCGATTTCCCGACGTTTGGTAGTCCGACGATGCCGATTGAGAGTCCCATAGCGAAACGAGGCTAGCCATCTTTAGCCCCTACATTGATGAGGTGGAGTTCGACCGGTTTCTACACCTCGATGGCGTGGCCAAAACCTTCGACCTCACCGAGGCGTTGCGCCCAACGACACTCGACATTGCCGAGGGTTCGTTTGTCTCCGTTGTTGGTCCTTCGGGCTGCGGAAAGTCCACGCTTTTCAATGTGATTGCCGGTCTCGAACAACCCACCACTGGGCGGGTTGAACTGAGTGGTGTCGACGTAACCGGTCAGGCCGGCCACGCGGGGTACATGCTCCAAAAGGACCTTCTCGCCCCGTGGCGCACGGTGCTCGGCAATATCACGATGGGTGCCCATCTCACCCGTGGGGTGACGAGCGAGGACGAACATCGCGCCGCGGCTCTCGCCGAGCGCTACGGCCTCGGAAAGTTCTTGGCGCACTACCCAGCGGCCCTCTCGGGCGGCATGCGCCAGCGCGTCGCGTTGATGCGAACCCTCATGACGAGCCACCAGCTGCTGCTTCTCGACGAACCGTTTGGTGCCCTCGACGCTCAGACGCGATTTTCGATGCAGGAGTGGTTGCTGCAAGTCTGGGCTGAGGAGCGCCGGACTGTTCTGTTTGTGACGCACGATATCGATGAGGCCATTTTCCTGTCGGACCGAATCGTGGTTCTCTCGGACCGGCCCGGGACGGTTGTGGCCGACCTCTCGGTGGAGTTGCCCCGCCCCCGTCGACTCGCGACGTTGACCGAGCCAACGTTCATGGAGACCAAGCGGACCATCTTGAATCTCTTGCATCACGAAGGAGAGTCGGCATGAATCAGAATTTCCGCCGCAACCTCTTCGGATCATTTCTCTCGTTTGTCCTCGTGATTGTTGTTTGGCAGCTGATTGTTTCACTCGGCCACGTAGCGCCGTACGTAGCCCCCCAGCCCCTCGACGCGTGGCGTTCGCTCACCACGCACTGGTCAACCTTGTGGCCTCTCGTACTCGGCACGATTGGCGAAACGGTGGTGGGTTTTGTCGTCGGGGCCACTTTGGGCTTGGGTCTTGGTGTCGTGCTGGCCAAGCGTCGCTTCATCCAACGCGTCGTCTACCCAATTCTGATTTTGACGCAGGCCATTCCGATCATTGCCTTAGCCCCGCCACTGGTCTTGGTCTTTGGATTCAACCTGGCCCCGAAGGTGATCATCGTGGCCTGGATTGTCTTTTTCCCCGTGACCGTCAACGTTCTAGACGGCCTCTCGCACGTTGACCGCGACTTGCTGACGTTGGCTCGCTCCTATGGCGCATCGCCGTGGCGAACATTTAGCGCAATTGAACTTCCGGCGAGCGCGACCAACATCTTCAGCGGTCTCAAGATTGGTGCAACGTACGCGGTGACGGGAGCCATCATCGGCGAACTGGCGGCATCGAGTGGTTCGTCGCTCGCGATCTACCAGCACGCCCAGAGTGCTCAGCTCAACGCCGCTGGCGTCTACGCCACGACGATCTTGATGACGCTGATTGGCATCGGCTGGTTCGGCCTCATCGTGCTTGTGGAATTCTTCACAACCCCCTGGAATCGCCGTCAAATCGCAAGGCGTGCCGGTCAACATATTTAGGCTGACGCCAGTCCATTTACGTTGGGAGTCGTTGTGAAGAATCCATGGGTCAAGCTGGCCGCTTTCGCCACCGTCGTTGTGCTTATCGGCGCGACAATCGTTATCACGAGCAATTCAAGCTCATCCAAGCAAACGCACGTGACCTTCGCGTACGACTTTCCATTCCCTGACATGGAGCTGATCCCGGTCATTGTCGCGCAGAAGGAAGGGTTCTTTAAGGCCGAGGGCCTGGACGTCTCCATTGCCTTGCCACCGAGCACGACGACGACCGTTCAAATGGTCGCCACCGGTGCCGCCGACGTCGCCATGCTCTCCACGGCCGACCTCGTCGATGGCGTCAACGCCAAGGCGCCACTCGTTTCAATTGGCAACTACTCCATGACGAACAACTGGGGTCTATTCGCAAAGCCCGGCTCGACGTTGTCGCTGGCCACGCTGAAGGGAACCAAAGTCTTTTCGTGGGGCGATAACTGGACCAACGCCATGCTGCCCTTTGTCCTAAAGAAAGCCGGTCTTTCAAGTTCGGACATCACCGTTGTTTCCGGTGACTCCGACACACCAATGCTGCTTCAGAACAAGGTGGACTTTCTAACCAACACCACCAACTACGCCATTCCCGGTATCACTGAAGCTACGGGCAAGGCCCCCGTTCAGATCGTGGGTAAGGACGCAGGCGTGCCGGACGTTCCAGTCTGGGTCTACGGTTCGAGCACGAAGTACGCCAAGGATCACGGCGACACGTTGCGCAAGTTCATGAAGGCCCTCGGCGACGCCACCCAGTGGTCCATTGATCACCAGGGCAAGGCCGTGGCCTACTTCGACAAGGCCTACCCCGACAGTGGATACAGCCACGCCTACAACGTCCAGGCCTGGAAGTTGACGGTCCCCCTGTTGACAAACGCCCAGGGGCAGTTCTTCGTGCAGTCTGACGCCCAGTGGTCAAAGTTGGCCAAGGCGCTGGTCGCCGTTGGACAAATCGAAAGCGCCAAGCAGCCCTCGGCCTACTTCACCAATACGTACCTGCCGTAGTTCTCGGGCCGCTTACCAGGCTGGAGAAATCGGTTCTACGATTGGTGTCGTAGAGGAGGTTACGTATGTGGACCGAGAAGATTCGGGCCCTGGGGAGTTGGGCCCTCACGGGCATAGCCGGTACCTCTCTGGCCGTCGCCGCTTTCGTAGGTGTTGGCGGGATGTCGTCGAGCCACAGTGCAACCAGTGTGTCGCCGACTACTCAGCCTCCAACCTCACAGCCAATCTCGCAACCGGTACCACCATCGGTGCGTACACCATCAGAGTCGGCGTCGGACGACTCAGCGACGACAGTGCCACGTCAGCCACAAACGAACCCCGACGAAACGTCAACCACGGTGCCCACGCCCCCTCGATACGGCGATGACAGCGGACGTGATGGCGGCGATCGATCTGGCGGTGGCTCCGGCGACGACAACCGGAACGGTGAGTCTGACGACTAGTTCGCCACGGGGACTTCGGTAGCCTTCGGGCATGTCGAATGCCTATTGGAAGAGCCACTGGCCCGCCGAAGACGGTGGCGCTACCCGTCAACAGCGCGCTGGGGCACTCACGCTCGGTTCAGCGAGCGTGACGGGCAAACTGGCCATTGCTTCGACCATGGTGGTCTTTCGAGAAGAAGATGAACTCTTCCTGCTCTGTCACACCGGTGGGGATGATGGCATTAGTTGGGTCGAGCAGATTGACCCAACGTCACTCGACACCATTCGCCGAAGTGAAGATCTACCCGGCGGTTTAACGTGGCCCGGCGGCTTGGCCGTGCACGCCAACGGTTCGCTCTATGTCGTCTTCGGCCAGTACGCCCACCGTCTCGCACCGGATCTCTCCGTGGAGGCTCGTCGAGAGCTACCTCGTCGAGCGCCCTATAACTCTTTTGTGGTGCTGGATGACGGAACCCTCATCACGAAGGATTTCGGCGGCGCACGCCCTGGAATGCCGACGGAGTTTGAAGCAAGCACTTGTGAGCTCGTGGCGCTTGACCCCGAAGAGCTCGAAATTCTCGACCGCTTCGAACTTCCGGAAGGGTCAGTCGCTCGACTCAGTGCTGATGGTCAGACCACATACGTGGTCGGGGTGTCGTCGCTTTTCTCACTTGACTTTGCCAACGGCAAGTTCGTCCCTAGCACGCTGCGACCATCTCCGTATCGAGCGACGGGTGAAGGCTACGGCTGGGACGCCGTTATTGCCGACGGTTCGGCTTGGTTCTTGAACAATGGAGCCGGCAGCGAGACCTTTGATGGTTCGCTCATCGGCAAGGGCGTAGCGACCGCGCCGCAACAGATTGTGCGTGTCGATCTGGCGACCGGGGCCGTTTCGAAACTGGTCGTGAACGAGACGGCCGGCGGCATCGTGGCCAACCCACCGGCCGTGGACGCTTCCCGGGGCATCGTGGTCGGGTATGACTCCGCCGCGGGTCTGGTCCGAGCCTTTAACTATCGCAGCGAGAGCAGTGATCCACTGTGGGAGATTCCTCTCAATCACGCCTGTCACCCCCTGGTTTTTGAGGGGTCGGACATGGTGATGCTCAATGATTTCGATAAAGAAGCTGGTCTTGATCACGTTGTGATTGTCCGCCTCAGTACGGGTGAAGTGCTGTCTCGCGTGGCGACCGAGTCACCCCTGCAGTCAGTGCTCTTTGGTGCTCCCGGCCAACGCAACGATCTCTACCTCTGTTCATTTACTCACGTGACCCGAGTTGCGTTCGCCTAAGAGTGTGGGGGACGGAGTTGTCCCCGAACTACCACGTTCGTGGGATAATGGAGACACAGCTCCTGTGGCGCAACTGGTAGCGCAAGTTCCTCCTAAGAACTAGGTTGCAGGTTCAAGTCCTGCCGGGGGCGCGACGACGTGCCGCACCAAAGAATTACTACTCGGTGATTACTTCGCGTGGTTGAGAACCGCGCTGTGAAGCGCAGCGGCGAGGTAGTGCGAGTAGGTCAACGACACGTGACTGGCGTCGCTGTAGGGGAGCATGTTCGCAATAACGGCCGGACACAGTGTTGAGGTCCGGCTGACCTTGCAGAACCATTTGGTGGTGTCGATGTAGCCAACTCCAGCACTGCTGGCGGCGTTGGTCTCTGCTTCAACCATGTATTGGTACTCCGCGGGCTGCTTGGCCGGATTTTTGGTGCATACCTGAATATTCGTGGCGTGCTGCTTGAGGCAGGTCGTGGGGCTGTTTTGAAACGTGGGATTGTCACCAATGAGGGCAACTTTGGCCCCCGAAGACTTCAGCTGCGTCAGCGTCGAGAGCAGTCCCGTGCTCCACGTCGAGGTACTGACGGGTGATCCGTCGGCGTTCTGTCGACGATAGGTGCTCTCGGCCACGAGGATGATGGTCGGTTTGAGCGAGGCAATGTTCTTAAGCGTCGCGTCTCGCCACGCTCCGCAGGTCGAGCCAATCTGTTCGGACGTTGTTAGGACATCAACGGCCGCTGGCGAACACTGTGTGTTAAAGAGTGCGGTGATTCGGTAGTGAGCCGCGAACCGATCAATGATGGGTGGCAGCCACTGCTGGGCGTGACTGTCGCCGAAGACGACCATGCTCTTCTTGGTTTTGCTGGAGCCGATGACGCAACGGCCACTGGTTGAAGAGCAACGGCTGCTGTACTGGCGATAGGTATTGGCGGCGACATGGGCAAGGGAGGGCGAGAGGGTCAGGGGTATCTGCTTGACCTTGAGACCCTGGGCGACAGCTTTGGCCACGGTGGTCTCAACTCGGACTGCGCCACTGCTCGTAGGCGTAGAAATTGTGCCGGCGATGGCGGGGGCGCTGAGCCCAAACGCCAGTGTGGCAAAGACAACCAGACCTACGTGAGGTTGGCGTCGCCGGTTCATCTGCCAAGTATTACAAGATTTTTTCTAGCGGAGAAATCGCCCTCGGTACTGTGGTTTGTTGCCGGAAACCGCGTAACTGCTCCGAAGGTTATCTAAAGGTGAAATCTTCTAGAAATCTCTACCAAAAGGGCTGTTTTACAGTTTTCGCACCCATCACCGGCTGTTAGAACTGACCCGTGCACAACACATTCGTCCTCATACTCGTCGTCGGGGCTGCCCTCGTCTTTGACTTCACCAACGGCTTTCACGACACCGCCAACTCGGTGGCACCAACTATCGCAACCGGTGCCCTCAAGCCTCGAGTTGCGGTGGCCTACAGCGCCATCTTGCACGTCGTCGGTGCGTTCCTGTCACTCAAGGTGGCCGCCACGATCGCAAACTCCATTGTCCAGCAGGACCTCGTGACGCTGCCCATTGTCTTCGGTGGTCTCGCTGGCGCCATTACGTGGAACGTCTTGACGTGGTACTTCGGTCTGCCTTCGAGCTCCTCGCACGCCCTTATTGGCGGCGTGGTCGGCGCCATGCTCGCGTCGGTCGGAACCGATGGCGTGATTTGGCGCGGCATCATGGCCAAGGTCTTCGTCCCCGGCATCATCGCCCCAGTAATCGCGATCGCCGTGGCCGGACTCGCCACCTTGATCTCGCGCCGCGCAACACAACACCTCGATGATGGATCTCGCACACTCGGAATGCGCGTGGGTCAAATTGGTGCATCGGGCCTCATGTCGATTGCCCACGGAACTAACGACGCTCAAAAGACCATGGGAATCATCACCCTGGCGCTCGTGGCAAATGGCACGCTTATCTCGACGGCCGAAGTACCCGCCACGGTTCCAGGTTGGGTGGTGTTGGCCTGCGCCGTTGCTATGGCGAGCGGCACCTTCATTGGTGGTTGGCGCATTATCCGCACCCTCGGCCACGGACTGACAACTCTCGATTCAACGGCTGGCTTCGCAGCTCAGATGTCGAGCGCCGTCGTGATTTTGACTTCGTCGCACCTCGGTCTTGCACTGTCAACGACGTACGTCTCAACGGGTTCGGTCATTGGCACTGGTGTCGCGACCAAGGGCCGCAAGGTTCACTGGAACGTAGCGGGACGCGTGGTGTTTGCGTGGCTGGTGACCTTGCCGGCCGCTGGACTCGTTGGCGCCTTGGCCTACGCCGGTGAATCTGTCTTTGGGGCCAGCGGCGGTGCCGTGGCCGTCGGCCTCGTGGTTGCCGCACTGGCGGCCACCATCTTCGCTCGTTCACGTAAGGGCAAGGTCGACATGCACAATGTCAATGAACCCTGGAAGTCTGAAGTTCTCCCCGATTCCTCGCCGTCCGCGGCCTAACCCAAGGATCCTTCATGGCATCTACTCCCACCCCCGTTGCCCCAATCCCTCTTATTGACTGGACGGTACTCGGCCAGGTCCTCGCTGTTTCACTGGCGCTCGGCATTGGTCTTGTCGCGGTCTTCTCGCTGGGACTTACCGCACTTTCTTTCGCTCGTAATGAGAGCGCCAGTCCACTGAGTCGCACACTGGGCCGCCTCGGTGTCGCCGTCACTGCACTGGGTGTAGCCACCGTCTTGGCGTGGGGCTTCTACATCATCACGCAAAAGGGTTAGAGTCCCTCCGTATGAGCTACGGAGTTAGCGAGAACGCGATTGAGCCCAAAGTGATGGCCGAGCCGGTTGACTGTCTTAATCGGCACGGCGTCTTTCACGAGTGCCCGCACTGCGGTGGTGGATTGACCCCGGAACACGCACACTTCAAGTGCACCACGTGTGGCTGGCGCGACAGCTGCTGCGACTAACTTGCGCGAGCGGTCCAGCCGTCACTTCGCCACCGCGATAGCGACGAAATGTCATGACGCAAAAGCCAGCGGGCTAGTTCGCCCTTGGCGTGTTTGGCGGCGTGGCCGCCGAGACCATCCCGGTGCCGGAGGTTGACCGAAACCCAGTTCTGTTCGGTCGGGGTTATGGCGGCACGGTGAACCTGGGGGAGTAGATCGATAATGACGTGGTCGCGAGATAGTCGTTGCATTATTGGATCGAGGTGGGGGCGCCAAAACGCTGAAAGCTTGCCCAGTCCGGTAACGGAGGCATCCATTGGGGCGCGGTAATCGGGCACCTTGTCACCGAAGGCCACGAGGCCACCAAGGCCCGAAACGACCAGCACGGACTCGAGGGCCACGGAACGCTCTCGCTCAGACAGGGACTCAAAGTCGAGACCCTGATAGACCACGCCGCTGTAGCGCTCGAAGGCGGGGAGCGATGGCGACCCAATGATGCTGGCATTGGCAGCCAGGGCGTGTTCCGCGGTGGCGCCACGGACTTTGAGTGCCGCGGCCGAAGTGCTCTGTAGTGCCGAAATGACCTCGCTGCGCGTTGCGCCAAGCTTGGCCCCAAAGCTGCCCTGCGCTGGCTTCCACACACCATTTCCCCCAGAAACCTTGCCTTCACTGGGGGGCAGCAAGATGATCACGGACTGCACCTTAACGCCCAAATTCCTGCAGAAGATTTCATTTATCTCCCGTCTCGAGTTCACATTCAGATAACTATCCACCCGTACGTTGCTCATTGAAGACCACGGGGTCAAGGTGGCTCCGGAGCTTCAAACGCAGTGCTTTCTTTAGGAGGAAAGTTGAACAAGCAAATCACCCTTCGAGGCACCCTCGCGGCAGCAGTTGCTACCGCAGGACTCATGGCCTCGTTTGCAGTACCGGCAATGGCCAAGAC
>CANGMP010000026.1 GCA_947455165.1 Acidimicrobiaceae bacterium | reverse complement strand
GGTGGCGCCTTTAACGCCATTGACGAATTGAAGGCCCGCCTCGTAGCGAGCCAGGCCGAGCGTGTTGCCCGCATCGAGAGTGGCGAGCAGACCGTGGTTGGCGTGAACAAGTACACCGAAACCAGCGAGTCACCTCTCACCGCCGGCGACTCCCTCGAAGCAATTTTGAAGGTCGACCCAGCCCTCGAAGCCGAGACGATTGCCGGAGTTCAGCAGTGGCGCACCGAGCGCGACGAAGCAACCGTCGCGGCCGCGCTGGCCGAGCTGACTCGCGTCGCTTCGTCCACTGACGTTGCGGACAACATCATGATTCCAACCATCGCCCTGGCCAAGGCCGGTGGCACCACCGGTGAGTGGGCCAACTGTCTGCGCGCCGTCTTCGGCGAGTATCGCGCCCCGACCGGCGTGCGTTCCGGCGTGGCAACTCGCAGCGCCGAGTTCACCGCCCTCGTCGAGCGCTCAAAGGCACTGGCCACCAAGCGTGGCGCCCCGCCCAAGATGCTCGTTGCTAAGCCCGGTCTCGATGGCCACAGCAACGGTGCCGAGCAGGTAGCCGTAGCGGCCCGCGACGCCGGCTTCGAAGTCGTCTATCAAGGCATCCGCCTGTCGCCCGATGAGATCGTGGCGGCCGCTCGTGACGAAGATGTCGACATTGTGGGCATCTCAATTCTGTCGGGTTCACACCTCTCGCTGGTTCCTCGCGTTGTCGAGGGACTTAAGGCGGCGGGGGTCGACGCACTCGTCGTTGTCGGCGGCATTATCCCTAAGGCCGATGAAATGACCTTGCTCGGCGAAGGAGTAACCCGCGTCTACTCCCCGAAGGACTATTCGTTGAGTTCAATCATGAGCGACATGTTGTCGCTCGTAGAGAACCGCTAGATCCAGTCTTTCTTTCGGAAAATTCCGAAGAGAGCAGCCGAAAGCAGCACCATCACGCCAAGCGCCATTGGGTACCCGAGGTACCAGTGGAGCTCGGGCATCTTGTCGAAGTTCATGCCGTAGACCGAAGCGACAAATGTCGGAGCGAAGAAGATGGCGCCCCAGGCCGAAATCTTTTTGACTTCGTCGTTTTGCGTCATGCTCGCCTCGGCCATTGCCTTCATCTCTTCGTTGAGCTTCTGATTGACGAGCGTGTTGTGGACAACGAAGGCCTCTTGCAAAATGGCGCGGAATCCCTCAGTGCGGTCAGAAACACGACGGTCGTGGTCCTTGACGTCATTGATGCGCTGTTGCAGGCGAAGCGCAACTCCCTTGTTCTCAAAGTGCATCGAGATTTCCGACAGGATGTCGGAGATGGGGCGAGACGCCCGCTGGAAGGCGAAGACTTCTTTGGTCAGTTTGAAGATTCGACGGGCCACCGTGGCGTCACCGTCGAAGATTTGATCCTCAATCTCATCAATGTCGGACTGCATGCCATCGAGGACTGGTCCGTATTCGTCGACAACCTCGTCGAGAATCGCGTAGAGGACGGCGTGGGGACCTTGAGCTAGTAGCCAAGGCGCTTCACCTTCGAGTCGCTCGCGGACACGGGCGAGATCAGGAGTTGGTGAGCGGCGGAAGGTGATGACGAAGTCAGGGCCAGTGAAGATATGAATCTCACCGAAGATGACAATCTCGTTGGCGTGGTCGTAGGCGGCGGGCCACAATACCGTGTACGACACATTGTCGTAGTGCTCAAACTTTGCGCGCTGGCCACCGTTGATGGTGTCCTCAACGGCTAATTCGTTCAGTCCAAACTCAAGAGCAACTGTTTCGATCTCTTCCCGTGTCGGGTTGAGATAGCCAATCCAGGCCATGCCGCCAAGACGCTGGGTCTCCTCTTTGGTCTGAGACAGATCAGTCGGATTGAGAGCCAGCTTGCCGTCAACGTAAATGCGATTGTTGACCAGGCTCACGCAGAGAACTTAGTCCCGAGGGCGGCGTAGTGATGAGAGATAGCCCGTGCCGAACCATCGGCCACTAAAGCGATAGGCCGGCGTTGCGTCCCGGATTTCTTCTGCTGCGGTCGGCGACAAGAGGGCCTGGGCCGCGGCCGTGATAATGGCCAGCTCCTCGGCGGGAACCTCGGGGCGTGGACGAAGTCCGAAACTCATAGCGGAACGTTGCCGTGCTTACGCTTCGGCAGGTCCTCACGCTTCGAACGAAGAACGTCGATGGCACGAACGACGACGCGGCGAGTTTCTGCAGGGTCGATGACGTCGTCCACGAAGCCACGCTCGGCGGCTAGGTAGGGATTGACGTAACGCTCCTGGTACTCATCGATGAGTTCGGCCCGACGGGCAGCGGGGTCTTCGGCGGCCTGAAGGTCGCGGCGGTGCACAATCTCCACGGCACCGCTGGCACCCATAACGGCCAGCTCAGCCGAGGGCCACGCGAAGGCCAGGTCGGCGCCGATTGACTTGGAGTTCATAACGACGTAGGCGCCACCGTAAGCCTTACGGGTGATGATCTGCACGCGGGGCACGGTCGCTTCGCAGAAGGCGTAGAGGAGCTTGGCGCCGTGGCGAATGATGCCGCCGTACTCCTGATCGGTACCGGGCATGAAGCCGGGTACGTCCACGAAGGTGACGAGCGGAATGTTGAAGGCGTCGCAGGTGCGCACGAAGCGGGCGGCCTTCTCCGAAGAGTCGATGTCGAGTACACCGGCCAACACGGCGGGCTGGTTACCCACGATGCCGACCACATGACCGTCCACGCGGGCAAAGCCGCAGGTGATCTGCTGGGCCCAATGGGCGTGCACTTCGATGTAGTCACCGTTGTCGACGACCGAAGCAATGACCTTCTTCATGTCGTAAGGCTGGTTCGCACTCTCGGGAAGAATGGTGCGAAGGTCCTCACAGAGACGGTTCGGGTCATCGGTGATGGCGCCGCGCGGCGGTTCTTCCATGTTGTTGGTCGGCAAGAAGCTCAACAGGTAACGAACTTCATCGAGGCAGGACTGCTCGTCGGGCAGCACGAAGTGCGTCACACCGGACTTGCGGGCGTGGCTCATGGCTCCACCGAGCTGCTCCAAGGTCACTTCTTCACCGGTGACGGTCTTCACGACGTCAGGACCGGTAATGAACATGTGGCTGGTCTCATTGACCATGAAGATGAAGTCGGTCATGGCCGGGGAGTACACGGCACCACCGGCGCAGGGCCCCATGATGACTGAAATCTGGGGAATGACACCCGAGCTCTTGACGTTGCGAGCAAAGATGCCACCGTAGCTGTGAAGCGAGACCACTCCCTCTTGAATACGGGCACCGGCGCCGTCGTTGAGACCGATCATCGGCAGACCGAGTGAGAGCGATAGGTCCATGATCTTGTGAATCTTCTCGGCGAAGACTTCACCTAGAGCACCACCAAAGACGGTGAAGTCCTGGGAAAAGACGCAGACCTTGCGGCCATCGATGGTTCCAAACCCCGTGATGACACCGTCGGTGAAGGGACGGTTCTCTTCGAGGCCCATGCCGTGAGCGCGGTGACGCGCCAACATGTCGAGTTCTTGGAATGACCCGTCGTCGAGGAGATACTCAATGCGCTCGCGCGCCGTCATCTTTCCCTTGGCGTGGTGGCGCTCAATGGCCGACTCGCCTCCCGCCATGCGAGCTTGCGCTCGGCGGTTCTCTAGTTCTGCCAGACGTTCAGCCATCGAATGTTCCATTCCATCAGGCTACCGAATGGAAGGCTCAATCCCGCTAGGTCAACGCCGCGTTGGCGAATGCTTAGTGGTGACCGCCGTTGTCCTGCACCAGCTCGATGAGGGTGCCAAAGGAGGTCTTCGGGTGGACAAAGGCCACCGTCGTGCCGCGCGAGCCGGGGCGGGGCTGTTCGTCAATCACTCGACCACCAGCGGCCTTCACCGCTTCGAGGGCCACGGCGCAGTCGGCCACGCGATAGCCAATGTGGTGAAGCCCTTCACCCTTGGTCGCGAGGTACTTGGCCACGGGCGACGATTCGGTCGTCGGGGTCAACAACTGGATGTAGGAGTCGGCCACGTTCAAGAGCGCTTCGGCGACGCCGTCCGAGTCCACGACCTCACGGTGTTCAACCGTGGCGCCGAAGACCTCTTCGTACCACGCGATGGCCGCGTCGAGGTCCTTGACGGCGATGGCAACGTGGTCGATTTCAGTAAGCAGGGATTCCATGGCGCTCCTTAGGCGTTTCGACGGAAGATGGTGAGGCGGTCTTCACCGACCTTGGCACGAAGTTCGGGGTTCGTGATGCCGAGACCCTCCTTGTCGGCGAGGCAGAGCACACCGATCTTGCCTTCGTGAAGGTTGTGGTGGACCTGGTAGGCCGCTTCGCCGGTCTGCTCCAAGGGGAACACTGCCGAGAGCGGTGGCACGACGCGGCCGTCGCAGATGGCCTGGTTGGCGTCCCACGCTTCGCGGTAGTTCGCAAAGTGGGAACCCTTGATCGTCTTGAGCTTCATCCAGAGGTGGCGGTTGTCGTATTCGATCATGTAGCCACTCGTCGCGGCGCAGGTCACGATGGTTCCGCCACGCTTGGTGACAAAGACGCTGGCACCCATGGTGGAACGGCCGGGGTGCTCAAAGACAATGTCCGGGTCGTCACCGACGAGGGCGCGAATGTCCTTGCCAAGACGGCGCCACTCGGACTCATCCTGAGTGTGCTCGTCCTTCCAGAACTTGTAGCCAGCTTCCTTGCGGTTGATCACGAACTCGCAACCGAGCTCGCGGAGCATGTCGGCCTTGTCGGCCGAGGAGACGACGCCGATCGGCACGCCACCGGAGTTCAGAACGTGCTGCACGGCGTAGGCACCGATACCGCCCGAAGCGCCCCAGATCAAGACCTTCTGTCCCTGCGTCACGGGAGCGCCGTTGCGCGAGACCATCATGCGGTAACTCGTTGAGTTGCAGAGGGCGTTGACGGCTGCCTCCTCCCAGCTGAGGTGGGTGGGCTTGGGCATCAACTGGTTGGCCTTTACGACCGAGATGTCGGCCAGACCACCAAAGTTCGTTTCGAAACCCCAGATGCGCTGGTTGGAGCCCATCATCGAGTCGTCGTGACTCGAGGGGTCCTGGTCGTCGACGTAGTTGCAGTGCACGGTGACGTGGTCGCCGACCTTCCAGTTGCGAACGGCCGAGCCGGTGCGCACGACGACACCCGAGGCGTCCGAGCCCACAACGTGGTAGTCGAGGGCGTGGCGCTTGCCCCAGACCGACTCCTTGCCGAGGCGGTCCAAGAAGCCGAAGGTGGGCAGCGGCTCAAAGATGCTGGTCCAGACGGTGTTGAAGTTGATCGACGATGCCATGACCGCAATGAAGACTTCGTCCGGGGCGAGTTCGGGCAGCGGGACTTCACCAATCTTCAGGCTCTGGCGGGGGTCCTTGTCATTACTGGCCATTCCCTCGAACATGCCAATGTCCTCACGTCGGACAAAGACGGCCCGAGTGGTGTCAGGCATGGGGAGCGACGCCAGCGTTTCCGCATCGGCGCCGGCACGGACGGCATCGAGAAGTTCACTCATAAAAGAGAAGGTTACCGTTGAGTAATCGGGCGTGCGCCGCTCGTCTAGGGTGACAGAAGTTGATGCTCACGCATCCTGGATGAGGAGAGTCCATGTCACGTACCGTTATCGTCGCCGGAGCCCGTACCCCAATCGGAAAACTTTCTGGCGCATTCGCTTCACTCAGCGCCCAGGACCTGGGCGGCTACGCCATCAAGGCCACCCTCGAGCGTGCCGGCGTCGACCCCGCTCTCGTTGAGGCCGTCCTCATGGGCCAGGCCATCCAGGCCGGTCAAGGCCAGATCACCGCTCGCCAGGCGGCCGTTAACGGTGGTATCCCCATGAGCGTTCACGCGACGACCGTCAACAAGGTCTGCCTCTCGGGTCTGCAGACCATCTACATGGCCGACCTCATGATTCGTTCCGGTGAGGCCGACATTGTCATCGCCGGTGGTATGGAATCAATGAGCAACGCTCCCTACCTGCTCCCTAACGCCCGTGCCGGTTACCGCATTGGCGACCAGAAGGTCATCGACTCGATGATGTTTGACGGTTTGACCTGCGCCTTTGACAACGTGGCCATGGGCCTCGGCACCGACCGCTACAACGCCGGTCGCATCACCCGTCAGCGTCAGGACGAGTTCTCCGCTCGTTCGCACCAGCTGGCCGCGGCCGCCACGGCCGCCGGCAAGTTCGCCGACGAAATCGTCAACGTCTCCATCGCTCAGCGCAAGGGTGACCCCATCGTCGTCTCGACCGACGAAGGCGTTCGTGGTGAGACCACGGCCGAGTCACTCGGTAGCCTGCGTCCCGCCTTCGACAAGGAAGGCACCATCACCGCCGGTAACGCATCGCAGATCTCTGACGGTGGTGCCGCTGTCCTCGTGATGTCGGCCGCCAAGGCCAAGGAACTCGGTCTCACCCCGATCGGTGAGATCGTGGGCTACGGCCAAGTCGCCGGTCCCGACGCCTCGCTGCTCAACCAGCCCAGCCGCGCCATCTTGAAGGCCGCCGCCAAGGCCGGCGTCGATGTCAAGAGCATCGACCTCTTCGAAATGAACGAAGCCTTCGCCGCCGTAGGTCTCGCGTCAGCCGACGAACTCGGTATCGACGAGAACTTGGTCAACGTCAACGGTGGTGCCATTGCCCTGGGACACCCCCTCGGCATGTCCGGTACTCGCGTGGCACTCACCGCCCTCTACGAACTTCGTCGTCGTGGTGGCGGAACTGCCGCAGTCGCTCTGTGCGGCGGTGGCGGTCAGGGTGACGCCGCGATTCTTCGCTCGCTCTAAATCGTCGGTAGAAATACCGCGGCCACCTCGTAGTGGCGCAGTCCAACGTGCTCATTGTCCGGAAGGGCGAGGACCACTGCCGTACCGACGGGATAGTCAGACACGATTGCATCGGGCATTTCCTCGGTTAGCTCACTCACGAGTTGCCAAACCCAAGGAAAGTGTCCAACGACCAAGAGTGACTCTTTGATTGGATCGATGGCGACGAGCTGCTCGAGCACATCAAACGGTGTGACGTCTCGCTGCCCGTTATAGATGACCTCGCTCGTCTCGAGTGCGTGCAGAAAGCTGGTGCCGGCAAAGGCCAGGGCGTAGGTCTCGCGGGTTCGAGCGGCGGCGCTCACCAAGGCCGTCACCGGTCCGTACTGGCCGAGCTGCTCGGGGTCGAGGACTCGGTCGCGAATCTCTTCGGCTTGGCGACGGCCTCGTTCAGTCAAGGTCCTGACGAAGTCGTTTTCGTTAGGAGTTGCTTCGCAGTGTCGGACGATCGTGAGATAACGCATCTCTTCAGTTTGTCCTATGGCGCCTTACGAAGTGAACAGGTCCTAGCGTGAGGGCATGATTGCTACCGCCGTTCTGCCCTGGTACCAAGCGATCCTCATGGGTCTATTGCAGGGCGTTACCGAACTCTTCCCCGTCTCGAGCCTCGGTCA
Source organism: Acidimicrobiaceae bacterium (assembly GCA_947455165.1). GTDB lineage: Bacteria > Actinomycetota > Acidimicrobiia > Acidimicrobiales > RAAP-2 > RAAP-2. The sequence goes on along the minus strand of CANGMP010000026.1, from coordinate 14,101 downwards.
CGCCGTTCTCTTCCCCAAGATCTTCGGTTGGGACCAGATGGCTGCCGCGCAGGCCCAGCCCGAGAGTTACTTCCTCGCCCTGCTCGTGGCGCTCCACGTCGGCACCGCCATTGGTCTCATTGCTTACTACCGCCGTACCTGGGCCGACCTCTTCCGCGGCCTCATCATTCAACTCAAGTTGACTCGCACGCAAGGCATCGGTTCACTCGTAGCCGTGCAGCGTCCGAACGTGGACTCGCGCTACCGCCTGCTCTTCTTGTTGGCCCTCGGCACCATTCCCGTTGGTCTCGTGGGCCTCGTCTTTGAGCACAAGCTCCGCACCATCTTCGCGAAGCCCCACTACGCCGCCATGTTCCTCACCCTGAACGGTGTCTTGATGTTGACCGGTGAACTCCTGCGACGCCGCGCCGCCAACCGTGCTTCTCGTCACGATTTGACGACCCTCGATCCGACGAACGCCACGGTCATTGGTAGTGCTCAAACGGTCGCGCTCTTCGCCGGTATTTCCCGCAGTGGCGTGGCGATGGTGGCCGGACTGTTGCGCGGACTTAGTCACGCCGACGCAGCCGAATTCAGCTTCCTGCTCGCCACCCCGGTGATTTTGTTGGCCGGGGTCTACAAGATCCCGGACCTGCTCGGTCCGCTCGGTGATGGCATTCGGGCCCAGGCGCTCGTTGCCGCCGTGGTCTCAGGGTTCGCTGCCTACTTCTCAGTGAAGTTCCTCGCCAAGTGGTTCACGTCCCACACCCTCTGGCCCTTCGGCATCTACTGCCTGGTCGCCGGTGCGGCCTGCTGGATCTACGTCGGCTAACTACGAGCCGGAAACCAAACGGCGGCCCTCGAGGGCTCGTCCGATGGTCTGGTCGTCGGCAAACTCCATATCGCCACCGACCGGCAGTCCGGTGGCGACTTGGGTCACGCGCAGTCCCGTGTCGTGGAGTTGCTTGGAGAGATAGAGCGTGGTGGCGTCGCCTTCGACCGTGGGGCTCAGCGACAAGATGACTTCCGTGATGCCGTCATCGTGCAGGCGCTTTAGGAGTTCGCGAATCTTGAGACGATCCGGGGTCATGCCTTCGAGTGGATTAATCAGTCCGTGCAGGACGTGGTAGCGACCGTGGAACGCATTGGAGCGCTCAATCGCCACGACGTCACGGGGCTCTTCGACCACACAGAGCACCGACTGGTCACGGCGGGCGTCGCTGCAGAGCGAGCAGACGCCGTCGTTCTCCGAGATGTTGCAGCACTCCGGGCAGAGCGAGAGGCTGGCCTTCATCGAGAGCATCGACTCCACGAGACGACGAACGTCCTCGTCGGGCTGGCGCATCATCCAAAAGGCAATGCGCTGAGCCGACTTTGGTCCGACGCCGGGAAAACGCCCGAGCTCATCGATGACGGACTGCAGCGAGGGTGGGTAACTCACGAAACCTCTTCAGCACCCGGGAAGTTCTCCAGGATGAGGTGCTTTTGGAGATCATCGGTGAGGATAGGACTCTCGTCCATCTCCGAATAGGTCATCTCGTCCTCTTCGGCGTTGCGAAGCACCGTTGATTCGTCGCGACCACTCTCCACCGTAGGGGCGCCGTCAAAGGCCCACACGACGGGAATACGAGCGCCGAACTCTTGTTTCAATGCGTCGAGCAGCCCGGGTTCATTGCGCTCGGCCGCACTCTTAAGTCCGGCACCCTGCAAGGCAATCGTCAGTGTGCCATCGGCAAAGGAACGAAACTCCGAGGTGCGCAGGAGCGCTTGGACCGAACGGAGCAGTGTCGGCATAACGCGCCGCTCAATGCGATCTCTTACTTCGGCCAACGTGAGCTCAGCCACGTTGCCCACGGGTTCAGCTGGCGCGACTGGCTCGGATGTGGCGACCACTTCTGTCTCAACGTGTGGCGCGGGAACCGGTTCGGATACTGGAGCCGCAGCTGGTTCGGCTTTTGCGATTGGGGTCGACGGTGCGGGAGCGCTGGACGAGGTTCGCTGGAGTCCCGCAATCGGGCGTGACGGTGCGGCCGACTTGGGGGCGGGAGCGGGTGCCGACCCACCGACGCCCTGAGCAATTTGGCGTTCCAACTTGGTAACGCGCTCGAGTAGCGCGGCCACGTTGTCGTCCAGTTCGGGGTGAGTAAGTCGAGCGACGGCCACTTCCAAGACAACGGTCGGGTCTGGGGCGCTGTGCATATCGCGCACCGTCTTGCCGAGCGTCTCAATGATGCGAACGGTCTTCGGCAGTCCGAGGCGCTGACCCCACGCGGCGAGGCGTTCGCGGTCACCGGCGTAGAGGTCCGAAACATCGGGCGCCACCAGCAGCAGGAAGGTTTGGCGAAGTTCGGCGATCAAATTCTCGGCCAACTGTTCGGGGTCCCAGCCGTCGTGGGCTAAGCGAGCTAGCTGCGTCAATGCCGCCACGGGATCGGCCTCGGTAAAGGCACCAAAGAGTCCTTCAAAGTCAGGTCGGGCCTCACTACTTATTCCGGAAGCGACGATCTGGTCAAGGGCACTCAACGCATCGCGGGCCGAACCCTTGGCGCGCTGCACCGCGACCTCGACCGAGTGCTCGTCAACGGCGAGCTTGGCCCGCGCAACGACGTCGGTCAGAAGCTCGCCGAGTACGTCAGGGGCGATGAGGCGAAACTCGAGGTGCTGGGTGCGCGACTTAATGGTGTCGAGAACCTTGTGGGGGTCGGTGGTCGCGAGGACAAAGACCACGCCGTGGGGTGGCTCTTCGAGCGTCTTGAGCAGAGCGTTCGACGAGGCCTTCGTGAGCATGTGGACTTCGTCGATGATGTAGACCTTGTGGCGCCCCGAGGTGCCAATCCAGGCCGAGGCCGCTAGTTCGCGGACGTACTCAACACCGTTGTTGGAGGCTGCGTCGAGCTCGACCACGTCGAGCGAGGCCCCCTGAGTAATCGCCACACAACTGGCGCAGGCGTTGCACGGGTCACCGTCGACGACGTTCGGGCAGTTGAGCGCCTTGGCGAGAATTCGAGCTGTTGAGGTTTTGCCGGTGCCGCGCGGGCCCGAAAAGAGGTAGGCGTGGACGACGCGGTCGTGGGCGACGGCTCCCTGGAGCGCTCGCACGACATGCTCTTGTCCCTTGATCTCGCTGAAGCGACCGGGGCGGAAACGGCGGTACAGCGAGTTCACGCCTTCAGGCACCATGGGGGGAGGAACGACGTCAGTCACGTCGCGAGCCTACCGGCGCGCTGGGTCAAAGTCCGGAGTCCAAAGCGATGGCCAGGCGATCTACGGCACCCGGAGCAATCCGCTGAGAGCTGCTGGCTTCCGCCCCTGACTCGATTCACGAACGTCCGCTGCGTAGGACCCGACCATCGCTTTCGACGCCGGAATATTCAGATTACTCGCCGGACAGAAAGTCGTCCCGCGCCGGCTCAACTAGCCTGATACCTCGATGTTCCTTCGGGAAGATCTTGGAAGTGTGCGAGAGCGGCCGAATCGGCACGATTGGAAATCGTGTGACCTTCACGGGTCCGTGGGTTCAAATCCCACCACTTCCGCCAGCAAGGTAGAGGGCGGACCGCATGGACGGAACTCAAGACGAAGTCTGGATGGACCAGGCCCTCGACTGGGCCCGCCGTGCCGAGTCCCACGACGACGTTCCCGTCGGCTGCGTCATTGTTGTGGACGGACAGCTCATCGGGGCCGGTGAGAATCGTCGCGAACTCGACCAAGACCCCACCGCCCACGCCGAAGTCGTGGCCCTTCGGGCCGCCGCCGCCACCACGGGTCGCTGGCGCCTCGACGGAGCGACGGTGTACGTCACCTTGGAACCTTGCGTGATGTGCGCCGGCGCGCTGTTGTCGGCACGTGTCAAGACCGTCGTCTACGGAGCCGATGACGACAAGGCCGGAGCCGTTGGCTCTCGCTACAACCTCCTGCAAGATCCCCGATTGCTCCACGAAGTGAACATCGTTCGCGATATTCGCCGCGCTGAGTCAGCCGAGCTCTTGCGGTCCTTCTTCGCCGCTCGACGGTAGTTCGCTCGCCAAAAGTCCGGTCGGAATGGCTCAACTAGACTGAACAACGGACAGGTGCTAGAGCGGCCGAATAGGACGGTCTCGAAAACCGTTGTGGTGCAAGCCACCGTGGGTTCAAATCCCACCCTGTCCGCCACCACCGGTGTTGGTTGCCAATACCGATAGAACGCACAATCTCGGTCCGCTCGCGGGCCGAGATTTGCTTTTCCTACTTCGCGCGGTGGGGCTGAATGGCATTTGCCGGAACGACACCCAGTCGGCCAGCGTTGAAGTCCTCGAAGGCCTCTTGGATTTCGGCCCGTGTGTTCATGACGAACGGTCCGTACTGCACGACGGTTTCGCGCAGTGGCACGCCACCGATGAGGAAGATTTCGAGCGTCGGGGTGTGCGAGTCCTGCTGCACGTCGGCCTCGATGACGATCATGTCGCCCTCCACCAACACGGCCATCTGACCGGTGTGGAACGGTCGACGTTCGGCACCGACGAATCCATTGCCGGCCAAGACGTAGGCCAGGGCATTGAAGTCGGCCCGCCACGGAATCTCTGCACGGGCGCCGGGCGCCAAGGTGATGTGGGTAATGGCCAGTGGGGTGTGGGAGATGCCGGGTCCCTTAAAGCCGTCAACTTCGCCGGCCAAGACGCGCACCAGCGCACCACCGTCGGTTGTAGTGACCATCGATGAGTCGCGGCCCTGGAGGTCCTGGTACTGAGGAGCGATGCGCTTCTTCTCGGCGGGCAGGTTGATCCACAGCTGCAGTCCGTGGAAGAGACCACCGGCCTCGACGAGTGCCGACGGGGGTGTCTCAATGTGCAAGATGCCGTCGCCGGCCGTCATGTACTGCGTGCCACCGTCACTGATCATGCCGCCGCCACCCATGGAGTCTTGGTGGATGAACTGGCCATCAATCAAGTAGGTAAAGGTCTCAAAGCCACGGTGGGGGTGCCACGGGGTGCCCTTGGGCTCGCCTGGGGCGTATTCGACCTCACCCATCTGGTCCATGTGAACAAAGGGGTCCAGGTCCGCGAGCGGAATACCGGCGAAGGCGCGGCGCACCGGAAACCCCTCGCCCTCGAAGCCGCCAGGGGCGGTCGTGAGCATGGAGACTCGGCGAAGTTTTGCGTCGAGGTGCACGGCAAAGCGTGGGAGCGTCATGGTGTCAGCGGAGGCGGCGGGCATAGCTCCACACTAAAGGCAGAACTTGCGTGCCACGGGGTCGCTTCGAATGCGAGAACTACGCTGGAGCGAGCAATTCATTCAAGGAGTCACCGTGAGCCACGCAACGACGCCAGTCGGCACCGAGCGCAAGATCGTGACCGAACTTCCCGGTCCCAAGTCCCAAGCGATGCACGAACGACGTAAGGCGACCGTGAGCCACGGCCTGACCCAGGGCTTCCCCGTTTACATCGAGCGGGCCGAGGGCTCAATCCTCGTGGACATTGACGACAACCGACTGCTCGACCTCGGGTCGGGTATTGCCGTGACGACCGTCGGCCACGCCGTGCCGGCCATCACCGACGCCGTGTCGCGCCAAGTCGCTGACTTCACGCACACTTGCTTCATGGTGACTCCCTACGAGGAGTACATCGAAGTCTGCGAAGAACTGGCCGCCATTACGCCCGGCGATCACCACAAGACCTCGGCCCTCTTTAACTCGGGTGCCGAGGCCGTCGAAAACGCCGTCAAGATTGCTCGTCTGGCTACTGGCCGCGACGCCATTGTCGTCGTCGACCACGCCTACCACGGGCGCACCAACTTGACGATGGCCCTCACGGCGAAGAACATGCCCTACAAGGACCGTTTCGGACCCTTCGCCCCCGAGGTCTACCGCGTTCCCACCTCGTACCCCTTCCGCGACGGCCTCAGTGGTCCCGAAGCGGCGCAGCGCGCCATCTCGGCCATCGAATCGAGCGTGGGGGCTCACAACGTGGCCGCCATCTTGATTGAACCAATTCAGGGTGAGGGTGGCTTCATCGTGCCGGCCGACGGCTTCTTGCCGGCCCTGTCGGCCTGGACCAAGGCCAACGGTGCGCTCTTTATCGCCGACGAAATTCAGAGTGGCTTTTGCCGCACCGGTGAGTGGTTCGCCGTTGATCACGAGGGCGTCATTCCCGACATCGTCACCACGGCCAAGGGTCTGGCCGGTGGCATGCCGCTGGCCGGCGTGACCGGTCGTGCCGAGATCATGAACGCCGTGCACGAAGGTGGACTCGGCGGTACCTACGGAGGCAACCCCGTGGCCGCCGCCGCGTCGCTCGCCACCATCAAGGCGCTGCGTGTTGGCCAGATGCATCTGCGCGCTCGCGAAATCGAGCAGCTCATGGTGCCCTTCCTCCGAGAGGTCCAGGCCAGTGCGCCCATCGTGGGTGACGTCCGTGGCCGTGGCGCCATGATCGTCATTGAGTTCGTCGTCCCCGGCGGCAAGGAGCCGAACGCGGCTGCCACCAAGGCCATCATTGAGTACTGCACCAAGCGCGGTGTCGTCGTGATCTCGTGTGGCACCTACGGCAACTGTGTCCGTTTACTACCCGCGCTTTCAATCAGCGACGAGCAACTGCGTGATGGTCTCGGCGTGTTGGCCGAAGCGATTCGCTCGATCTAACCGTTAAAGCAGGCGCCGGTTCCCACACTCTGGTGGGGACGAACCGCCGCGAGGTCAGCCGCCAGCACATTCGTCTCAATGGCGTAAGCCGTCGTTGACTGACTCGTTGAGCGTGAAACGATCATGCCGATTACCTTGCCATTCACAAAGACCGGACTGCCAGAGTTGCCCGGCTCGACCGACGTAGTGAGCACGAGGAGTGTGCGCAGGTAGGTCGCTCCCCCGTAGAGACCGCGACTCATGGCCGTCACCGAACCGGCCACGGCCGCCGGGGTCGTCGTGCGCTGACCGTTCAACGGAAAGCCGACGATGGCCGCCGCCGTATCGCGCGGTGGTGTGTCCGTGACGTGAAGAACGGGCGCCACGAGGCCCGGCACCGACAAGATGGCCACGTCGTGGCGACTATCGACCACGAGCGGCGTCGCGTTGCGACCATCGACGCGCAGCGAAGTCGCGCCGGCAATTACGTGGGCATTGGTTACGACCATGGAACGGCCAATCACAAATGCCGTGCCCTCGTGGCCGGAAGCGCAGGCGCCGAGGGCAATGACTTTGAAGACGGAGTTGGCGGCCGTTCCCACTTGGGCCGAACTAACGCTGTGGCTGGGCGTCACTACGTTCGGCACCGTCGGCGAAACAACCTGAGCAAAGACACTCGGAAAATCGGCACTGCGAAACAGCGAGACCAACTTGGCCTCCACGCTGGGAACCGGGGGCATGATGCGATCGAGGGCCACAATCACTTTGGAGTCATTAATGCCACTGGCCACCGCAATCCACGATGTGTTCACGAGGAGGCCGGCCACCAACCAGCAACTGACGAGGGCGCTAACGACCCCGAGACCAGCTCCGACACTGGCGTCGAGGGCGCCGAGTCGAAGTTGGCGCAGCGACTTGTTCGCCGCCGCACCGCAGAGCTGACCCGCGGCCGCGCCAAGCGACGAGGCGACGACCACAAGGCCGATTGCTACCAGCGGACGCCACGTCGACGAGTTGATGTGGTGCGCCAACGACGGAGCGAACCACGTGCCGAGAATGAACCCGGTGGCCAGACCAATCAGATTTCCCACTTGTCGCAGGGCACCAGTGGCGCGACCTCGAAAGGCCGCCGCCACGACGGTGACCGCGATAAAGAGGTCGACCCAACTCAACGGGGTGACCTACTTCTTCAGTGCAGCTGCGAGCAGTCCGGGAATCTTGCGCCACGACGGAGCGGCCTCAAAGGCGAGGAGCTTGCGCATGACGGCGGCGCCGTTCTTATTGGTCGCGAACCAGGCCGGTGCGGGGTTGGCGCGGAACGGTCCCCGCACCACACTCTTCTGCGGGTTCGCGAAGAGGAAGGCGTTGCCCACGAAACCACTGCCGGACTGAATGTCGGTGATGGGGTGTCCGGGGTAAGCACCCCAGACTGTGGTGGAGAAGGCGAAGCTCATCGCGTGCCACAGGTTGAGGCCAATCGATCCGTAGCGAAGGTCGGCCACGGCCTGCTCAATGGCCGGTCCGGTGACGGGGTCCTTCATCGAGGTCGGGTGAGCCAACACGGTGGCCGACAAGGTGCCCCAGACGACGTCGTTGCAGAACGTTACGGCGCGGCGAACAAAGTCGGCCGGGTCCGAGGCCTCGAGGGCCGTCTCACTCGCGAGGGCGCAGAAGGCCTCGACGTTAAAGGCCATGTCACCAACGTTTTCGGGGTTGACGTTTCGAATCAGGGTCCAAGGCAACTGGTCGCCCTCGGTCGAACCGAGCAGCGTCGCCTCGGGGTGCTCGGCCAGGAAGGCGGCGTGGCGTTCGCGAGCACCCGGGTAGTAGGCGCGGCGAGTCGGCAGCGAGGACAACGTCTCTTCCAAAGCGGCGAGGAACTCGTCACGCTGAGCCCAGCCCTTGTGCGTGACGAGCACGCGTGGCGTCAGGCAGTTAAAGCCGGCGTTGTTAGTGATCATGGTCGCCACGTGGGCGGCTTGGTAGGCAATGTCTTGCGCACTCCAGACGCCGGGCACGATGACGACGGGCGAGACGTTGCCGAGCTCGCATGAGACGGGCTTGGTGACGAGTGGCTCATTGGCCGCCTTGCGACGGGCGCCCTCTTCGCCGACACCAAAGACAATGGCGTCGTGAGTCTTGTCTGATCCCGTGACGTGAATGTCCTGGACTGAGTCGTGGTTCGTGAGGTAGGCACCGGTGGCGGCACCGCCACTGACGATGCTCAAGAAGCCCTTCTCAATGAGGGCGGCCATGGCCTTTTCCCAGTAGGGGACGAGGTACTCGTTGACCGGGTTGGCCTTCAAGACCACGACCTTGCCTTCGGCAAAGAGCTTGGTGAGCACGTCGCGCGGTCCGAGGGAGGCCACGTTGCCGGCGCCGAGGACGAGCGAGACACCGGCGTGAGCGGCCGGGTTCTTGTAGACCTCGGCCTGGGTGTCCTTGACCTGCTGCTCGGTAATACCGGGCTCCATCCAGACCTCGGCCGACATGCCCGAGTAGAGGATCTTGTCGAAACCGCCACCGGGCATCACCTGAATGGCGATTCGGTTGCCGGGCTTGTGGCGAACTGGGCCGGGGTAGTTCGGACGACCCTTTTCGACGATGTCAATCATCGAATGACGAAAGGCATTGGCCATCCGCATAAAGGTGCCAATGCCACTAAAGAGCTCTTCGCCACCCTCGACACTGTTGGGTTCATACCCCTTCGCGGCACAACCGGCGGCGGCCCACTCTTCGGCCACGGCGTAGGTGTCGGCAACAATGCGCTCCAACAGTGCGGCGCGCTCGCGGGGCGTGGTGGCGGCCCAGGCCAGGGCCTGGTCGGCGACGTGAGCAACGGCCGCGTCCAGGGTGGTGGTGTCGATGGCGCCGTGATCCTGGTTACCTGATGTTGGTGCTGCGGCACCTCGTTGTGACTGTGACATGTGTACTCCCCCTTGTCGTGTGGAAGGCTAGCCCCGTGAATCGTGAAAACCGGACCGTGCCACCCGGGTGGTATCCCGACCCGGCCGGCCTTTCGTCGTGGCGAGCGTGGAACGGAAACTCCTGGTCGACCCTGACCGTGGCCTACCCCCCGGTGACGGTGTTTCGACCCACCCTTAGAGCCGCCCAGACGACGCAACACCTTGCAACATGGGGACTCGTGACCTACTTCACCGGACTGGCGCTCGCCATGTGGAGCCTCAGCATCACCCTCGGGGCCCAATTTGAAGCACGCCGTTTGAGTCCCACGAGCAGTCGGCGTCTCGATGCCGTGCTCTTTCTCGGCATCGTGTTGGCCACGTGGGGAACGGTGGCCCTCGGCCGGAATATTCGGGCACTGACGCAATCTTCGGGATCGGGCCGGACGTCGTGGCTGGACTGGGTACCGCTCGTCAATTTGATCGTGTGGGTCCGTGTGGCCCGGCCGATTATTAGCTTGCCGTTCCAACACGCGACGGTCGTGGTACTCGTGGCCTACGACCTCATCGGGCTGGTCCGGGGATTCGCTAATCACCACCTGCCGACTAGCAATATTCTCGTCGGCGCCGTTGGCCTCGCGGCCCTCTTTTTCGGGCTCGCCGTTACAGAAGTTCACCGCCTCATTGAGCGAACCAAGACCGTCGATATGAGTGACACAGGGAGCCAAACCACTCTCTAGGCTTCTCCTAGTTCGCCACGCAGTGAGTGTGGCTCTAGAGGAGGAATCACCATGGCGTTTGAAGAGTGGGGCCCGCTGGCCGGCTTGATTGGGACCTGGGAAAGTGGCTACGACGGCCTCGACGTTTCGTTCCACAACGAAAAGGGCAAGGTTGCCGAGACCCCCTTCCGTGAGAAGACGACGTTTAAGCCCTTTGGCCCCGTCGACAACGGCTCGCAGATTCTTTACGGCCTCGACTACCGCACCGCCGCCTGGCGCGAAGGTGAAGAGAACCCCTTCCACACCGAAGTCGGTTACTGGATGTGGGACGTCGCTGAGCAGCAGGTAACCCGCTGCTTCTCAATCCCTCGTGCCTCGACCATCCTCGCCGGTGGCACCGTGGCCAACGACGCCAAGGAGTTCGACCTCGAGGCCGTCATTGGCTCGAACGTCTACGGCATCTTGTCGAACCCCTACCTCGACCGCATTGCCAAGTGCACGCGTTACACCGTGACCATCAAGGTCACCGAGGACACCTTCTTCTACGACGAGACTTCGGTCATCGAGCACCAAAAGACCCCCGACGTGATCATGCACACGGACCGCAACACCCTCAAGCTCGTAAGTCGCGAGGCCTAGTCATGTACCAATGGTCAGAAGAACACCAGGCCATCATCCAGGTGATGCGCAGCTTTGTCGACAAGGAGATTCGTCCCCACCTCGACGAGATTGAGTACGAGGGCGTTCCGCCCTACGACATCATCCGCAAGATGTACGACGTCTTCGGTCTCAAGGAGATGGCTAAGGAAAACTTCGCTCGCATGCTCGAGCGCAAGAAGACCGGCGAAGAGGCTCCCGCTCGTCGCGGTGGTGGCGACCCCGGCGCCCAGCTCATCTCCACGATTGAGCTCTGCCGCGTTAGCCCCGGTCTCGTGACCTCCATGGGTGTCTCAACTGGCCTGGCCGGTGGCACTATCAACAAGCTCGGTACGCCGGCGCAGATGGAGCGCTGGGGTCTGGACCTCATGACCTTTGACAAGGTCGGTGCCTGGGCCATCACTGAGCCCGACTCGGGTTCAGACGCTCTCGGTGGCATGACCACCACGGCTCGTCGTGACGGTGATGAGTACATCATCAACGGCTCAAAGACCTGGATCACCAACGGACCCTTCGCCGACACGATTGTGCTCTACGCCAAGCTGGACGACGGCTCTGGCGAGGACATGCGTAACCGCAAGGTCTTGACCTTCGTCTTGGACAAGGGCATGCCCGGCCTCGAGCAGAGCAAGCCCATGCGCAAGATGGGTCAGAAGGCTTCGCCCACGGGCACCCTGTTCATGACTGACCTGCGGGTCGGCAAGGACCGTCTGCTCGGTGAGACCGAGGAGCCCAAGGGTGGCGGTCGCAGCAGCGCGAAGGACAACTTCGTCTCTGAGCGTGCCGGCGTGGCCTCCATGTCACTCGGCGTCATTGAAGAGTGCCTCAAGCTCTCGATTGACTACGCGAAGAACCGCAAGCTCTGGAACAAGCCCATCTCGGACTTCCAGCTCATTCAGCTCAAGCTGGCGAACATGGAAGTGGCCCGCGTCAACGTTCAGAACATGGTCTTCCAGTTCATCGAGCGTTCAATGAACAACGCGCCAACCTCGATGGCCGAAGCATCCGCCATGAAGCTCTACTCGGCTCAGGCCGCCTGCCAGGTGGCCGACGAAGCCATCCAGCTCTTCGGTGGCAATGGCTACGTGTCTGAGTACCGCGTCGAGCAGCTGGCCCGTGACGCCCGCGTACTGCGCATCTACGCCGGTACCGACGAAATTCAGGTCGGCGCGATCGCGAAGGACTTGCTGAAGTAGTTCAGTACGACCGTTTTGAACCCCGGGTGGGCCTCAGTGATTTGACTGAGGCCCACCCGGGGTTTCGGCATTTCTAAGGCCTTCTCGCCTGCCCTTCTCGGTGCCATTTGCATAAACTTGTTATCTATACCTCGGTCGAGGTTCGAAAAGGAATCCGTGAAAACTCTGCGTCTCCGCCTCCTTAGTGCCATGGCACTCGGTGGAATCGCTCTTCTCGGAACCCCGATTCTGATTCACGCCAACGCCTCGCCAGACCCGACGGCCTGTCCCATCTCGAGCTGGCCGAGCAACGTGGCATCACTCCCGTGGGTGCAGACGAGCTACCAGTCCCAGTTCACTCCCGAACAGTTGGCCGAGCAGGTCGTCACCTGCGAGGAGACGTTGCACGCGAGCAACACTCTGCCAGCCGAGATCGCGCTCACCACGCTTCGCTACGTCACGGGAACCCAGTGGCAGAACCAGAACAACTGGCTCACCGTCACTGGTCCGAGCTACGTTTACATACCGGACTTCAACCAACTCGGCATTCCTTCGATCACCCTCGAAGACGGCCCGACTGGTATTCGCTATCAGAAGAGCGGCGCCGCCAATCTCCCCACCACTTTCCCGAACGAGATGGCCCTCGCGGCCACCATGGACCCCACGGTCGCTCAGGCCTACGGCGACCAGCTGGGTCTCGAGGGAACACTGATGAATTATCAGGGCATTCAAGCCCCCGACCTCAATATCGCTCGCATTCCTACGTGGGGTCGCCTCTCGGAGAGCTTCGGTGAAAACCCAACCCTGGCCGGACTCATGGGTCGGGCCGAACTCAGCGCTCTCATCAACCGCGAACCCTTCGTGGTCTTGAAGCACTTTGGCGCCTACGGCCAGGAGAACTCTCGCCGGACCATCAACCAGATTCTTAGCGAGAAAGCCCTCTACGACAACTACTTGCGCCCCTTCGCCATCGCTCGCAGCGGTGCCGATTCCGCCCTCGCCAATGGACGCAACCACGACGTTCTGCTCATGTGCTCCTACGGCGACATCAACGGCACGCAGTCCTGTGCCTCCAAGACGTTGGCAACGGCACTCTCAAACTTTGGTTTCACCGGTTTGGTTCGATCTGACTTGGACGTGCGCGCCGGCACCGGCATGCTCTACGGATCAAGCGTCTCGCTCATTAAGCCGCAGATTGCTCTGAGCATCGCCCAGATGAACGCTCTCTCCGCGAAGACCAAGCAGGGAATTCACGATGCCGCAGTCAACGTGGTTACCGAGATGTTCCGCACCTCACTCGTAACCCCTACCGGTGTGACGGACCTCAGCACCGGGTCCCAGCTCAGCACCGCGATGCACAATCAGGGCGTGGCGGTCGCGAACGCCGTCGAACGACGCGCTGCCGTGTTGCTGAAGAATGCCAACAGCGCCTTTCCGCTGAGCAAGAGTGGTTCAACCGCAATCTTGACGGCCCAAGACCTCAACGGCACGTGTCGGACCTTGGCCGCCGCACTGACGTCGCAGGGCTACGCCAGTCGCTGCACCATCTTGAATCCGCCACTCAGTGGCGGCATGAAGCCCTTCGGTCCACTAAGTGGTGGTGGCAAGACGACGCGCGTGGCCCAAGCCCACTGGGTCGCCCCGAGGGCCGGGTACTACATCTTCCAGCTCCAGACGACCGGCAACTCCCAGCTCAAGGTCAACGGCGTGCCAACGATCACGGTGGGTGGAACCACCGAATTCCCCTACCCCAACTTCGTGAGCTTCCACGCCGAGGCCGGACAGTCCTTCAACTTGAACCTGACCTGGAGTCAAAAGGCTCCCAACTTCATGATTGGGTCGCTGGCCAACGTGCTGGCAACGACCCAGACCGCCGTGGCGAGTGCTTCCCGAGTTCTCGTTCTGGCCAACGACGTTGGGCGCGAGGGTGCCGACCGATCAACCTTGGAACTTCCCTACGGTTTTGACTCCATTATCAAGTACGCCGCCAGCCTTAAGCCCACCTCGGTGGCGCTCTTTACAACCGGTCCCGTAACCATGCCGTGGATCGGTTCGGTGAACGGTGTCTTTGAG
>CANGMP010000025.1 GCA_947455165.1 Acidimicrobiaceae bacterium | reverse complement strand
GGCGCGTGGACATAGCGCCAACTCTATTAGCGGTCCCTGCCTAGTCTGAGGGGATGGCGACGCCCGTTCCGACATTGGAGTTTGAGAGCGTGATACATGACCGCGGCGAAACGGTGGTTGGTATTGATGAGGTGGGGCGTGGCGCGTTGGCCGGTCCCGTCATGGTGGGTGCCGTTGCCCTGTCTTCGCTCCGAGAACCGCCTCGGGGAGTCGCCGACTCCAAGGTCTTAACCGATGTCAAGCGACGAGCCCTGGTCGGCGATATTCAGCAGTGGGTCGACGGTTGGGCAGTTGGTGCCGCTAGTGCGGCAGAGATTGACGCCTGGGGTATTCGTTTGGCGCTGGCCGTGGCCGCCCATCGGGCCGTTGGCCAGTTAACGCTCAGCACTCCTCATTGCCTTATCGACGGACCACACAACATCCTGCGTGTGCCCATGGACGTTGGTTTTGGGGTCGAGCCGCCGCCAGCTATTCCGGAACGTACGTGGCCCGCAACGATGGTGGTCAAGGGCGACCAGCGCTGCGCGTCGATTTCGGCAGCTGCCATTTTGGCCAAGGTGGCCCGCGACACGCTGATGATCGAACTCGCCGAGCAGTATCCCGACTTCGGCTGGGAGGGTAACAAGGGGTATGGCTCGAGCGGTCATCTCGAGGCGCTCGAGCGATGTGGTGCGACGACGTTGCATCGTCGTTCTTGGAACATCCCGGGAGTTACACCCGAGAACTAAGCCTTAGTGGTGCCAGAGCTCCGGCGTAAACGTATCGAGCGGGTTGGCGTCGTGGCCCTTGATTCCCCGGTATTCAACGAGAGTGACAGTCGAAGGCATCCAGATAACCGGAACCTGGCTCGCGGTGTAGTTCTCATAGGACGCGAGAGTTACGCCGCCGAACAACGTGCCCTTGATCATGGCGTCGACAGTGGCGTTCGAAAAACCGCCCGTGTTCGCCGCTGAACCGGTAGCGAACATCGGCTCGCCGGTGGGGAGATAGTCGGGAGCGTAGAGCCACCCACCACCCCAGTTAGCAAAGTCCCATGACGTGCTGCCGCTAAAGGCATCGCCGACCACGGTGTCGTAGCTCACTGAGGTCAACGTGAGTGAAATGCCACCGGCGGCCCACGTGGTGTGGAGCGAGTTCACCATGCCCGTCAAGACGTCTGAGCCTGAGGCGAACTCGAGATTGAACTGCAGCGGTGTGCCTTGGGGGATGCCGGCGCCACACTGGTTGGCAGCGGTGCCGGGTCGCAGGCATGTTGCTGGAGTTGCGCTGGACCATCCGTGGTTCTGGAGCAGTGACTTCGCGGCCGCGACGTTGTAGGGGTAAAGCGAACGAGTCAGCTTCGTGTAGCCATTTGCCGGCTTGGCTGGAATCGGGCCGTAGGTTTCGTAGCCGTACCCATTCATATGCTTAGCAATCATCGACTTTTGGTCGGTGAGGTACTGGAGTGCCTGGCGGAAATACTGCTGGGCAAAAATGAACTTGGCCTTACCGTTGGCTCCCTGGCTCGATTGAAAGTTCATGGGGAAGTAGTTGGTCACCCAGCTGTAGAGGGGGCTCAGGGTGTAGCCCTTGGTACGAAGCGCTTTGGGCTGGAAGGTCCCAACGCGAGCGAGGGAAGTGATCGGTGGAACAAACTTCAGCGGTAGACGACCACTGTCGACCTGCCCGTTGGCCATCAAGTTAAAGCAACTGTCGTTGGTCGTGCAGGGCACGAACTGGAGCTCTTTGCCGAAAGGCTTGGCGCCGCCGTAGGTCGAGGAGGGTGAAAATGAGATCGCTCCCGATGTGTAGCTGTACGTCTTGAGCCGCCATGGACCATCGGTAACGCCCCAGATCCGAGCTGTTCCCGTCCCAGCCGTGGCGTAGTTGGCTCGGTCGTAGGCGTATGAGCGAAGGGTGTAGCGGACGTAGGCACAGTGGAAGGCCTGCGTGGCGTTGGCGTTCGTAACGACGGTCGTCGTACCGCTGAGGTCGGCCCCGTAGAGATTTTGACCGTCGGCGACGCGGCTGGACGGTCCGTGGTTGCCGTTGCCGACCCAGTTGGTACCCCAACACCCAGCGCTTTGCGTGGCAAGTGTGCCGCGATTGCCGACGGCCGACAGCGAACCGGTGAGCCCCGGTCGTCTGGCCGGAAAGTTTGTCGCCACCGTGCCAGTGGGCTCAATGTCCCAAGCTTGGGGCATTGGCGTGACCTGTGAGAGCTGGTTTGACGTGAACCAGTCCGGACTTACGGCACGCGAGAGGTTGAGTACCACGGTCGATGCGTTCGGCACGGTGACTGAACTCAATAAATCGGGAAGCCCCAGAGGGGTGCCGTCTTTCAGTGGCGGGACGTACCCGGCCCAAAAACCGGGATTCGTCGCTAACAGGTTGAGCCAGAAGATGACGTCTTGGGCTCGCACCGCGGAGCCGTCGCTCCACTTGTATCCCGACTTCAGCGTGATCGTCACGGTCTTATTGGCGTTGGAGTACACCGGGGCGGTGGCCAGCGAGAGGGACGTATTGAGCGCGTTAGTAGTTCCCGTTCCGAACCAGTAGAGCGGTCGATACATCAAGTTCTGGAAGTAGTTGATGTTGGTAATTGTGAAGGTGTCGCCAGATTGGAAGGGAAAGATCCAGCTGGGTGTCGACGACGTTGGGGGAGCCACTTTGATGACCCAGTTCGCATCACTCGGTGCCGCATTCGCGACTGGGACCGCCAGGCTCGACACGATGGCAGCGACAGCCAGCGTGAGGCCAAGACGCCGGGTGGAGAGTCGAAGCAGGGATTTCAAGAAGAACAACACCAATCGACATCGGGGCCTACGGCCGTTTTGCGCTCGGATGAGTGAAATGACGCTACAACGAATCGCTGCGTCAGGTCAGTACGCCTCGGGGCGCTCTAGCGGGCCAACTCACTGGCCAAAATTGTGGCGATATCCGGAGATTCAAAGGTGAAGCCCTGCTCGGTCAGCGCAGTTGGAACCACGCGCTGACTGGCAAAGAGAGCCTCGCGGGTTAGCTCGCTGCCGAGGCCGATGGCCACCGCCCATTGGGGAATTGAGGCCAGAGCGGGGCGATGAAGTTGGCGGGCCAATGACTTGGTGAACTCTTTGTTCGTCACTGGCTCGGGTGCCGTCAGGTTGATCGGTCCCGCAAGTTGGTTATCGAGAATAAAGAGCGTGGCTCGGACGTGGTCACGGAGCGAAATTGGGCTCAGCCACTGTCGCCCGTTACCCAACTGCCCACCCGCTCCAGCACGAAAGAGAGGCAGCTGTTTTTTCAACGCACCGCCGCGGGGGCTCATCACAATTCCGGTTCGCAGCCAGCTCACCTTGGTACCAAGGGCCTGGAGTGGCAGCGCGGCATCTTCCCAGGCCACGCAGACATCGGCCAAGTAGCCGTCACCACGACTGGACTCTTCCGTCAGGATGTCGTCACCGCGGGTGCCGTAGTAACCGATTGCCGAACCTGACAGAACGACGGTCGGCGGGCTGGTGAGGCCGTGAGCAACTTGCAGCAACAGCGCCGTGCCATCGACGCGTGACGAGAGGATGTCTGTCTTTCGCTTCGTGGTCCATCGCTCATCGGCAATGCCGGCCCCAGCGAGGTGGACGATGGCATCAAGATGGCCCACTGAAGCGAGGTCGCGCTCGTCCACTTCGTGGCGATCTGGGAACCATCGAATTACCGGTTCGCTCGGTGTCTGACTGGAGCGAACAAAGGGGACTACTGAGTCACCGCGTTCGCGGAGCGCTTCACTGAGTGCTGTTCCGAGAAGCCCGCTGGCTCCAGTGATTCCGATTTTCATAGTGACTCCAACTGTTGTTCGATAAGACGCACCATGGCCTCGGGGCTACTGAGGTGCGCGCCGTGTCCTGCGTGCGTGATTGGCGAAATGGTGAGACGAGCGACGCTGTGGCTGAGCGTGCGCGCCACTGAGGCGTAGTACTCGGCTCGACCGTCAGCATCACCGAACGAATAGGTCCACGGAATGGTGACCTTGGACCAGTCGAGGGGGACGTGCGTGCTTCGTAGAGTCGACAGGTCATTGTGCAGCGCGGGACCATCTGCACGACGGCCGGCCTGCTCGTCTGGTCCGAGTCGCTCCCACGCCGAATCCGAGACCATGCGACGGAAGAAGGACTCCGCTTCAACGGCGGGATCGGGGTGGAGCTCACCGAAATTTCCTTGCCGCTCGACGACCCAGGGCAGTGGTGGCTCGTAGGTCACGAGAGCAGAAAAGGGATGGTCTTCGGCGCTGGCTCGCGCTCCGACCACGCCGCCGTAGGAGTGGCCAAAGACGAGCAGTGGCTGGTCGTTGGCCACCGCACGAGCGACGGTCAGTAGGTCGTCGGCGTGGTGATCAAGACTCAGGGTCATGCCGCGTCGGGACTGCTGGTACCCCCGACGGTCATACGCAATTACGCGGTAGTGGTCCAGTCGCCGGGCCATTCGAGCAAAGGAACCGCCTCGGTCGAGACCGCCGTGGACGCAAATGACTGTCGCGAGGGGCGCTTCAGGAGTTCGCTCCCAGACGGCCAGGTGCTCGCCATTGAGGATTGGCAAGGGGGTGAGTCCGTGCGGGGCAGTGGGGAGGCGTGTAATAAGTAGGAAACTACCGGTACGGCCCGCAACATCGGTCTACCGGTAGGGCGTGGCGATACCCCTAACCTAAAAGGCGTGCCAACTACTCCTGAATCGGTTTCCAGTATCGCCAAGTCCGGCTCTTTCGGACCCAATGCGTGGCTCGTTGACGACCTCTACGAGCAGTATCTAAAGGACCCCGCCTCGGTTTCGACCACCTGGCAAGAGTTCTTCGCCGACTACCAGCGCGCCCCACTACCAGTCGTGCCCACCGTGGCCGGCCCCGTCGAAGCTCCAGCACCGACTCGACCGACGGCTGATCTCGTGGTCAACACCGACGCGACGCCTCTGCGCGGCGCAGCGGCTCGCATCGTCGCGAACATGAGCGCCAGCCTCACGGTGCCAACCGCCACCAGCGTGCGCACTGTTTCGGCGCGACTCCTCGAAATCAACCGCACCGCCATGAATGAAGTGCTCAGTCGCTCGACTGGCGCCAAGGTGTCTTTCACCCACTTCATTGCCTACGCCATGGTCCGCGCCCTTCAGGTCGTGCCATCCATGAACGCCACCTTCGTCGACGCCGTCGACGACAAGGGAACGCCGGGCGTCATTCGCCATGAACACGTCGGGATGGGGCTGGCCGTTGACGTCGAGAAGAGCGACGGCACTCGCAACCTGATGGTTCCGGTGATCAAGAATGCAGACACCTACGACTTCCGCGGATTCGTCCTCGCCTACGAAGAGTTAGTGCGCAAGATTCATGGTGGCAAGGCCGGTGCTGATGACCTGGCCGGCGCCACCGTTTCACTCACGAACCCAGGAACAATTGGAACGGTTCAGTCGGTGCCCCGTCTGATGCCGGGCCAAGGTGCCATTTTTGGCGTCGGCGCCATGGGCTGGCCAGCTGGCTTTGAGGCCGCCGACCCTCGAGTCCTCGCCGACATGGGCGTCGGCAAGGTGATGACCATTACGTCGACCTACGATCACCGCATCATTCAGGGTGCCGAATCTGGCCTGTTCTTGAAGTACGTCGCCGAGTGCCTTACGGGCGGACACGACTTTTACGAAGAGGCCTTCTCCTCGATGGGCATTCCTTACGAGCCCGCATCGTGGAGTAAGGACACCCAGACCACGAACGAGCTCGACGATGAACGCATCTTGAAGCAGATTCGAGTTCAAGAGCTCATCAACATGTATCGCGTTCGTGGTCACCTGCAGGCCGACCTCGATCCCTTGCACTCCGAAGCGCCAACGCAGCACGAAGAGCTCGACCTCGCGCATTACGGACTCAGCATCTGGGATCTGCCCCGCACGTTCGTCGTCGACGGCCTCGCCGGGAAGACCCACGCCACGCTGGAAGAGATCTTGAATATCTTGCGCTCGGCCTACTGCCGCACCATGGGTGTTGAGTACATGCACATCATGGACCCGGAGCAGAAGCGCTGGTTCCAGGAGCGCCTCGAAGGTGTCAAAGTGACGACATCACGCGAGGAGCAGATGCGCATCCTCGACAAGCTGACCGCAGCCGAAGTCTTCGAAAAGTTCCTCCACACTCGTTACGTCGGACAGAAGCGATTTGGCCTCGAAGGTGGCGAGTCGACCATCGTGGCGCTCGACGCGATCATCAGTGCCGCCGCCGATCGCGGGGGCAAGGACGTGGTGATTGGCATGGCGCACCGCGGACGCCTCAACGTCCTCGCCAACATTGTCGGTAAGAGCTACAGCAACATCTTCAGTGAGTTCGAAGGCAACCTCGACCCCGAGAGCGTTCAGGGCTCGGGTGACGTGAAGTACCACAAGGGCGCCACCGGTCACTACATGTCGGCCCAGGGCGCGACGGTCAACATTTCGATGGCGTCGAACCCTTCGCACCTCGAGGCCGTGAATCCCGTGGTCGAAGGAATCGTTCGCGCTAAGCAGGACTTGGTCATCCGACCGAGCGACGGCTCAGGTGATGCGCAGCGTCCCGATACGTTCCCTGGTCTCGCGATCTTGATTCACGGTGACGCCGCGTTTGCCGGACAGGGTGTCGTGGCGGAGACGCTCAACATGTCGCAGCTTTCGGGCTATCGCATTGGTGGAACGGTTCACATTGTCATCAACAATCAGGTGGGCTTCACCACTGCACCATCCTCTTCACGCTCGAGCTTCTATCCGACCGACGTGGCCAAGATGGTCCAGGCACCGATTATCCACGTCAACGGTGATGACCCCGAGGCCTGCGCTCGGGCAGCTCGTCTCGCCGCGGACTACCGCGAAGCCTTCCAGCGTGACATCGTCTTGGACATCGTTTGCTATCGCCGTCACGGACACAACGAAGGTGACGATCCGAGCTACACCCAGCCGCTGATGTACCGCGTCATTGATCAAACCCGTTCGGTTCGCAAGATATACACCGAGAATTTGATTCGCCGTGGCGACATGGGCATGGAGGCCGCCGAGGCCGCACTCGAGGCCTTTAACAAGCAGCTTCAGGATGTCCTCGACGAGGTCCGCACCATTCCCAAGCCCGTTCTTAACGCCGTGCCCAGATTAGAGATCCACCCCGAACTGCCGGCTCCCGAAACTGGCGTGGCCAGGGAAATGTTGCTCGCAATTGCCGACGCCACAAGCAAGGCGCCCGAGGGCTTCACGATGCACCCCAAGCTCGAGCGTCAGTTCGCGCAGCGCGCCCAGATGGTCGCCGAAGGTGAAGTTGACTGGAGTCTCGGCGAAGCCATGGCCTTTGGTACGTTGACCCTTGAGGGTACGAATGTTCGCTTGATGGGCCAAGACTCGCGACGCGGAACGTTCTCACAGCGCCACGCTGCCTTCATTGACAACGTGAACGGTGCGAACTGGATTCCGCTCAGCCACCTCGCCGGCGCCACGGGCTTTTTCACGGTCCGCGACTCCTTCTTGAGTGAGTACGCCGCCCTCGGATACGAATACGGCTACTCGGTCGAGGCCAAGAACACCGCACTCGTTGCGTGGGAAGCACAGTTTGGTGACTTCGTAAATGGTGCCCAAATCATCATTGACAACTTCATCGTTGCCGCCGATGACAAGTGGGGCCAAAGCGCGAATCTCGTGATGTTGCTGCCACACGGCTATGAAGGTCAGGGTCCCGAGCACTCCAGCGGCCGTATTGAGCGCTTCTTGTCGCTGTGCGCCCGTAACAACATGCGCGTAGCCCAGCCGACTACGGCGGCTCAGTACTTCCACTTGCTTCGCAGCCAGGTTCGTCGCGTCAATCCGACGCCACTGGTTATCTTTGCGCCCAAGTCAATGCTCCGAGCCAACGCCACCCGCTCCAAGCTCGACGAGTTCACGAGTGGTTCGTTTAAGACGGTGCTCTGTGACTATGTCGGTAACGACAGCGACGTGACCCGCCTGGTGCTCTCGAGCGGAAAGATCGGCCACGAGGCCGAAGCTCATCGCCAGACCCTCGAAGCCAGTGCGGCCAACCGAGTGGCGATTGCGCGCGTCGAGCAGGTCTACCCGTGGCCCGAGGACGCGATCAATGCACTGTTGGCTCGCTTTACGAACGTGACTGAGGTTGTCTGGTTGCAAGAAGAGCCCGAGAACATGGGCTCCTGGCCATTTGTTCACCATCAGCTTCACCGCTCACTGCGTGACCACAGGCTCTCGCACGTTGCTCGTGCCGAGTCGGCCTCACCGGCGACCGGTTCGTCCCTGGTGCACACCGCTGAGCAGACGGACCTCTTTCACCGGGCTATCGGGTGACCGCAGCTAAGTCCAAGTCCAAGATGAGGGTCGTCGTTGACGGCTCCAATCTTGCGACAGAGGGCCGAACCTCGCCCAGCCTGCCTCAGCTGCAGGCAGCAGTGGAGTCGTTTCTCGAAGAGTTTCCCGGCGCCGAAATGCTGGTGGTCGTGGACGCCACGTTCGGGCACCGCATTGCGGCCAGTGAACAAGCAATCTTTAAACAGCTCGAGGCTGCCGGTGACATTGTTTCGCCCCCAGCCGGTTCAATCGGGCGTGGCGATGCATTCATCTTGAAGATTGCCGAGCGCATATCGGCGGTTGTCTTGAGCAATGACTCGTTCCAGGAGTTTCACGGCGACCACCCTTGGCTCTTTGAGGAGGGTCGCCTCTTTGGCGGCAAGCCCGTCCCCCGCGTGGGATGGATCTTTACCGCCCGTCTACCGGTCAAGAGTGCCTCTCGCGCCGCAGCGGTGAAGAAGTTAGCTATCACCTTGCCGGACGGCAAGAAACCCACCATTGGCACGACGCTTACGCCCAAGGCCCCGAAGGCAGCGCCGAAAGTTGCCAAGGCCGCGGCCAAACCCGTAAAGCGAGCCGAAAGTCCCGCCAAGGCACCGGCCAAGCCGGTGAAGAAGGCGGCAACCAAGGCCACCAAAAAGGCCGCCGACCCCTCGCCGGTCGCCAAGCGTGCGCCGAGCCCCGTGAACTCAGAGGAGCTGTTCGTCACGTTCCTCTCTCGCCACCGACTCCGCTCGCACGTTGAAGGCACCGTCACGGGGTTTACCTCGCACGGCGCGATCATTCAGGTCGCGCTGGCCGAAGGCTCCATTGAGTGTTACGCCCCGACGACGTCGCTCGGAACGCCGGCCCCGGCTCGCGCTCGAGACGTGTTGAAGCGTGGCTCTACGCATCGCTTTCGCCTGTCGACGGTCGACCGTGATCGCCGCGTGGCCGAGCTGGCTCTCGTAACGTCATAACCGCTATGAGCTTTGACCCAACCACCTGGCTTCCTCACAGGGCACCTTTTTTGCTCCTCGATACCGTGACCGACTACGAGCCGGGCAAACGGGCCACGGCGACGTGGCAGCCCGGTGACGACGCTTGGTTCTTCGCCGGACATTTCCCTGGGCGCCCCGTCGTCCCCGGGGTCCTCCTTGTTGAATCAATGGCTCAATGTGGCGCCGTGGCCGTACTGGCCGACGAACGGTACGCCGGCAAGCTCCCGCTGTTTGGCGGCGTTGAGCGGGCTCGATTTCGTCGACAGGTTGTCCCGGGTGATCTCATCACGTTGACCTGCGAGATGACCCAGCTGTCCGCCCGCGGTGGCAAGGGGAGTGGCGTAGCGACCGTCGGCGGTGTTGTCGTCGCTGAGGCCGATCTGCTCTTTGTGGTGGTGGACGCATGAAGATCGCAACGTGGAACGTGAATTCAATGAATGCTCGCTGGCCGCGAGTCGAAGAGTTTCTGACGACTCGTGACGTCGATGTGCTCCTGGTTCAAGAGACCAAGCAGAAGGACGTGAAGTTTCCCTTTGAGGCGCTTCGCGAGCTCGGGTACGAGTCGGCTCACTTCGGGCTGAGTCAGTGGAATGGCGTAGCCATCTTGTCTCGCGTCGGACTGACTGATGTCCAAATTGGTTTTGGCGAAGACGAAGAGGAGGCGCGCGTTATTGCGGCCACGTGCAATGGCGTGCGGGTCTACTCCTGCTACATCCCGAACGGTCGAAGTCTCGACAATCCCCACTACGAATACAAGTTGCGCTGGCTTTCAACGCTTCGGGACCGTCTCGCGTCGTACGACCCCTCATTACCACTGGTGGTCGGCGGCGACTTCAATGTGACGCCCACAGATTTTGACTGCTACGACCCGTCGGCTTTCGTTGGTGCCACTCACGTGAGCGAACCTGAGCGCGAGGCGCTTCGGGCCATTGAGCAGCTTGGTCTGACCGACATCACACGTCACCTCAATCCCGACGAGCCCTGCTACTCGTGGTGGGACTACCGCAACGGATGCTTCCGTCGCGGTTGGGGTCTGCGAATCGATTTGCTCTACTGTTCGGCGCCGGTCGTCGCCACGGCCACGGCAAGTTGGATTGATCGCGAGGCGCGCAAGGGCGAAAAGCCCTCGGACCACGCCCCGGTCTTCGTCGAGTTTTAACCCAGACCCTTCGGGAGCATCACCTCGATAAAGGTTGGTCCCGAGGTCGCAAAACTGTGGCGCAGTGCTTCAACGAGCTCGTCGGCCGTCGTGACGACTTGCGAGGGAACTCCGAGACTGGTGGCGAGACCAGCCAGACTCATCGTCGGATTGTCGAGATCCAGCATCTGTCGCGAGGCATCGCCTTCGGACGTAGCGCCGACTCGACCCAGTTCGAGGTTCAAAATCGCGTAACTGCGGTTGGAGAGACCCAAGACAGTGACGTCGAGGTTTTCACGAGCCATCGACCAAAGTGCCTGCGGCGTGTACATCATCGATCCATCACTCTCGATGGCGAGCACCCGTCGACCGCCGCCACCGAGCGCAGCGCCGAGCGCGGCCGGCAGGCCGTAACCAATGGCGCCACCCGTCAAGGTCAAGAGTTGGTGGGGAGCCGCACCGGAGAGCTGGCCGTAGAGGTGTAGGCCGCCCGTGTTGGACTCGTCGACGACAATCGTGTCGGCCGGCAAGAGTGCTCCAACGGCCTGGGCGAGGCTCATGGTGGTGAGTGCGCCACTCGGCACTTCAGGCTTTGGCGCATCGGTCGGCGTGGCGCTCGGTGCGTTGACTTCGCTAACGAGTGCTTCGAGCGCGGCCACCGCATCTACGCCAGGCTCACTCAGGACCACGACTTCGCAGTTCTCGGGTAGCAGTTCGCTGGGAATGTCGGGGTAGCCAAAGAAGCCGACCGGCGTCTTGGCGCCCACGAGGACAATGGCCTCGAGCTGGCTCAACTGGGAGATGGCGAACTCAGAAAGGTAGATCTGACGGTCGGGGGTAAAGACACCCGCACCGCGGTCTTGGATCGTTGGAAAGGTCTCACTCATCACGCGGGCGCCGGTGGCTTGGCCGACTCGGTAGGCGAGCGAGAGGGGTTCGACGCGCAAAGCGTCAAAGCCGAGGAACAGGGCCGTCTTTTTCGTACGCAGGACTCGCAGGGCGTCGCTAATGCGATCAGCCGTTGGCGCCGGGGCGATGGGTCGGGTGGCGAGAGGGTAGGTACGCGTCGAGGCCACCTCGCCCCACGAGGCGTCGGCGGGAAGGACGAGCGTGGCGATCTGTCCGGGAGGGCCGTACGCGGCACGCAGGGCGTCGAGGGCGTCGCCGGCCAGATCGTCTGGTCGTGCGGAGCGGCGGTGCCACCCTGACACGGCGCGTGAAATGGAGGCAATGTCGCTTTCGAGTGGCGCGTCGTAGCGAGAGTGGTAGGTGGCGTGGTCACCTACCACGTTCAACAGGGGAACGTGGGCCCGACGGGCGTTGTGCAGATTGGCCAGACCGTTACCAAGACCCGGACCAAGGTGTAAGAGAGTGACCGCTGGCTTCCCGGTGACGCGGGCGTATCCGTCGGCGGCGCCGGTGACGACCCCTTCAAAGAGGCCGAGCACGCCACGAACGTTGGGTGCCGAGTCGAGTGCGGCCACGAAGTGCATCTCGCTCGTGCCGGGATTACCGAAACAGACCTCGACGCCGTTGGCCTGCAGGGTGGCTAGAAGTGACTGGGCTCCATTCATGGGAGTGGCCTTTCATCAGTGAGTCGATAGGGGTTGAGAATGTTTTGGGGGTCAAATACGGACTTGATACTTCGTTGGAGTCGCAGGCTCGTTTCATCAGTGAGCACGAGGAACGGTGCCTGCTTGTCACGGCCAATGCCGTGCTCACCGGAGATGGCTCCGCCGAGCTGAACGCCGAGGGTGAATAGGGCCATAAGGAAGTCGTGACGCTTCGCTTCATCCGGTTGGAAGACTGACATGTGGACGTTGCCGTCGCCGACGTGGCCGCAACCGGCAATGAATGATTCATACGTCGCGGCCAGCTCGGCAATTTCGCGCATGTAGCGGGGTACGACAGATCGAGGTACGACGACGTCAATGACCTCGTGTGCACCGGCCTCCTTGGCCACCCAGAACGCCTGTTCGCGAGCTTCGATGAGGCGCTGTCCGGCACCATCGGGCAAGACATAAACGTCGAGCGCCCCCGAACCGAGGACGAGTTCGCCCAGATCTTGAATGTCTCGGTCAAGCTGTTCGCGAGTGCGTGTCTCGAGCACAATGACGAGATACGCCAGCGCCTTCTCCGCTACATGGGTCTCTACGCCAAGTTCAAGGTTGGCCCGGCTGGTGACTGACCCCATGGTGAGCACATCGAGGTATTCAAGAATTGATGGCTGGAGTCCGGTGGCCACAATCGTCGGCACCACAGTCGTCACCTCGTCCAGCGTGGCGTAAGGAACCAGCATCGTCGCGCTGTGAGGCATTCGGGGTGTGAGCCGCAGCGTGATTTCGGTAACGAGGGCCAACGTGCCTTCGCTGCCGACGAGGAGTTGGGTGAGGTCATAGCCCGACGAGGACTTAACGACTGGACTACCACTGCGCAGAATGGAACCATCAGCTAAGACCGCTTCGAGACCCAAAACGTGCTGACGCGTTACGCCGTGGCGCACCGCTCGCATGCCACCAGCATTGGTATTGATATTGCCACCGAGTGATCCAGATAGTTCGCCGGGGTAGACGGGGTAGTGCAGTCCGGTATCACGGAGATGCTCGTCAAGTTCGCGCAGCGTCAGTCCCGGCTGTACGACGGCCACGTGATCGGCAGTGTCCACGCTGAGTACAGCGTTCATCTGGGCAAATGAGACGACCAGTCCTGCGGCTACCGGCTTGGCGCCTCCTGAGAGGCCGGTGCCTGAGCCACGTGCAGTCACCGCGAGGTCGTGAGCTGCAGCGATCCTCAGGATTGAAGAGACGTCGCTCGTCGAGCGAGGGAAGACCACGGCCAGTGCTTCGCGCGGTTCAGGGTGAAGTGATTCATCGTGGAGGTCGTCGGGATTGATTGTTGTGCCCGATTTGACCTGGCTAGCCCCGAGGGCGGCAGTGAGTTCGTCGAGCGGGTTAGCGGTCGCCATTGTCTGACGATACCCCAGGGCGGCTCGCCGATAACTGTTGGCGAATGGCGGCGAGACGTTGGCGTCGCTCGTCGCCAAGCAGCGGGGCCTCCACGGCAGCTAGTTCAGCAATCTTGCGCTCGATTGGTCCAAGGAATCGCGACGGTGAACGGTCGGGCGTGCGCGAGTCGTGTCGTCCACGATTCCACGTCAAGAGCAGTGAGGTTTCGGCGCGCGTCAGGGCCACGTAGGCCAGTCGTTGCTCTTCGGCAATGTCGGCCTCGGAGGTCGCGTTGAAGTGGGGGAGCACGCCCTCGGCCATACCGATGACGGCCACGTGCTGCCACTCGAGACCCTTCGAACGATGAATGGTCGACAGAGCAACGGCGTCTTTGTGTTCGTTGTCGAACCATCGAGCGGCTCCGGTGTCACCCACAATGACGTCGGACCCAGGCGAGTTCTCGGCCCCCCGTCGTTCGAAGGGAATGTTTTGATTCGCCAAAATCTCACCGATGATGTTCAGCTGATTGTTCGTCCTCGCCAGGACGGCCATTGATCGCCACGGCGACCCTGGCTGATGTTTGCTATTGAGCCACGTCACGACGGCTCGGGCTTCGTCGGTCTCGGTGTCGTAGCTACGAACCAACGGCACGTCACCGTCGGCCTTGGCGGGGGTGATTCCGGCGGCGCCGGCCTCGAGCAACGTGTCGGCAACGGCCACAATGTGGGCCGTCGAGCGGTGGTTGCGCGTGAGGTCCAGCACCACGGTGTCGGGCCACGTCGACATCAGTTCTTGCAGCAACTGAGGACTCGCTCCGTTGAAGCCGTAGATCGACTGATTGGGGTCACCGACGCAAAAGAGATCGGGATTCTCTCCGGCCATGAATCGCAACAAGGTGAACTGGAGCGGGTTGATGTCCTGAGCTTCGTCCACGAAGAGAGCTCGGTGGCGATGACGAAAGCTGGCGAGCGCCGCTCGGTCGTCACGCAAAATCGATATTGCCTCAGTGAGCAGGAGATCAAAGTCAACAACACCCTTGCTCTGACAGAGCCCGACATATCGATCGATAACTTCGGCCATCTGGGGTGCGGGTAGGGGTGCGCTTCGGCGAGCCCGCTGGGCCCGCCGGGCGTACGTCGTGCCGGTAAAACCTTGGCTCAACGCCCATCCGATTTCCTGTTCGATCCGAGGAATCTGCCAGTCCTCAAGACGAATCGTCCCGCCGCTTCGGAGTTGCTGGACTAACTCGCTCAGGAGCCGGCGGCGATTCGGCTCAATCGACAATGGTCGCAAGTTGTTGTCAGTCCGAAAGTCAGAGACCACTTCCATGGCCGCTCGGTGAAATGTGCCGGCCTTGACGCCGCGAATACCGCTACGCCAGAGCCGCTGGCGAAGTTCGTCGGCGGCCTTGCGCGTGAAGGTCATGGCTAGGACTTGGTCGGGCGCTACGTCCCCTTCGGCGATTCTTCGTTGGATTCGAAGTGTTAGCACGTGCGTCTTGCCCGAACCGGCCGTGGCGCGCACGAGAAGTTGAGCGTGCGTTGAGGTAACGGCTTCTCGCTGTTCGGGGGTCAGCCCGAGCAGAAGATCGTCGGAGAAAGTCACCTCGTCGCTCATAATGTTTGAAACGCTAGTGCTCAACTGCAACGTGGTCATATGGGCCCAATGGTCGTCAGTAACCTGAATGATGTGCTGAAAGCCTTCGCCAATGGCCTCATCTTCGGTCAGGAGTTTGGTTCGGGCGCACCCCAGGTTCTGTGGCTTCACGGCTGGCAGCGCAGCTCGGCCGATTTTGTCGCAGCGGCTGAGCTGCTGGCGGCCGAGGGGATTGCGTCAATCGCACTCGACCTCCCCGGATTTGGTGCCAGTCCGTTGCCAGATCGGCCTGGTGGCGCCGCGCTCTACGCCGACCTCGTCATGCCGGTGATCGAGGCGAACTTTGCCGAACGGCCATTTCTAATTGTTGGACACTCCTTCGGCGGTCGAGTGGCTGCGGAGTTGGCGTCACGCCACGTACAGGGTTTGCGAGGTCTCGTCTTCACGGGCGTTCCGCTCCTGCGGCGTACGGCGTCACCTCGAAAGTCTCCGTGGCGGTATCGCCTCATCAAGCGACTCAGCGCACTCGGCATTGTTTCTGCCGACCGGCTCGAAGCGGCCAAGCAGCAGTACGGTTCGGCCGACTACCGAGCAGCGAGTGGACTACTCCGAGACATTCTCGTCACCACAGTCGCTGAGACGTACGAGGCGCAGCTCGGGGCCATCAGTGTCCCGGTTGCTCTTGTCTGGGGCGAACTCGACACCGACGTTCCGGTGCTCGTGGCGGAGCGAGCAATCTCACTCCTCACTTCGCCAACAACGCTCACGGTGCTCGAAGGCATTGGGCACTTGGTGCCCAGCCAGGCGCCAGCGCTCTTGGCTGACGTGGTGCGAGAGGCTTTGGCGTGATGATGCTCTCACTCGTGACTGGCGTACTCGCCGCTGCGCTCACGCTGGCGGCAGTTGTCGCCCAGGGTGTTCGTTGGCTTCGAGTACTTCAACGTGAGCACTACGCCCCGAGGCCGCTCCTACGATTTGTCGGCCGTTGGAATTCAACACCGCTGCTTGGTTCAAGCAAGCTGCCAGGCAAGACACCGTTGCTTCTGGCGACGTTACAAATCGCGGTGATCGTGACACTTGTCGTACTGGGTTTTGAACTCGTCGCGGTTGTACTGCTGAGTATCGGTGCGTGGTTCCTACCTCTTGGGCTAGGTCGTCGGGGGCGTACTTCGCCGCTGGCCTGGACTCGCCGACTTCGCACGGTCGCCGTGGTGGCGTCACTCGTTGATCTCGTCATTGCGGGCTCAGGTTTCGCTTTTGGCCACCCGGCCGCTACGGCCGCCGTGGGAATCCTCGCAGTGCCGTTCGCGGTGGCGTTCGCCGCCCTTGTGACTGCTCCGTTTGAGGACCGCCTGGCCCAGAGTTTTGTTGCTCAGGCTCGGGAGCGACTCGTTCGAGTGGCCCCAACGGTTGTCGCAATCACTGGTAGCTACGGCAAGACCTCTACGAAGCATCACCTCGCTGAACTGCTCGGGAGTCGTCACGGCATCGTGCCGACTCCTCGGAGCTTTAACAACCGAGCGGGCCTGTCACGGGCCATCAATGAGAACTTGACTGACGGCTCGACAGTTTTCATTGCCGAGATGGGAACGTACGGTCTCGGTGAAATTGCGGCCCTCTGCGAGTGGTGTCCGCCCACGCTGTCAGTGGTCACATCGATCGGTCCGGTCCATCTCGAGCGTATGAAGTCGCTTGAAAACATTGCGACGGCCAAGTATGAAATTACCGAGCGGGCCAGCACGGTCGTTCTTAATACCGATGATCCAATTCTCGCTAGCTGGGTCGATCGACTTAATGCCGAAGGCAAGCGAGTCGTGACCGCCGGTTCCGTATCGGAGGCGAGCGTGCGCGTCGTCAGCGAGGCTGAGCGCTGGCTCATCATCCGCGACGGCGTCACCGTGGCCGAAGTCTTGCCGGTGGCTGGAGTGCACGAGACCAACCTGGCCTGCGCCATCGCGGCGGCCTTTGAACTCGGTGCCGATCCCTATGAAGTGGCGACGCGCATCTCGCACCTCACGCCGGCACAGCACCGCCTCACCGTGGTCACGGCACCGTCGGGCCTCACCATTATTGATGACACGTTTAACGCCAATCCGGCGAGCGCTCGCAGCGCACTCGCATTGCTGGGCTCGATTCCCAGCGCAGGCCGTCGCGTCGTCGTAACGCCTGGTCTCATTGAACTTGGCCCGGAGCAGGAAGCGGCCAACGTCACCGTCGGCCGCGACGTGGCCGCACTGGGAGCGACGCTTATTTCTGTGGCACGCACCAACGCCGGTGCTCTGCGCACGGGGTTCGGGACATCGTGCGAGGCATTTGCCACGCGGGAACTCGCCGTTTCGTGGGTTCGAGCGAACTTGGGCGCGACCGATGTCGTGTTGTACCTCAACGACCTACCCGACCACTACCCTTAATCCCTGATGCGAGAGGTGTGGTCATGATTGGCGTGGTTTTTGGCGGTCCTTCACCGGAACATGACATCTCAATCCTCACCGGCCTCTTGGCCCTGCGCGAACTTGAGCAGGCTGGCAGCGACGTCATCGGCCTCTACTGGACCAAGTCTGGAGTCTTTGTTTCGGTGCCCCGTGGCGTCGAAGCTGAGGCCTTTGTCGACGGCGTTCCGGCCGGATCAGAGCAACTTGAACTCCGACTCGGTGAGTCGCGGGGCTTTTTTCAGTTGGCGGGACGTTTCGGCAAGGACAAGGCTCTGCCACTTGAGGCCGTGGTCATGGCGACGCATGGTGGCCCCGGTGAAGATGGCACATTGCAAGGACTCTTTGATGCGGCCGGTATTGCCTACACCGGACCCAACGTGGCCAGTGCTTCGCTCGGTATGGACAAGCTGGCCTTCGGGTCAGCCATCATCGCCGCGGGACTGCCATCACTCCCTCGTGCGCTCCTGACCACTACGACGAACGACCTTGGTTTTGCTGGTCCCTATATCTGCAAGCCGCGTTTTGGTGGATCGTCAATTGGTATCGATGTCGTCTCGGACCTCGCCACCGCCAAGGCTCGCCTCGCAACCAATGTTCACTTCGCTCGCGGTTGCGTCGTTGAGCCGTACCGCCCAGATCTCTACGACATTCAGGTGGCGGTCCGCAGCTTTCCGTCGGTGACGCTCTCGGCCATCGAAAAGCCCATCCGCCGCTCGTCCGACACGGAAATTCTTGATTACCGCGACAAGTACGTCGGCGGTGAAGGCATGGTCTCGGCGCCTCGGGAACTTCCGGCCAACATTCCGGCCGAACGAGCCGAGCAGATTCGCTCACTCGCCTACGCGGTCGCCGAGATCGCTGGGGTGCGCGGCGTGGCCCGCATTGACTTTTTGGCCAACGACACCGAGCTCTACATCAACGAGATCAATACGATTCCAGGTTCGCTGTCCAAGCACCTCTTTGTCGACCCCGTGATTGCGTTTCTCAGTCAGCTCGACGACCTCATTCGAGAGGCGAAGGAGCGTCCGGCATTCGTGTATTCGACGGCCGGCGCCGACGGCCTCGTGCTGCGTTCAGCCACATCTATCGCTTCCAAACTCGCTTAGGGCGTAACTGGGCGGTGGCGCGGCACTCGCGCTAGAGCTCCCACGAGAACGTCGGAGTATGGATCGACCAGTCGACCCCGCTCCAGGGCCCAAAAGGCCACGTCAAAGAGTTCTCGTTCGGTGGCCAGTCGTGCCAGTCGAAGAGCGGCCCATTCGGCTTCCCGTTGAAGTCGGCCGAGGTGGCCTTCGGCCAAGAACCACTCAAAACCTCGAAGCTCCGTCGCTAGCGGCTCGCCCTCAATGAGCGAGAGCGCCGACACGAGTGCTTCGAACTCGCGCTCGTCTTCGAGGCGAGCTTCGGTTACGTAGGCGTAGAAGGCCTCAATGTCACTCGTCACGTCCAGCGTTCGGTAGTGGCCGCCGGGCGAAACGGGGAGTAGGCGCGACTCGCCGCTCACGGAACCGAGAGAGCGACGAACTGCCGACGCCGTGTTGGCGAGCGTGCGAACCGAGGCGTCGGTGTAGCCCCCACCGAGTACACGGCTACGGAGTCGGTCGCCCGAGACGGGCTCGTGGCGGTGGAGGGCCAAATAGGCAGTCATCTCGACGCACCGCCGACGAAGATCGCTGGCGAAGGGGGTTACCGTTCCGACAACCACCACGTCGCTGCGAAGCAGTTTGACGATGATGCCGCCTGGTGTGAATCGAGCGACTCGTTCTGGGATCGGTCGCTTGGGGGGAGCCTGGCACGTCGTGGCGTTACCTCGATCGACCCGGATACAGAGCGCCGCGAGTTCGGCGTCCAATGGTTCGGCGCTGTCGTGGAGAACTAAGACTCGGTCACTCGAGCGCAAGGCTAGGAGCCGCGTGGTTTCGAGCTCTGAGTGACCGGTCTTGACGAGGCCATCGCGATGAAGCGCCGTGGCACTGCTCTCCAAGGTGCTTGCCGGCACGCCGGGATCGACACGCAGCCACCCACCTGGGCGGGCAAAGGCGATGGACCACTGGTATGTGTCGCCCGGAACAGGCACGACGAGGAGGGGAGCCTCGTCGCTACCAAGAATCCTCGTTGGTGGCTCGCGCAGGTCAACGTCGATAACACCGTCGAGTTCGTCAGGTACCAAGTCGCGCACGCGCTGGAGCATCTGTTCATCGCCGGCGCGCAGTTCTTCAATGACGCCGTCAACGAGTTGATCGTCGAGGGCAATGCGCAGTTGGGCCAGTTCGTCTCGACGCTTCTTTGCGGCCAGGGCTAACGGCAAACTGGCGCCGATACCGGCCTGGACGACATCGCTGCGGTGTTCGGCGACGTGATGAATTGCGTTCTGCGACGCGGTCGCCGCTGAACTGGCGAGGGGCGTGGCGATGACGGTGGCGACCGACAAGATGGCTCCAGCAATCCAGCCAAACCCGCCGCTGGTTCGCTGACCGCGCCGAGCCGCAATGATGACCCAGACGAGCCTCGTTACGGCGATAATCCAGAGCGCAACGAGAAGTGCGACAAGTCCTCGGGCGAGCGAAGCGTGGGCTGCGGACGTGGCCCGCTGCCAGAGCGTGGATGCCACGAGGGGCAGGCTGACGAGATAGGCGAGCAGGAAGAGACCCGCGCTGCGTGAACCCTGCCGGTTCATGAGATCACTCGCAAGGTCCACGACGTTCCCGTCACGCCGGTTATGTCGAGGCGACAGTCGGTCGCTCCGACCGGAACGAAGAACGGGCTGGTCACGTCGTAGTGAAACTCGTTGCACCACAGAGTGAAGTGGCCCATTGGGTTCATCTGAACGGTGTAGTTGAAGCCGGCGCTCACGGGCGGACTGTCGAGGTTCCAGTCGGGGTTTATTTCGCCCTGGAGGGGAGCGTCGGGAGTCGGTCCGACGGTCGGCCAAGAGCGATTGGTGGTCGTCGTGACGTGAGCCGTGCCGCCCGGGGTCCGAAAGACGGTCTTGGTCTCGACTTGATATTTGGTCACGATTGAGGTCACCGTGTGGTTCACGACTGTCGTCGCGGTGGCTTTCTTTCGAACGGCGCCGGGCGCGCTCAGCACGACGACGAGCGCGAGGAGGACCAAACTCGACAGTCCCACTGGGATCCACGGCAGTGAAAGGGTGCGAGTCTGCCGTGCCATGGTCGAAAGAACCTAGAAGGAATTTCTGAATTTGTCTAGGTCGTCTCATAGGAGATGCTGGCTCGCGAACTGCTGCAAGGTTCGCTGCAGGGTGGCCGGTGCTACGTGTTCGGCCTTCGCGAGCTCGTAGAGCGAGACGTCGCGAAAAACTCGTGCGTAGGTCAGTTCGGCCAAGTGCTGATGCTGTGGATCGCGACGAAGTAGTTCGAGTCGGGTGAGAAGGGGAGACTGCTCAGGTGCGATGGTCGTTTCAGGGATCTCTCCGGCGCAACGCCGCAGCAACTCCTTCTCCTTAAGAAGCCAACGACGCAGTCGTCCTCGAAGAGCCGAGAGGATGTCGGGCGCGGCGTAGGTTCTCGACTGACCAGCCCAGTCGTGCAGTAGTTCGCTTAGGAGTGTGATTGCCTCATTGATGACGTCAGTGGGCCGACAAATGATGCCGCGCCCGAACTGAAGTTGTCGACAGGTGCTAACCAGCCCGGGCAAGAGAGTCTGCAGGAGTGCGCGGTGCACGAATTTGTCACTGGCCTCAATGAGCAGAATTTGAATAATGAGCGAGCGCTGCTCGACGCTCAAGCCACCGCGCGGCTCGAGGGCCAAAAGGAGCTCGGCGAAGTTATCCACGTGGAGGTACTGGAGCTGGTGACGCTCGGCGATCACCTCCCACGTTGTGAATGAAGCGGTGGAGCGCCCGAGGCCGGCCCACTCGTACCGCAGTTGATTGAGGACGTCGTTGTTGGTCATGGGCGCGAGTATTTCGAGGAGCACTCCGGCATGAATACTCAGGACCACGCACAGTCCTACGCACAGATTGAAAGAAGAATTAGGGTGAAGTTATGAGCACGCACCCAATCGACATCGAAGAGTTCTACGAAGCCAACGAGGCCCGCCGGGAGAGCTCGGAGTTTGAGTTCGGAAGCGAGTGGACCGACAACGACGGAAACGAGTACGAACTTTCCTGGGTTGAAGCCACGGGTGAGCTATATCTCATGCTGGCTCCCGACTCAGAAGTAGGTACCGACGCGTTTGGAGACTTCTACGCCCTGGAGTCTGATGTTGAAGAACTCTCAGTGCTCGTTATTGCGACCCTCGGATCACACGATGCAGTCATCAGTGTGCTCGATGGTTGGGAAGATGCCATGCTCGACGATGGTTCGCTCGAGTGGCTCTACGCCCGCGTCCGGCGCTAGTAGAGGTAGTCGTTCGACAAGATTGAAGCGCACTGCCGCTTGATCGTCGGAAT